>JAUVCG010000091.1 GCA_030595785.1 Kiritimatiellales bacterium | reverse complement strand
CACGGCGGACAACCGATGTTTTTTTGAATAGGTAGCGTGCAGGGAAGTACCGCATGATTTGAACCGGGCTTTCAGCCCTATTTCCTTCGGAAATTATCTGCGCTTCGCTTCGGCTGGGACGTCACAGATCTTTGTAATCCGGTCGGTCACCATTCCGCCGACCGGCGTGGTGTTGTCGAGAAACAGCGATGCAGTCAGCTCATTACTCGGATCCGGTTCGCCCGGGTTTTTATACGGGAAGAAGTAGGTCGGCGGGGCACCCGCCGCTCCTCCGGTAATGTTAATATCAAATCCCTGACGCTGAGGCAGGAGGGCATCGTCGTGCGAGATATGCCACTTGCCAGCGAAAAAGGTTTCATACCCCGCAGGCTGCAAGGCTTCGCCGATGGCGACCTCTTCATCAATCAAATCAGGAGGATCAGCCGGCACGGCGCTGGCCCCGGGAAAGCGGCCGGTCATCAGGCCATAGCGCGATGGCAGGCAGCGCGGATGCGAGGCATAGCCTTGCGTGAAGCGCATACCGTTCTGCGCCAAGTCATCGATCCGCGGGGTCTCGTAGAATTCCGAACCCTGAATGGAAAGATCCATCCAGCCCAGATCGTCGATTACAATCAGAACAATATTGGTCTGGCTGGTTTGCGGATCCGGCAGGCCGGACAGCACGTTGATTTGCAAGCTGGCACTATTGGTTCCACTGATACCATCGGTCACGAAAACCGTCCACGTATTGGTTCCAACGTCACCAATCAGCGGGGTTCCCGAAAGGTCACCGTTCGCCGCCACCGACAACCACGCCGGACCATTGGTTTTTGAGAAGAACATCGTATCTCCGTTCGGGTCGGAAGCGTTGTCGGCCAGCGTTCCGGCAAAGACCTGATCCTGAACCGCGACGCCCTCCACCACGGGATCGCTTTTAAAGCTTGGGGGCTGCGGCGAGGCGCTAAGCTCCGAAAACAACAGGCCCACCCCGCCAATCGTGGTTTCCAGGGAGAGGCTGTAGCTGGAGCTCAAGCTGGTTCCAGTAACATTTGCGATGTGCCCGAGATAGCGCTTTGCCGGTGAATCGTTGGAATAGTACTTTCGTACTGGAAAGCGGTGTAATCGACGCGTACCGACTTGAGACACACTCCAAGGCCATTGCGTTTGTAACCGCATCTCCGGCCTGCACAGACAGGGTATAATCGTTAGTCAATACCGAAGCACTCATACTTTGTTGCTGGAACTCCTGCACCACCACGCCCGCCGAAGCCGCCGCACCGGAAAGAACGAAGGTTAGGACAACGTATTTGAATAAACCCCTTTTCATCAGTTGCTCACTTTGATCTGGACAAACCCCTGCTGGAGATCCGTCGGAACGACTTCTAAACCTCATATTCCTCCCCCTCGAAATTAGTTGGCAACATGCACCTGATAGAACTCCTGCCATTCCGTCTGCGGCACGACGACAGGGCTGCTGGAAAGTCCCGTCTGGTTTGTGCTCCAGGATGCATCCAACAGATTCGTTTTGGACATCAGGTTGTAGGACACCCCCGTCGCATCCGGCCAGGAAACCTCGTTGCCGGATATGCCCAACCCTGCAAGTGAAAGATTGCCGGCCGTCGTATCGTATACAGGAGAATTCTGCAAAAGGGGCGCAGCCAAATCATCGGCGTCGAGCTTGAACTGGTCGAATTCCTCGCGCATGGAAACGGAATATTGAACCATCAGCGCGTCGTATCCCGGCTCACCGGCAAGGTTGACGGTTTCCATCGGATCGAGCTCATAGTCGTAGAGCTCGCGGGCCACCACCACACCGCCCGAGACCCACTCGGTATAGCGGCAGCGATCCGTCCGGTAGGCATAGCCATAGGGTCCTCTTCTAAACAGGTTGACCGCACCCGTACGAACGGAGTCGTCGGTTCCGTTCACCACACCCGCAAGGCTCTTGCCCTTGAGGCTGCGGCCGGAGGCCGGATCGAAGGGGTCTTCGTTTTGGTATAGCGGCTGTTCGGGAATCGGCAATCCAGCCATCTCGCACAGCGTTGGATAAAGATCCATGAGAGCCACGGGCGTTTTGGTCTTCACTCTGGACTGTCCTGAAAATGGGGTATGGATGATCAGCAGGACGTGAGTGGCCTGTTCAAGGTTGGTGTGCTTGGCCCACTCCTCGTGGTCGCCCAGATGGAAGCCATGGTCGCCCCACAGCACTACGATGGTATTGGTGTGCAGCCCCAGTGTTTCCAGTTCGTCGGGCAGGCGACCGACCTGCGCATCTATAAAGGAAATGCAGGCATAGTATCCATGGATCAACTCCAACTGCTTGGCCTCCGGAATCGGAGCCGGATCGGTGGGAATATCGGGATATCCCCTCAATTCCTTGGCATAGTTCCAGGTATAGGAAACCTCGTGCAACGGATGATCCTGGAAGGGGGCGATGCTGAAGTCGTCCCGCTGGTAGTCATCCCAGTATTGCTGCGGCGCAATAAACGCCAGATGCGGTTTCTTGAACCCGACGCCGAGGAAAAACTGGGTGTCGTTAGTGGAAAGGTTCTGCAACAGCGTGATGCCCTCATCGCAGATCTTTCCATCCACAAAGTCGGAATCCGGCAGATCGATTGCCGTCGTCGAGTTGCCGTCGCCGGAAACCCCACCAGCCGCTTGCACATAGGCGGAGTTGGAGAAAAAGTCCGAAGGCAGATTGTTCGGGTCGACCGGATCGCCCCATGAGGGCGGATCATCCACGACGGCGCCGTCTTCGGCCACTTTACCCGTAACCGTATCCAGCGTGCCGACGCAACGGTAGTCGTTGATTTTTCCGGTGGCGGCCGTCCGGTAGCCGTTGTAGCGGAAATATTGCTGGAGCGTGACCACGTTCGGGCGAACCACGGTATTGACACGGTCGGGATTAACCGCATCCCCGCGCATTTTCCTGAATCCCAGCACACCGGTTTCTTCCGGCATGAGGCCGGCGGACAGACTGGCGCGCGACGGCCCGCATACCGACCACTGGCAATGGGCGTTCAGGAACGTTACGCCGGAAGCCGCCAGCGAATCCATGTGCGGGCTGATGATCTGCGTATTTCCATAACAGCCTAGGATAGGGTTCATATCATCGATCGCGATAAAGAGAATATTGGTTCCGTTCTGCGGGGTAGGCGGGACGGGGTTGACGATTGGGTCCATGATGGCCACCACGTTTGTTGCAACATTCGCCGCGCCCTCTTCCGAGAAATGAACTGCGTCGTTAAGATCGCCTGAAGTGGAAATCGAAAGACCATCCACAAGATGAAGGCGGGTATCGCCTGCGGCGATCCGGGCGTTGACCACATCGCTTACGCCCTGCCGGACTTCTACGGCGGTGACGCCACTTTCGAGGTCATCGATATTGGTTGTTGCGGTGAGCGTACAGCAAAACACCTCGGCGTCGGGCTGGTGAGCACGCACAGTGGCCAGCAACGTTTCATACGAGTTGGTGATCGTTGCGATGTCCTCGCTTCCGCCCTGCCAGTTGTTATAGCCGGCAAGAATCCAGATGGTATCCACCGGATCAAAGTGCTGAAGCAGATCGGCGACCTCCGGCGCGATTTTAGCGCCGCCGACGGCCATGTTGAACAGCTCCACATCCATCATATCGGCCGCAATATACGGATAGGTCAGATACGAAGCGCCCTGCCCCGTTCCATGGGAGATGGAGTCGCCCAACACGACCATTTTCTTGTGGGGATAGGGGTTGCCGGCTTCCAATACCTCGCCGGTTTTCACTTCCATTCGGGAGAGAATGGGATTGGACCAGTTCGGTAGAACCACGTCATGGCGATCGAGCTCGCCGGGAGCGCTTTGACTGATGAGTGTAATCACAATATTGGTTTCGGTGTTGCTGAAGTAAGGTGTATCCACCTGCGTTCCGTTTTGATAGATCCCGAAGCGGGAGTTCCGGTTTTCGTCGCCGGGAATGTAATCAAAATAAAGCTTTACGGTGTCGCTGCGCGTGTAGAAGGAAAGCTTCGCACCCGTCGTTGTTTTTGCCTTTACCTCGTTCAAGTTCACCGCCGTTGCACCGCTCAGGATCCCGGAATCGAAGCGATGGAAATTCATGCCGTTGCCATCAATATTTACAAACTGGGCACCCTGCACATAAATGTTCGACGAGGTGAGCGGTACCGCATAGAAATCCGAAGCCACCACGATGATCTCAAGAGTTGCCGCGTTGGTGCCCCCGTTGTCGTCGGCCACCTGTACTGGCCAACTGTTGAGGCCGGGCGTACTCGGAGCCGTGCCCGTCAGTGCGCCATTGGTTTCCACATGCAACCAAGCCGGGCCTCCTGTTTTCCAGAAGGTCATCGGATCGTCATCCGCATCGGAAGCATAGTTGACCAAGCTATCGCTATAGGCGCTGTTCGTCGCTGCATGAGCGGCAACCACAGGATTGCTGTTGAATTCCGGAGCGCGATTCCCGCCCGTCCAACTCTCTTCGCGAAACGCCAATCCTACTAAACTCCTGTTGTTGGATCCATCGTCAGTAACGGCATAGGCATTCGACAACCCGGTCACCTCCGAAAAGGATCCCTGCGCAACCATGAACTTATCACCCCGATTTGCATCCGTCGGAACCGGATAGGTATCCCAGACATTATAGCAGGAAAGTGCCTCGAAATATACGCCCGATTCGGTGGAGCCGCCAAAATCAAGGGTCATCGTCAGGTCGGTACCTGCAGTGAGTGCCGCCGTGGTCGAATCAAGAAACAAAATGGATCCGCCCGCATCGGAACTCAGATGATAAGCTCCAAAAACGATATGACCGGCCAAACCGGAGTCGACCCCCAGTCAACCGTTCCATTCGCTGTGATCTCCGCATAATACAGGAGGGTACGGGCACCACCGCCAACAGCCACGTCTGTCGCGGTCCACGTTATGTTCGACGTCGTCAATGAATCCTGCACCTGGGTATTGTTCCCGGATCCCACCAGAACCACCACATCTCCGGCCTCAACATCAAACGTCGCAAAGGTGCTCGTCACAGGGGAATAACTGGAATGCGTTTGCGTATCCACCACAATACCGCCCTGAGCACAGAAAGCGCCCAGCCAAAGAACCATCGCCATTTTAAATATTCTTTTCATTTCACTGTCCTTCTTGTTCTGCCGTGTTAATTGCATGGTTTATGTTCAACTTTCGGGCTGGAGGTTCCCCGGTTCCGCCTTGAAAAACTCTTGTCCTTCCGTGGACACAGCAAGGTGTTGTTGGTTCCACCCGTGGATTCCAACGTCCATGCCGCATCCAGCAGGTTTGTATTGCTATAAAGCGTGGAGGCCTCGAATCCCAGATAGTCGCCCCACGAAAGATCCATATTGACCCCGTTCGACTTTAGAACAGCTGGCACATTCCAAACGGCCGAGCCCACACGGTCTATCGAAATGTCCGCCCGGGCAGCCATGCCCAGAACCGAACAGCATGCCGACAATACTCACCTTTTCATTCGGCACACTCCACTTGGTATCTTTTTTATATAGAACACATATATATCATTACTACAGGCATGTCAATCCATGATGTGTGATTTATTCAAGAACACGGTATTGGAGTGCCTTCGCCTGGATAGGTTCATTAAAAAAAGCGAAATCCAACCACTGGAAGTTTCCCCGGGTTGAAAAAACGAAGCTATTTCCTGAAGAAGTCAGCAAGAAGGGAAGCAACCATTTCGTCTATCGCGTTGCCCAGGCGCAGTCGGCCGCCGCAGGATTCGCGGATATAGAAGGCCTGCGGCTCCTGCCCGCCCAACTGTGCCGACGAGCTGCGCGTGAGCGCAAGTGCGTGTGCAATCATGCCATCGGCGATATAGTCGTAGGGGCAAAGCATGGTACTCAACGGAGGATCGGCCCGCAGGCCGTTCGGATTGTTGTTGTGACCCAGTACCGCGAAATCGGAGGGAATGGAAATCTCATTCCGACTACAGGCACCCATGAAATCCAACGCCATCTCGTCGTGGTAGGCAATAACAGCCAGATCGCCCTTCATCGGGCTCCAGCGCTTAATGATCCGGTCGTAGTCCTGACGGGATTCATCCACCAATCCAATCAGGTTGGGCAGGTTTTCGCGGTCGATCCAGCGGCTATATTGGAGCAGTTTGCGCTCGAAATATTCCGCAGTTTCGGCGGACGGGCCGAGCAGGGCAATATTCTTGAAGCCCAGTTTCTGGAAATAGTGACATTGGAGATAGGTTCCGGAATGGTACGTGTCCAGATCCACGCGCGGATCGCGGTAGCAGTTGTTTTCCAACCCATGCACGGGGTTGGGCGTAACCACCGGCAGTTCACTCGCACGCACGAAATCGTGAAGGTTGCCCAGATTCTGATCCTCCCCGATCCACGGCAAAATTACGGCACAGCAGTCCTGTTCCATAAATTCGCGGGCCAGCGCGGCGGAGTTGATGTCAATCTCGGTCACCGTGCGAATATTCAGATGGATTTTTTGCGCTTCCGCGGAATGGTGCAATTGATCAATGAGACTGGTGACATAGTGCCCCCATCGTCTGAGCGGAAGCAAGACCCCGACCTTGTCCGTTGTGCGCAACACCTTGTCGGCCGAAACCTTGCGTTTCTTGAAATCACCCGCCCGTTCGGTCACGAAAGTACCGCTGCCGCGCTTGAGTTCAACATAACCCCGCTCGGCCAGGGTTTCGAAGGCATGGCGGACGGTATGGTAGTTGCAGCCATACTGCTCGCCCAGCGCACGCACCCCCGGCAGACGCGTGCCCGGAACCAGCTCGCCGCTTTCGATCCGCGCAAGAATGTTATCGCAGATTTCCTGGTATTTATGGGGCGTGGCTTCCAATGCTTTCATACTATCGACTCCGTTTGCAGATCATTGCTTCTATTTATAATCACCGTTTTTGTCAACATTGATATAGTATCAAAAACGCAACCGATGGAAAGATATATAACAATCTATTTTCCCATCTTTAGAAAGAGTTCATGACCCGATCGCGGCAAAAGCAAAAAGAGCCCGCCGAAGCGGACTCTTTTCGATGTCGCAGCTAACTGCTGAAAGAACTAGCGGCGAGCGATGCGGCGTGCTACGAGCATGCCCAGTCCAGCGATACCCATCAGGCCGAGGGCCGCCGGCTCCGGAATCACACTTAAACCCATCGAGTCAATGCTGACCGACGATGCGGCGGTGCTCCAATTAACATCCTGTGTACCCCCCTTGGTGAAGAGCAACCCTCCGATGTTTCCAGCATAATTCAGAGTGTCAAAAGTATACTGGCTGACGTCGTCAAGAAAATACTCAGACGTACCATCCGCCATGTTAAAATCAACCGATATTTTGGTCGCGCTCCCGGTCAGGCCAACCGCGTAGTTGCGATATTTTGTATTCGCGGCGGCCCACCGGAGCCGAGCCGTTGTATCGGAGTCCTTCTCCAAATTAAGCAGAGCAACCATTACTCCGGCCGCATCCATTGCTTTAAAGTTCACGGAATCCCCTACAGTGGCGCCTGTCAAATCCCAAGCCGAAAGGGTCATCTCTAGCGTGTAGGTATCGCTACCCAGCAACGGGGTGGCATAGATATCTTCAACACCAGTTGGCTCGGCGTTAACCGAGCCTTTTTTCGGCAGCTTGCGCGTGGTGGTGTTGCCATCGCCAGCAAGGACAAAACTACCACTGCCGTCCGTTGCCATGCTTGCACCACCATAGTTCCACTCGCTATTGAGGGAACCGGAATTTGCGACGCCATTCAGCTCCGTCCCGTTGGCGTCGTTCATCTCCCAGTATTCCAAGAGCCCAGCGGAAGCTCCCAGCGTCAGCCCCGCCATAACGGCAACCATCATTGTTGTTTTTTTCATTTGTTTCTCTCCTTGTTTGTATTCTGCGTATCCGAGGCAACTACAACAGCTACCTACGTATTCCACTCAGAACAGGGGTGTAAACGCCGGTTGAAAAGTGCGGCGGGCGGCGGGACTGCGCTGTGGCGCATCAACCCGGGATGCCATTGCCCAGTTCCTCTCCCCAAGGCCGGAGCGGCGGCACACGCTGTTCAACCTGGATGGGCGGGAACATCTCCGCTTGGTCAATGTGGAGAGTGTGGACGTTTCCGACTATGGCCGCCTGCTCGGGCAGGAGGTGGGCGCATGAGTGCGAAACCCTCATCCCATGTTCTGCTCGAGCACTACCTCAAGCGCCGGTTCTGGACAACGAGATTCAAGCGCTCCGCACGCTGGGCCGGATGCCAACCGACCCAATCGTCGCGATCCTGGAGGGAGCAGCACGGCGGCCCCCAGGCCAGC
>JAUVCG010000074.1 GCA_030595785.1 Kiritimatiellales bacterium | reverse complement strand
CGGCTTCTTAAAGGGAAGGTTGTCCCAAATCATTTCCAGCTCTGTCAGAGGGGCGTTCTGCAACGCATCGCCCGCCTTCAGCTCGTAGAGGTCTTGCAGGTGCTTTTCCGCAGCCTTGTGGCTGTGTGCCTCGCGCACCATCTCCTCCAACTTCACCTGGGCTTGTGCTCTTGAGCGTTCAAACAACGGATTCCCCAGTTGCCGCAGGCTCTTCGGTATCTTGCCCTTGATCGGTACTCCCAGATTAACAACCTTTTTCTTCCCGTTTGCCTCGAAGCGTCCGTACCACCACTTGGATCGCAGCGATCCATCTTTATTCTTTTGTATTTCCAATGCCATTTGGTTTCTCCATCTTGCGTTACGATATGCACCGCTCTTATACAAAGCGGACGAATCAAACGGCCAAACCCGTAGTATCCGACGTAGTTTGGCGTACAAGGTGGAAAAGAAAAAAGGGCTTGCTTTCGCAAACCCTTGGGAACACCACATTAAAGATGGCGAGAGTGACGAGACTCGACCTCGCAACCTCCAGCGTGACAGGCTGGCGCTCTAACCAATTGAGCTACACCCCCGTAAAAGGAAGCGACATAGTATTCATTTCGCGAGGGGTGGCAAGTGGAAATTTCCACTTTCTTTATGTTTCTATTCGCGGATCTGGCCTTTACCCGCAATAACGAATTTATAGGTGGTGAGCTCCTCAAGCCCCATCGGCCCGCGCGCATGCAGCTTATCGGTGCTGATGCCGATTTCGGCCCCCATGCCAAACTCCGCTCCGTCGGAGAAGCGGGTTGATGCATTCACGTAGACCGAGGAGGAATCCACCTCGGCCAGAAAGGCTTTTTCAGCCTTCGCATCCTGTGTCACGATGGCGTCAGAATGGCTGGAGCCATATTGATTGATATGGCTGATCGCCGTATCGACATCGTCGATGACCCGTATAGCGAGGATCATTTCAAGGTATTCCTCGTACCAATCGGCCTCCGTCGCGGGGATTGCCTTGGGGATGAGTTTGCAAGCGGTCTCGTCGCCGCGAATCTCGACGCCGCGCGCTTCGAGTGTTTCGCCCATTTTCGGAAGGAAAGCCTCGGCGATGTCCTTGTGTACCAACAGCGTCTCCATAGCATTGCAGACCCCCGGACGTTGACACTTCGCGTTTTCAGCAATCTTCCATGCCATATCAAGATCGGCGGCAGCATCGACATAGGTGTGGCAGACGCCCTTATAGTGCTTGATCACCGGAACGTGCGACATTTCCATGACGGCCTTGATCAACCCTTCGCCGCCGCGCGGTATGATGAGGTCGAGATACTCGGTCATCTGGCACATCACCTTGACGGCCTCGCGGTCGGTGACAGGGATGAGCTGAATGGCGCCGCCGGGCATGCCCTTGGCTTCGCCGCCCTTTTGCATTGCCCCTGCGATGGCCATGTTGGAGTGAATGGCTTCCTTTCCTCCGCGCAAAATCACAGCATTGGAGGTTTTAAAGCAGAGAGCCGCCGCATCACAGGTTACATTGGGGCGCGACTCGAAAATAATGCCAATCACGCCGATGGGGACGCGTACTTTTTTGATTTCCAGTCCATTCGGACGGTTCCACGTGCTGATTTCGTCGCCGACCGGATCATTCAACACCGCGACATCGCGCAAGCCCTTGATCATACCATCGATGCGTGCATCGGTCAGTTCGAGGCGATCGAGCATGGCGGCGCTGAGGCCGTTTACCTTCCCGGCGGTAAGATCTTTCGTATTTTCCGCCTGGATGAAACCGCGCTGCGCATCGAGCTCTTCGGCCATCGCTTCGAGTATGGCGTTTTTCTTGCGGGTTGAAAGTCTGGCGAGCTCGCGGCTGGCGGCGAGCGCATCTGCACCGATTTTGAGTACCTGTTCCTTAACGTCCATCTGTTCCCCCTTGTCTAGAGCACCACCATGTTATCGCAGTGGATCACTTCCCCGGTTGTACCGGAGGTTTTCTTCCCCTTGATGCTATCGATGTCATCGCTTGAATATTCCACGAGACCGCGCGCGATAGGTACGCCGCCTACGGTCTGGATATTGACCATTGCCCCGACCTTGAAGGCTCCTTCAATGGTCTTGATGCCAACGGGGAGCAGGCTTTTGCCCATGCCGAGCGCGGCGACCGCACCGTCATCGATAACAAGATGCCCTTCCGCCCGGTTGAAGAAGGCGATCCAGCGCTTGCGTTTTGAAATATTTCCGGATTTGGGAAACAGTAGCGTTCCCTCGTCCCGGCCTTGGAAAATCCGCGTCAACACGCCGGTCTTGCGGCCGTTGGCAATCACGACTGGAATGCCGTTGTGTGCGGCGATCTGCGCCGATTCCAGCTTGGAGGCCATGCCCCCGGCCGAAAGGGTGTCCTGCTTATCGGCCACAAGTCCGAGCACATCATCATCTACTTCCTCTATATAAGAGACACGCCGCGTCTTTCCATTACCGGCGGGCTCGCGCAATCCATCGGTCGAACTGAGCAGGATCAGTGCGTCGGCATCGATCAGGATCGCCACGAGGGCGGCAAGCACATCGTTATCGCCAAACTGGATTTCTTCGGTGGAGACGGCATCATTTTCGTTGATGACCGGAACAATACGGTTGGCAATCAGGTTCAGCAGCGTGTTGCGGGCATTCAGGTGCCGCTCGCGATGCTTCAGCGCATCGTGCGTCAACAGGACCTGACCAATATTGCACTTGTTTTCCCCAAACAGATGGTCGTAGAGGCTCATGAGGCGGGTTTGCCCTACGGCTGCCGCCATCTGCAGGTCGGGTATGGCCGTAGGCCGCGTTTTCATGCCCAGGGCTTCCAGCCCGGTAGCGATCGCTCCGGACGAAACAAATGCTACTTCGCCGCCATTATTCTGAAACTGCGCTAACTCATCGACCAATAACTTCAGTCGTCGTGAATCCGGCCGTCCGGTGCTTTGCACCAGCACCTTGCTGCCGGCCTTCACGACGATCCGCTTTGCGGTCTTCAATGTGTCTCTATGTTGTAGGTTTTGTGTCATAAACAAGTATCAATTCCTTAAACAGGAACAGGTGCTACCACATCACCGGCTTTTTGTCGAGGGTGGGCCTGAATTCGTACTTGCAACCTTTGCCGACCGGATAATACCCGCGCAGAGGGTCACGCTTATGAACGGCGAAAGGAAGGAAACAAGTATAGGATTAGCTATAGATGTTCGGTGACGGTCTGGATCAATTTCCGGTGGAGTTCGGCGACGCGTTTTCCTTGATAGCTCCGGGGGAGTAGCTCATGCGGTAACAGGGGGTCTAATGACATAGCTTGCGCATAGGCCAAGTTGTCGATCCGCAGGAGTTGTATCAGCTTGTGCTCGGGAATACCCGTGCTTTCGAGTAGGGAAAGATTTTCATGGGCATACTGGATATAGAGTTCGTGAATGCGGTCGATTTTATTGAAGTTCCACGCCTCTCGCACCACCGATTGGTTGCCATGGCCGTTCGGGATTGCAATATGCGGGGAGTTGGGCTTCGCCCTCGGCGGTGAGCGTGATGGACGGGAGCGAGCCATCGGTCTTGGAGTGCGTCACAAAACCCTTATTCTTCAAGCGCGCAACAGAGGCATGGTACGCACGGCGGGAAGGGTAGCAATGGCCATATAGTTCGCTCGCGCCTCTTGAAATCACCATAGCGGCAGTTCCGGATAGAAGCATGATGAGTTCTTCGGAAACCCTGCGCCGAACGACAGGCAACGAGATGTCGGGGTGGTGAAAGCTTTTCCATGTCATACTTGAAAGATACCGCAAACGGAATGGATGTCACATCCAAACTCACGATCGTGAGTACAGATGTGAGATCGGCATCATTTGAATAATGGGGACTTTTGGGTAGAATAGATGCATGAGAATAACAAGTGGAGTGTTGCGAAACCGTCGGTTCACCGTGCCGAAACAGGAGGTACGGCCCACAAAAGGGCAGGTACGCGAAGCGATGTTTTCGTCGTTGGGCGGACGTTGCGCGGGCATGAAGGTGCTCGACCTCTTTGCGGGGGCGGGGGGCCTTGGTCTGGAGGCGTGGAGCCGCGGGGCGGAGTCGATAACTTTTGTCGAGCAAAACACCGGGGTCTGGAGCAATCTGCAGGAAAACATTCAGAGCCTGGATAATGATGAGCTGGGTGCGGCGCGATGCATCAAGGCCGATGCCATCCGGTTTCTCGGTCAGGTCGGGGAGCAGTTCGACCTGATTCTGGCCGACCCGCCGTACGATCTGCCCGACGCCATGGTGCAGACGCTTGCAGGCATTGCTGAGTATTCAGTTTTGACAGAGGACGGACTCCTGGTGTACGAGTTGCGCTCATCGGACGCATTCGAGGTTTCCAAAAATTGGAAACTGCTTCGCGACAGGGTCTATGGCGATACGCGCGTTTTGATGCTCAAACTGAACAACGAGGAAAAATCATGAACCAGGCGGCTGTGTGCGCAGGAACCTTCGATCCCATTACGATGGGACATTTGGACGTGATCGAGCGCGCCGCGCGCATTTTTCCGCGTGTGGTGATTGCCGTGGCAATTAATTCCGGAAAAAACCCGCTGTTCAGCCTTGATGAGCGTATGGCACTGGTGCGTGAATCCACCACCCACTTGAAAGGGATCGAGATTAAAAGTTTCGATGGTCTGCTCGTTAATTTTGCGGAATCCGTCAAGGTCCGCATGATTGTCCGCGGCTTGCGCGCTTTTTCCGACTTTGAGTATGAATTCCAAATGGCGTTGACCAACCGCAAGCTCAAGCCCGAGATCGAAACCATCTTCCTTATGCCGAAGCAGGACTACAGTTATATCAGCTCCAGCAACGTCCGTGAAGTCGCCCAGCTTGGCGGCGACACGTCGCAGTTTGTTCCGCCGAGCGTCCAGCGCGCTCTCGAATCACGCTTCGTCTGATTTTTAGGCTGTGGGAAATTCCCCGAAAACCCGGTTGATTTCCGATATGCAAGTGTGTAGCTTTCCCGATCCGCCCGCATCAGGAGAGGTGTCTGAGTGGTTTAAAGAGCACGCTTGGAAAGCGTGTGTGCGCTTAACGGTGTACCGAGGGTTCGAATCCCTCCCTCTCCGCCATTCCCTCCCTGGGACTTTTCAGGATGCAGAGGAATGACCGCGTCTTTGCCGTTTTTGGTCGTGGAAGCGCGAACCGCGAGAAACGGTGTTTGTGTATTCATGCGCACGTCGCCCCATTCAAGCGCTCCGCACGCTGGGCCGGATGCCAACCGACCCAATCGTCGCGATCCTGGAGGGGAGTAGCACGGCGGCCCCCAGGCCAGCAGGGCGATCCACTCGCCCTCGAACACGGCAACCTGCCGAAGGAAATGGCCGACCGGACGGGTGGCTCCAAGATAGTGGAGGTCGCCGCAAAGAGAAGTGGCAGTTAAACAAACTCATACGGGACAACAATCTATTTCAGATTGATGCCAAAAATACTGTTCAAGAGCGATGGAAGGAAATGGCGCACATGTATGAAAACGGTGTCGTTGTTGAGCGTGTCTCCGCAACCAAGCTTGAAAAATGTGTATTTGATGTTTGTTTTTCGCTGCCAGAGATTGATCAGGTAAATGTAGAAAGAGTCGAATATCATATTATCCTCTTTAAATTGCCTCCGAACAAAAAAAGGATGGGAAGATAAGAAAACAATCGTCAAAGGAGCTCATAAGGGATTTACGTTGACCAATGGGGGAGAATATTCATTTTCAACCATCCCGGTGGAAACGTATTTGGTAACGCATGCCCCCACATGGCAATCATCTGTGTTTGGATTGTATATGAAGATTTATGTCAAGGGAGAGGGGGGGCTAACCCATGTTATTGAGTACGGCGACTCAAACGATGTAATGAAAGATAAAGCGGCCGTTTCTAACTATATTCCCTACGCCATTCCCGATCGACACCGTGGTGAGAAGAAATAAATAAAGAAAATCCAACCCTCCACCATCGGCTGCAGGTCAACCGGGGGAATGATGTAGAGGTAACTAAGTCGGGTGCAAGAGGACTTCTTCCCTTGGTGGTTCGGCTTGCGGGTGTTGCATTATTTCAGCTAGACGCTATCAATATGCGGTTGGTCAACATAGATACGGCAGTCAGGAGATTAGGATGGTACGTGGAAGATGTCAGTATGCGCTGGAGATTATGCTTTGCCTGTCAGATGCAAGTTTCGAGCTTCCCATTGCGAAGTCGAAGATTGCTGAGCGGATAGGGATTTCCAAGGATTATATAGAGCAGATTGCCAAGTCGCTTGTTACGGCAGGGCTGGTAGGCAGCAAGCGGGGGCTCAAGGGAGGCTTCTACTTGACAAAGCATCCATCGAAAATCTCGGTGCAGGATATCATCAAGGCACAGGGGGGTACGGCATTTGTCGGTCGAGTCCGCATTCCCCAGAAGTCTAGACGGGTCTGGCATGATGCTGAACGTTTGCTTACGTCCTATTTCTCCGGCATCACGCTGGAAGAGTTGCTGAAGAAATAACAAGCCCCGGACAACAGAGGTTGTTCGGAGCTTTGAACAAGCAACTTCTTTTTTATCCACGGGGTCTCCTTCCAGTGATCAACCGTTTTGATGTTGCTCCGCTTCGTTAACGGGCATGAATCCAGCAAAAAAATCCCGCTTGTCGAGGGTGTTGATACCCGGCGAATACACTCGGCGGGCAGGGTGACTTTGTGATGGGTGGTGCTGGGAGAAAGTCGATCCGGTAAAGGAGTTCGATAGAGGAGTTAAAACAACCGGACAATTTATAAAGGCTGATACCAATTGGCACTGTTTATGCTTCTCTATGGGTCGAACACCTACATTGGGGAATCTGATCCGGGAGGGCTGACCGATGAATAAACCACATAAGATGATGGCATGTATGGCCGTGATTTGTTTTGTGACCGCCATTGGCAGAGCTGAAGAGCCTGTGCAGGATACCCCCGGCAGAAATAGGACAGCCGAAGAGCAGGTTCGTGAAGGATTCGGTGTCGGCATCATGGTCGGAGAACCCACCGGACTGAGCGCTAAGAAGTGGATCAGCGATACTACGGCGATTGACGCTACCGCCGCCTGGTCATTCGCCGACTTCAGTTCCTTTCAGCTCCATGTCGATTATCTTTTGCATAACTATGACCTAATAAAGGCCAAAGAACTGCCTGGCCGACTTTCTGTTTATTACGGAATTGGCGGACGTATAAAGTTCAAGGGCAGTAACGCCGGCAAAGGCAGCGGAAACAACGACGAGGATGCGAGATTAGGAGTGCGAGTCCCCGTCGGTCTGTCGTATACCTTTAAAGAAAATCCAGTCGAGCTGTTCACAGAGATTGTTCCCATCCTGGATATCGCACCTGAGACAAAGTTCGGGGTAGGGATTGGTATTGGCGCCCGGTATTATTTCGCCCTTCGATAGGCCATCAGGGCTATAGGTAGTAGGTTCCTACTGGGCAAGGTTAAGGATTATGCAGTGTGTGCGCGACCGCCGCCAGGTATTTGTTACCACTCATGATCACCACCCGCCTGGTTGAGCAGATAGAAACAACCAACACGCTGTCGTAGAAGAAACCGTGGGCATCGATCAGCTTGATGCCCCTATCTAATAACGGGGAAAAATGACCAGGGTGTGAACGTCTACTCGCTGTATATGCCGTAATATATCCCGCTTTAGAGGCCCAATATTAGATGCGGTATAGAATTGCCTTTGAAGGGTTTATCAGAGACATTCGCGCGCATTAAGTTGGAAATTTTGATACGAAAATGAAGGTTGTGGTTTTAGTTGGCGACGGGATGGGCGACGATCCGGTTGATACGCTCGGCGGCAAAACGCCTCTACAGGCGGCGAATATTCCGATGATCCGGAAGATTGCGGCGGCAGGGGAGACGCGCTTGGTGCAAACGGTTCCGGACGGCATGCCGCCCGGAAGCGATGTCGCCAACATGGCCCTGCTCGGATACGACGCGGCAAAGAACTATACCGGCCGTGCGCCGATCGAGGCCGCCGGGGCGGAAATCCCGATGTTACCGACAGATGTGGCGTTTCGCTGCAATCTGGTGACGGTGGTCGACGGGGTGATGGATGATTATTCCGCCGGGCATATTACCACGGAAGAGGGGCGGGTGCTGGTAGGCTCGCTTCAGGAAAAGCTGGGACACGAAGGACTGACCTTCCATCCCGGTGTTCAATACCGCCATCTGCTGATTTGGAATGGCGGCCCGGCGACATGCGAGTGCATACCGCCGCATGAGATCTCGGACAAGCCGGTGGAAGGAAACCTTCCGGCAGGAGATCGGCAGGATGAAATACGCGAACTGATGGAATTGTCGAAAGCGGTGTTTGCGGATCATCCGGTGAATCAAAAGCGAATTGCGGAGGGGAAAAAGCCCGCAACGCAAATCTGGCTGTGGGGGCAGGGATATGCCATGCAGCTGGAGACATACGAATCCCTATACGGTCTGGGCGGCGGAGTGATCTCCGCGGTGGACCTGCTGAAAGGGATTGCAAAACTGGCCGGTTTGGAAGCACCCGACGTTGTCGGTGCGACCGGCTTCCTGGATACGAACTACCAGGGCAAAGTGGACGCGGCGCTCGAAATACTGGAACGGGAAGATTTTGTTTTCGTCCACATCGAAGCGCCGGATGAATGCGGGCACATGGGTGACGCACAGAAAAAGACGCAGGCGATCGAAGAGTTCGATTTGCGGGTAGTCGCGCCGGTTTTCCAATGGTTGGAAGACGCGGGCGAGCCCTACACACTGCTGCTGTGCACCGACCATCGTACGCCGGTGGCCCTCAAGGGGCATACCGCCGAGCCCGTTCCCATGGCCGTAATGACAGGGCCGACGGGAGAAACTGAAGCGCAGGCTGCGTTCGACGAGTACGTCAACGAAGGAAATGCACAAGGCATGGCCTGCGAATGGATACAGGAAATATTAAACGCATCATCCGAATGATGATGGAAGAATGGATTTTTGGAATATTGAATTTTCAACCCACGGGACAGACCCCCTGATTTTTTAAACAAGAAGACATCCACAATCCATCCTTCCATCCTTTCAGGGTGCGAAAGGAAAAACATTGAGCTTAATTAAGAAGATCGCTTCCGTGTTCGGCAAGAAGGACGAACCGAAACAACAGGAAGCCGCAAAACAACAGAAACCATCGTCCTCGTTCAAGAACAAGCCGCGCCGCAAGCCCCCTCAGGAAGAGTGGACTCCGGGCGGCGGGAAAAAGAAAAACACGCCGTCGCAACAGCGCCGCAAGCCGCAAGGCGATGGACAAGGCGATCAGAGTCGTCCTCCTCGCAGGAGAAAACCGGACAACCAGCCTCTCGTTCTGACTGCAGAAGAGCAGGCGCGGATGAAAGAATTCCGCCCGGAAGAAGAGGATCGTCGTCTGGCGTATGAACGTCGGCTTCGTCAGCGGAGGAAAGGACCGGCTGGTTCCGAAAAGCCTCAGAGAGAAGAAGGCCGAAGGCCACGTCCCGACAGGGAGCGGAACTCCCGTCCGCAGGGCGAGCGTAAGCCACGCCCGGAAGACAATCAGTTTAAACCGCTTCCGAAACAGGCGTCGAAGCCCAGAGCCGAAGAGACTCCATGGGACGCTTCTGAGTTCGCCATTGAACCTGAAGAAGGAAAGATCCGTTTTCATGATCTGGATCTTCATCCCCGCCTGATGCGCAGCATCCATGAGTTGGGCTGGCAATATGCCACCCCGATTCAGGGCGAAATTTTGCCCGGAACGCTGAAAGGCAAGGATATGGCCGGTCGCGCCCAGACGGGTACCGGGAAAACCGCCGCGTTTTTGATCTCGATCATCAACCACTGCCTCAACAACCCGTTGCAGAAGCAGAGCAACGGCACCCCGCGTGCGCTGATTATTGCCCCGACCCGCGAACTGGCCATGCAGATCGGTCAGGACTCGGAAGGCCTGAACAAGTTTACCGGTTTGCGCACGGTCGTACTCTACGGCGGCATGGACTACAACAAGCAGCAGCGCGAGTTGGAAGATGACAACATCGATATCGTTGTTGCCACGCCCGGGCGCCTGCTTGACTTCGCAAGCAAGGGCGTTGTTAAGCTGAACTTTACCGAAATCATGGTGATCGACGAGGCCGACCGCATGCTCGATATGGGCTTCATCCCTGATGTACGCCGCATCATCTACAAGACTCCACCGAAGGAAAAGCGCCAGACCGTGCTTTTCAGCGCCACCCTCTCCGACGAGGTCATGCGTCTGGCTGCAGCCTGGATGACCGACGCCGAGCGCATCGATATCGTTGTTGCCACGCCCGGGCGCCTGCTTGACTTCGCAAGCAAGGGCGTTGTTAAGCTGAACTTTACCGAAATCATGGTGATCGACGAGGC
>JAUVCG010000118.1 GCA_030595785.1 Kiritimatiellales bacterium | reverse complement strand
CGGGGCATGGCTCGATCTCAACGGCGAGGCGGTCTATGGCAGCCGCGCCGGTATTCATAAAAACCACTATGCCGGATGCAGCACGCTTTCCAAGGATCGGAAAACACTCTACCTCTTTGTCTCCAGTAAGCCGGTCAATGGCCTGATGCTCAAGGGGCTGCAGAATACACCCGCTAAAATCAGTGTCCTCGGTTCTCCGGAAATTAAAGTAACGATGAAAAATGCCGGAGGCGCGACGTGGAACAAGGTGCCCCCGACCCGTTTTCTGAACGTGCCGGACGAACTGGAAATCGGTTTGGGTCGTGTACTAAAGGTTGAGCTCGACGACCCCATTGACCTCTATACCGGCAAGTCCGGAAAAATTTCGCAGAACTGAATCCCAACGACATACCGGGTACAAGGAGAAGAAAAATGAAATTCATGATCCCGCTGGCTGTACTGATGTGGCTACCCATGCTGGTTGCGGCCGCACCCTTGACGGGGAGCCGACCGAATATTGTGTTGGTGGTGACTGACGATAACAGTTTCGACACGGTTGGACGTTATGGAGGTGGGGCTACATCGCCGCATCTGGATCGGCTGTATGATCAGGCGGTGCGACTGAACCGGTTCCATGTTTCCCCGACCTGCGCCCCCAGCCGGGCCTCGCTGATGACGGGTCGCCAGGAGTTTTATTCCGGTGTAACGCATACGATTTATGGACGGGACCGGATGAATCCGGATCAGATGACCATCGCTCAAATGCTTAAGGCCACCGACTATACAACCGGGATGTTCGGTAAGTGGCATTTGGGGGACGCAAAGGTGAATCGGCCCTATCAACGCGGTTTTGATGAAGTGTGGCAGCATGGGGCCGGCGGGATCGGCCAGTTTTATCCGAACAGTGCGGATTTCCCAGCGAACACCTATCATGATCCGGTGCTGCTTCATAATGAAACCCCGGTTCTGACCCAGGGCTACTGCACCGATATCTATTTTGATAAGGCAATCGATTGGATTAAACAGTGCCAGGCAAGTGATAATCCGTTTTTTGCCTACATCGCACCCAATGCGCCGCATGGCCCTCACATTCCCCCTTATGGCTACGACGAGCGGATGCCGGGAGCGACGAACTATGAGAAAATGCAGGCAAACATCGATGACAATATCGGAAAAATAATGAGTTTTCTCGAGTCCTCCGGTTTACGCAGCGAAACCCTGTTTATTTTTTATACGGATAATGGCCGCGCGGGTCAGACCGCGCACGGAACCAAATTGAAGGGCGGGAAAGGAAAGGCGACGGAAGGCGGGCTGTGGGTGCCGTGTCTGGTTTCATGGCCGGGACATCTGCCGCAAAATGTGGATCGCGACGAACTTTGCGGACACATCGATTGGTTCATGACCTTTGCCGCGCTGGCGGGAAGCTCAATCAGTTCGTCGGGTACACAGGCCTGGGACGGTCGCAATATGCTGCCCGTTTTATGCGGGGAAGCGAAGGCCGACTGGAATCAGCGTTTAATTATTGGTCACCGCGCCCGTTGGAAAAGTGGAACGGCGGCCGCGTCGAAATATGCGGAATGTTCCATTCAGAACGGGGACTTCAAGCTGCATAACCACAAGGAATTGTACGACATGCGATCCGATCAGGGAGAGACATCGGACCTTGCCGATCAATATCCCGAGGTGGTTGCGACCTTGCAAAAAGCATTTGATCGCTTTTGGGACGATGCCCGTCCATTTATGATTAATGACACCAACCCGTTGGCCGCGGAAGAGATTGAAAACGAACCCTTCCATCAGGCGTATCGAAACAGGTTTGGGACCGAGGACTATCAAGAAAGAATGGATCGTCTGGCCGCATGGAAAAAGATGTCTAAAGGCAAGGGCGGGCAACCGCTAGCTGATTTCGAAGCTCAAAACAGCGAGAAAAAGTAGTGAGGTTAAAAACGACAGCGTGTTCCTGAATACGATGGATGGAGGCCGCTTGAGGCTGAGAATGAATTGGATACATCTATTTTAAATTTAAAGGATAAGACCATGACCTATACAAAAATAATCGCCATGTCATTGCTGGTTACAACGGCCTCTTTCGGGAAGCATTATCATCCGCCGCATACCGACGGGATTGAACCCTATTATCAACAGAAAGATTTTGTTAAGTGGGTGGAGACCGTGCCGGAAGAGCTGCGTCCGACCCTTTTTGCTAAAGAGGGCGCGATGGATTGGTGGACGGATGCGCGCTTCGGTATCTTTGTACATTGGGGGCCGAGTTCGATGCTGAAATGTTCGATGAGCTGGGGGCGGATGGGGCCGCGCCCGCAGCATTCCACGGATGGCAAGGTGACGAAAGGCATTCCGCAGGAGGTCTACGACAACCAATATAAGTTGCTCGAAGCCGCTGACTTTAATGCAGATGAATGGATCAAACTGGTAAAAGATTCGGGTGCAAAATATTTCCTCTTCACCACCAAGCACCACGATGGATTCAGTACGTTTGACACCGCCTATTCCGACTACGATATCATGAATACTCCGTTCGGCCGCGACATCACCAAGGAGATTGTCGATGCCTGCCATAAACAGGGCATCAAGATTGGCTTCTACTATTCCCAGCCTGATTGGAATCATCCGCTCTATGCGGCGGGTGAGAATGAAAAATATTGCAAGGAATTCCTTTTCCCGCAGATCCGCGAGCTGATGACGAACTACGGCAAGATCGATATTATGTGGTTCGACGGCCTTGGTCGCAATGCCGACACCTGGAACAGCGGCGAGTTACTGAAGATGATCCGCACGCTTCAGCCCGACATTATAACCAATCACCGTTTTCATCACCCGCCGTACCATGCGGGCGACTTTGACGGTCCGGAACGTTCCATCGGTCGCTTCCAGACCAACCGCCCGTGGGAAACCTGCACCGTCATCGGCGGCGGGTGGGCGTGGATGGGCGATGCCCCGGCCATGCCCTTGCCACAGGCGATCAGCCTGTTGGTTCGCTGCGCGGGCGGCGATGGAAACCTTGCGCTCGGCGTTGGACCAACCGGCGACGGCGTTTTCCTGCCCGACCATAAAAAGCGCCTGCTGGAGATGGGCGACTGGCTCGGGAAACAGGGCGAGTCGATCTATGGCACGCAGGGCGGCCCGTACATTCCCGGCATATGGGGCGCATCGACCCATAAAGACAATATCGTCTATCTGCATGTGCTCGCATCGTGGAACGGCGTGCTGACGCTGCCGGCGCTGCCGGCAAATATCCAATCGTTGGAAGTTCTGTCCGGCGGAACGGCTGAGTTTGAACAAACCGCTGAAAAGCTGACGATCAAAATGGACCCGGCGCAGATTAATCCGGTCAATACGCTCATTAAGCTGACGTTGGATCGCTCCGCCTCGGAAATCACCCCGATCAAAACCCTGGGTATTCCGGTTTCCATCGGAGCAACCGCAACCGCATCGAGCCAGCGCAAGCCGGACAAAAGCCCGCAGAATGTGATCGCTTCCGATGCAACCGAATTTTCTGAAGGAATTTTTGTAAAAAGTTCGTGGGGGCCGAACTCCAAAGATCGCGAGCCCTGGCTACAGGTCAAACTGTCCGGGCCTAAGTCCGTCAGCCAGATCAAGCTGATGGAAGGCAAGTTTGGTGCCGGTAGTCGGGTGCAGGAATATGTTATCGAGGCCAAAGTTTCCAAGGAGTGGAAAACCATCCATGCCGGTCAATCGATCGGTGGGGATTGCAATATTCTGCTCGCTGAACCGGTGATGAGCGACACCTTCCGCCTGCATGTCCTGAAGTGGGACGGCTACATGGATCTAAACTCGTTTGAACTCTATGAATAAAAAACTTTTACTCATGGGTTTGGCGGTATGTTGCGGAGGCTTTCGGGCTTCCGCCATGCCGACGCATACCGACGGGGTTGAACCGTATTACCCTCCGAAAGCACTGGAGCAATGGCTCGAGACGGTTCCGGAGGAAAATCGGCCGTTCCTTTTCGCGAGCGAGGAGGATATGGAATGGTGGAACGAGGCGCGCTTTGGGCTCTTCTATTGCTGGGGGCCGGCATCGATGCTCGAATGTTCGCTGGGTTGGGGTCGCATGGGGCCGCGTCCGGGGCATTCGACGGATGGCAAGGTGACCAAAGGCATTCCGCAGGAAATCTACGACAACCAGTATAAACTGCTCGAAGCACCGAATTTCGATGCTGACGAACTGGTTAGAACCGTGCGCGATGCGGGGGCGAAATATCTGATTTGGCTTACGAAGCATCACGACGGGTTCTGCGTCTTTGATACGAAGCTGACGGATTACAATATCATGAACACGCCTTTTGGGCGCGATGCCACGAAGGAGATTGTCGATGCCTGCCACAAGTATGGCATCAAGGTGGCACTCTATTATTCGCAGCCGGATTGGTACAATCCAATTTACGCCTCGGCCGATTATGACCGCTATGCAAAGGACTATCTTTTCCCGCAAATCCGCGAACTGCTTACGAACTACGGCAAGATCGATGTGATGTGGTTCGATGGTCTTGGTCTTTCCGCCGACCGTTGGAACGGCGACGAGCTGGTGAAAATGATTCGCCAGCTCCAACCGGGTATTATTCTTAATCACCGTTGGCACCACCCGCAGTACCACGCCGGTGATTTTGACGGACCGGAACGTTCTATCGGCCGTTTCCAAACTAACCGTTCGTGGGAAACGTGCACGGTGATTGGCGGCGGTTGGGCCTGGATGGGCGACGTCCCGGCTATGCCGTTAAAACAGGCCATCAGCCTGTTGGTTCGTTGCGCGGGTGGAGGCGGGAATCTGGCACTCGGCGTGGGGCCACGCGGCACGGGAGAGTTTGTTCCTGATCATAAAGAGCGTCTGTTGGAAGTGGGAAATTGGATGAAGCAATACGGACAAACCATCTGCGGCACCCAGGGCGGTCCGTATATTCCCGGCATTTGGGGCGCATCGACCCATAAAGACCATGTCGTTTATCTGCATGTGCTCGCGTCGTGGAACGGAGTGCTGACGCTTCCGGCGTTGTCCTCCAACATTCAATCGGTGGACGTCCTGTCCGGCGGAACGGCATCGGTTGAACAAACCGCTGAAAAGCTGACGATCAAAATGGACCCGCGACAAATGGATCCGGTCGATACGCTTATTAAGTTGACGCTGGATCGTTCAGCTTCCGGCATTGCACCGATCAAGACACTCGGGAATCCCGTTTCCATCGGCGCAACGGCGACGGCGTCGAGTGAGCGTAGTCCGAACAAGAGTGCGCAAAATGTGGTGGCCGCCAATGCGACCGAATTTTCAGAAGGTATTTTTGTAAAGAACACCTGGGGGCCGGATTCGAAGGATGAGCAGCCCTGGTTGAAGCTTGTGCTGGCCAAGCCCGCGACCGTGAGCCAGATCAAGCTGATGGAGGGCAAATT
>JAUVCG010000126.1 GCA_030595785.1 Kiritimatiellales bacterium | reverse complement strand
TGGAAGTATTTGGCGGGGAGCTGGTCGACTGCGTCGATCAGGAAATGCGCGATGTGGCCGGGGCGCAACCAATCGCGCATATCGGGCGGCATGAGCATCGGGGTGTCGCGGTCGAGGTTCTTGAGTCGGGTAGCCATGGTTGCTTTCGGTTAAGATAGATTCAGACTGCCACAGTCTAAGCAATATTGAAATATTATTCGTAAGCTAAGTCCGACAGGCTGCTAGCAGGGTGGTGAGAAGATGCGGGTCATGATGCTGTTCTGGTATTTGATGGCCTCCCTCGGCATAGTGCCGCAGTAGATCTGGACGGTGCGCATGGGGTAGGGCTCGACCGCCGGGCGAGCCGTGGTTTGGTGCGTTCGCTGAACGCGCCCTATCTTGGCATCTGGACGGCGTGTGCGTGTAGCTGCTATCGACCGCCACCGCGCCCGCCACCGCGTCCACCGCCCTGCGGCATGCGCAGAGTCGTGGCGTCAATAATATCCTCCACGTGAGTGGCAAAGTCCTTTGTATCCTTACCTTCGTATCCGAGGTCGGTGCCGAGTTGCTTGAACATAATCGTGCGCTCCTGATCCATGAGGGGGCGGGCTTCACGCATTTCCGTGGAGAGCTCGCGCATAGCGTCGCGGTCGGGCGCGGCTTCCGGATCATCGAACTGGTCCATCAGCTCCCATACTCGGGCCATCTTCTCCACGAGGAGGTCGTGGTTGGCCAGTTCTTTCTTGCTCATAAACGAAGTGTCGAGATCCATAAACGTGGCGGTGCGCTCGGCCAGGTTATAGCGCATTTCCTGCTGCCGTTCTTCCCGTCGCTGGACCATTTCAGCGTAGCCCTCGGGGTCCTCCTCCTTCATGCGTGCCATACGGTCTTCCCAGCTTTCGCGTTGCTTCGGAGGGGCGTTCGTTGTTGCGGTGTTAGTGGTCAGCGCAGCCAGCTCCACTTCCTTTTCGGCGAGTAATGCCTGAAGTGCCTGAATCTCGTTCGTATCGTCGGCGATGTAGCGGGATCCGGAGGCATCTGCATCGGACAGATTACCCCCCATACGGGCAATTTGTTCCCGGAGTGCGGTGATCTCCGCTTTAGCCGCCTTCTTCTGGCTCGATTGCTTCAGGGCCGATCCGATGCTGACTGCGGCAAGTAAAACCGATACGGCGACAACAATGTTGGGGGTATTTTTATTCATATTTTTCTCCATTTCGTAGAATAACGCAATGCAGGGTCAATTTGTTGCATCTGGTTACACTTATATAAAAACGCCGGGTTTCAGGCGCTGGTGATCGTCGAAAGCAATGGACATGCTGAGCAGGATGTTCACGAGTGCGGCAACGACCATGGCGGTGAAGATACAGATCATGATACCGATCTGGTATTTGATGGCTTCCATCGGCATGGCGCCCCCGAGAATCTGGCCGGTCATCATACCGGGCAGGGATACGATGCCCATGGTGGCCATGGTGGCAACGGAGGGATTGATGGCGGCTTTAAGAGCGTCGCGCAGGTAAGGGCGTACCGCTTCGCGCAGGGTGGCACCGAGCATGAGGTAGGTCATGAATTCGTTCTCGTTTTTTCGGATGCCGCTGTAGAAGCGTTCCAGACTCAGGACATTGCTGCGCAGGCAGTTTCCGAGGATCATTCCAACGATGGGGACCATGTAGCGAGCATCGTAAAGCGGTTCGGGGCGAATGGCGACAAGGATGAACCACCCCGCGGAAAAAAGGGTGCTGCCGGCCACACCGGTCAGTGAACGCCAGAAAAAGAGGCCGCGTTTCAGTCCCGCCTTGTTCAGGATGCTGAGGTTGGCCACCAAGAGCATAATGACCACCCACGCCAGGCTCGCAAACGGATTGTTGAGCTGGAAGATATATTTCAGATAGAGGCCGACGAGGAATAACTGGGCGGTCATGCGCACCACGGCGATTACCGTCTGGCGGGCGATGCCGAGCTGGAGATAGAGGAAGACCGCCAGTGGAAGCAGCATCAGCGCATACATGGAAAGCAATGAAAGAATGGATAGGTCAGAGCTCATGGCGCGCCTCCGGTGCTTCGATTTTTGATTGCCGATTTTTGATTGCCGATTTGCGGGTCTGTGACGCTTTCTGTTAGTTGGTGGTTGGAGATTTCAATGATGCGGTTGCAGGCCTTGATCCAACCGGGGTCATGCGACACGGAAAGCAGGGTGATTTCCGGTCGGAAAAGCTCGGCCATCACCGCCGCTTTGCTCTCGGGGTCAAGGGCGGAGGTGACTTCATCGGCGAGAAAGATGGTTTTATCAAGTAACAGGGCGCGGAGGATCGCGATGCGCTGCTTTTCGCCGCCGGAGATGCGCTTGCACGGTTTCTCGAGAATATCGCTTGAAAGGTGGAGCCGTTCCAGCAGCTGGGCAATCCGTCCTTCTGATGGCTTATTGTCGCTATGTGCCTTGAAATGGAAGGGGAGCAGAAGGGCGTCACGGACATTCTCCGCACCAAGAACGGGCTCCTGTCCGATGAAGGCAATACGAGCGCGAACCTCGGCAACCGTGTCAGCGGACAACACCAGATGGTCAATGCGAATAGAACCTCCTGCCACTGGCAGCGCGCCGACCGCGCATTTCAGCAGCGAGCTTTTGCCGCTGCCCGATGCGCCGCGCACTGCGACCTTGTCGCCATCTGCAACCTGTAGACTCACGTCGTCAAACAGTGTCTGCCGGTGTACCTTTAATGTGATGTTTTTAAAACTAATCATGTGACTGTATTTTTATGGCCGCGAAGGAACGCAGAGAACTCAAAGAGTTTAATATTTTGCGTTCCTTGTGCTCTTTTGCGGCTAATCTCCTGGTTAAAGTCCAATGGCCATGATGACGGGAAGGGTGATGGCGGAGAGCAGGGTGCTGAGTGCGACGATTCGCCCTGCAAGGGTGGCATCGTTGCCCATCACTTCGGCCATGACATACGACATGCCGGCGGCCGGAGCGGCGAGATAGAAGATGGCAATCATGCGCTCGGTGGTCGTGAGGTCAAAGAGCCCGGCGAGCAGGAAGCCGAACATGGGAGTCACCACCACCTTGATGAGCGATGCCACCAGCGATGGCGACGCCGCACCGCGCAAGGGTTCGAATGCAAGCGAGGATCCAATGCTGATGAGAATCAGTGGCAATGCGGCGCGGCCTAGAGCGTCCAACGACCGGAAAATAAACAAGGGAAAGGCGATGTCAGTCAGGTTGATCGCGAGACCGATAGCGCAGGCAATGATCAGCGGGTTCTTGACCAATTGAAGCAGAAAAGCGGAGAAGGATTCGCTGACGCTGTATGTTTTCTTGCCATAGTGGAGGAGAACGATGACGCCAAGAATATTGAATAGAACGACTAAAGGAGCGAGGACTACCGTGCCCAGTGTTTCAGCGGCCGGGTCGAGGGTGCCCATGGAATAGATAATCACCGGCAGGCCGATAAATGCGCCATTGCCGCGAAACGATCCCTGAATGAAGGCACCTGTTTTCGGGGAGGGCAACTTCAGGAAACGGGCAAGGATCCATGCGAAGAGCAGACTCGCCAGCGTGCCGAGGGTGAGGAGCAATACGATTTTCGAGATGGTTTCGAGTTCAAGGTGTGCCGTTCCGATCCGGCAGATTAGCAGGGCGGGCAGCGCAAACCAGAAGACGAGACGATTGAGGCCCTTGAAAAATGCATCCGGAAAAAAACCACTCTTTTGCAAAAGCTTGCCGAGGGCGATCAGCAGGAAAATCGGTGCAATGCTGTTGATAATAAACATGTACGAAGCGTAAAGATTCGAGGCGCAGGATGCAAGAGGACGTATTACGTACTTCGCATTACGTAAATATGATCCCATTCTGAATTGATTTTCACACTAAGGCAGAAAGCCACGAAGCTGGGGATCTTTGTGGCTTTGTGACTTGAGCGACGGAAGGAGCGGGTGTGAGTAAAATGTCGATCAAGTCGTTTTTGTAAGAATGGATTTAACGAAAGGAGCATGTATGCAGGCACCGGAATGGGCAGGATAGAAAGGGATCACTGATCCAGTGGATCGAAATGTTGAACGAAGAGGCGCGGCGGCAGTTTCTGGAAGCGGGAACGCACGTCGAGATATTCTTTCTCTTCAGCGACGAGGGCCTGATGGAGGTGGTGCCCATCGCAGGAATGGAGAAGGATGACATTGTGCGCGAGCTCAAGATCATGCTCTCTGAGCGCAACGGCTATGCCTTTATCCATATTTCCGAGGGAACCATGCGCCACATGGATACGGCCGACCAGGCCGACATGCTGCTGGTTCATGCCGAGAGCCGCGACGGGCTGTCCGTGGCTTATTGCAGCACCGTCGCCATGCGCGATGAAGAAAAACTCCTGCTCGATGCCGTCAAGCTTGATGGCGCAAAACTCGAAGGCCGATTCAAGTAGAGAACGATTCATACAATGGATAATAGTACAAAGGACTCAACGAATTGCTCCTGAGCTGCTTTTTGGATATTCGTGTTCTTAGAGCCGTGGTGTTTAATTTCCTTCCGGCTTGGTTTGCGGCCGAAGTTTAGGCAGGATTCCCGTTACGAAAATGAAAGGGTAGGAACCATGGCAGGATTGAACGATTTGATTACGGATGCAGATTCGTTAAAAACACCAACGCTGGACGGTTCGATTGGCGGCTCGTCGAATAAGGCACTGATGGCTGATGCGCGCATGGCGCTTTCGGGTAACTGGGGCATGGCCGTTCTTGGCTACGTGCTTTACATGGCGCTGATTTTCAGCTTTTCCATTTTTGTTTTTTCCAGTGCGCTTTTCGTGGGTGCGGTTGCGGGCCTGAACGGCGGCAACGCGGCGGCGGGCTCCTCGATCCAATTTGTTTCCCAAACTGTTCTGTTTCTTATTTCCGGCGCGCTGACGGTTGGTTTCTGCGGCTATTTTCTGGGCATTGCCCAGGAAGCTCAGACCCGGCTTGAGCTGCTGTTTGTCGGATTCCGGCGTTTCTGGAAATCATTTGGAACCTATTTTTTCTATTCGCTGTTT
>JAUVCG010000120.1 GCA_030595785.1 Kiritimatiellales bacterium | reverse complement strand
GCGGCCTACGGGAAAACCGCCCTGAGCGTCCTGATTCTGCTTCTCGGCATTTTTGTCTATTAGCCGGTGTGCAATAGTGTCGCGCTTCCGGTGTTGCGACGCTCGTCAGGCAATGGATCGGCTCTGCCTAAACCCGCACTGACACTGCGCCCATTTGCTCTTGACCCGTGCCCCTGATTTGTCACACTCTCTCATTTCGATTTGAATCACTATTTTAGAAGGAAACTGCAATATGCTAAATCGTGTAATGGGAATGTTTTCCAACGATATCGGGATTGATTTAGGAACCGCGAATACCCTCGTGTATGCGCGCGACCGCGGTATTGTGATGCGCGAACCTTCGGTGGTGGCGGTACAGGCCGGCACCAACCGGGTCCTGGCAGTGGGCGAAGAGGCAAAGAAGATGCTCGGGCGCACACCAGGCAGTATTGTGGCGATCCGCCCTCTGAAGAGCGGGGTCATCGCGGATTTTGAGATTACCGAAGCGATGCTCCGCTATTTTATCCAGAAGGTTCACAACAGAAGAAGAATGGTACGGCCCCGAGTGGTGATTGCCGTACCCAGTGGGATTACAGAAGTGGAGAAGCGCGCGGTAAAGGATTCCGCAATGCATGCGGGTGCGCGCGATGTATTTTTAATCGAAGAGCCGATGGCCGCCGCGATTGGCGTGGGCCTGCCTGTACAGGAGCCCGCCGGAAATATGATCGTGGATATCGGGGGAGGTACGACCGAAGTGGCCGTGATCTCCCTCGCCGGCATAGTCTACAGCCGGAGTGTGCGCGTCGGCGGCGATGAGATGGATGAGGCGATAATTCAGCACATAAAGCGGGAATACAATTTGTTAATTGGTGAGAGAACCGCTGAGGAAATTAAGATAACGATGGGATCGGCCCTTTCCACAGGTGAAGAAAGCACCATGGAAGTGAAGGGTCGTGATTTGGTGGCCGGGCTGCCGCGGACGCTGACAATCAGCTCCGAGGAGGTACGCCAGGCCTTGCAGGAACCGGTGAACCAGATTGTGGAAGCCGTGCGCGTGACCCTTGAACGATGCCTGCCGGAGCTTTCGGCGGACCTCGTGGATCGCGGCATGGTTTTGGCGGGCGGCGGTGCGCTGCTGCGCGGACTGGACGCCCTGATTTCGGAAAAGACCAGCCTGCCGGTGCATATTGCGGATGATCCGCTCAGTGCCGTTGCAGAGGGGACCGGAATCGTTCTGCACGAAATTAATTTCCTTCGCAAGATGGCGGGGCCGAACGGCTAAGCCGCCAACCGCAATGTGTTGTTTCGCCCATCCTCCCTGATGAATAGGGATGGATGGTTTTGAGAAACAGAAAACTAATTTATGCCGGAGTAGCTGGATTGCTGCTCGTCGTGGCGTTTGTTCTGCCCTCATCGCTTTCCCTGCGAGGGAAAAGCGCGGTGCGGGGCATTGTAGCGCCGGCGGAGCGCGGTACGTCCGGATTCGGACAGCGCCTCTCCGAGGCCACTTCGGCCATACGCGGTATGGGCGGGGCCGTGGAGAAGAGCCGCGAGCTCTCCCACGAACTCGTCCGTATTCAGGCCGAACTCAACAAGCTGAGCGATGTCGAGAACGAAAACCTGCGCCTCCGCCGCGCCTTGGAATTCCGCCAGCAGCAACCTCGCCCCATGATTCCCTGCGACGTCGTTAGCCGCAATATCAGCGGTTGGTGGAGCTCCGTTCGCATCGGAAAGGGGCGGGTGGACGGCATCCGGAAAAACCATGCGGTGATCAGCCCCGACGGGCTTGTCGGAAAAACCATCGAGGTTTCAAAGCGGACGGCCGAAGTATTGCTGCTCTGTGATCCCGCCTGCCGTGTTTCCGCCCGAATCGAGGGAGCCAACATCTTCGGACTGGTGCGCGGCGGCGGCGTCAATTTCCAGGGGCATCCCGTGGCTCGCATGGATTTCATCGACAAAGACACCAAGGTGCAGGCGGGGGACGAGGTGGTGACTTCCGGCCTGTCCGGTGAAGGGGGCGTTTCTCCGAAGGGCGTGCACATCGGCTATATCGTGAAAGTCCACCTGGACGACTCGGGACTGTTCCAATATGCAGAGATTGCACCGAGTGCCACCGTAAGCCTGCTCGACTATGTCTTTGTGGTTTCGGAAACCACCGAAGAGGTGGCGCCATGATGAAGCGGGCGATCATGCTGGGCGGAATTTTTATCGGCGGGTTGGTGCAGCTTTTTCTTCCGTCGTGGTCGGCGTTCGGCGGAGCGAAGCCTCCGGTGCTAGCGGCGTTTGTACTCTATTATGCACTGCGTCTTTCATGGCGCGATATGTGGATCGCGGTATTCTGGGCGGCATTGCTGCACGACGGGCTCGACCTCGGCCCGTTCGGTCCGGCACTGTTGGCGTTTCCAATCCTTGGAATCCTGGCGTACCGCATTCGCTCCGAAATCTTCGTCGACGGCACGGTAACGCACATGATTTTCGGCGCGCTCGGCGCAATGATGGCAACCTTCGCGGCACTGCTTATCTATGCAGTCAGCGGCCAGCGGCCTTTCCATCTTGGCTATGCACTGTTGCGCCTCGTCGGGTCGGGATTGCTGGGGATGGTAACGCTGCCGCTCGTTTCGCTGACCATGAATATGCTTGAGGCGGTTCTCCCGAAACGCAGGGGGTACGGTTGGCAATGAGGGTGCGGCGTACAAAAGAAGCCAGCCTTTCCGTGGTTTGGACGGTGTCTTTCCTGATGCTGCTGGGCATGGGGGTGCTGGTTACGGAGCTCTGGAAGCTGCAGATTCCGCGTAAGAGTGGTTTCGTGGCTGAGTTTGTGCAGCAAAGCGTCCGACGCGTCCGACTGCCCGGGGTTCGGGGTAAGATCTATGACGCCAAGGACGTTTGCCTGGCCGACAGCGTTCCAAACTATTCCATTGCCATCTATACCGAGGAACTGCGTGCTCCGCGTTCGGTCGTAGCCAATACGCTTGCGCTGTTACACGAAGTCTGGGCGCGTGTCGGCCATCCGCCCGACATCTCTTATCGCGATATCCAAAAGCACCTGCTGCTTACACCCGATCAGCCGCTCGTGGCCTGGAAGGAGCTCGAGGACAAATCGCTTTCCCGCTGGCGGGCGCGGTTTGAGGAATGGACGGCGCCGCCAAAAGGATCCCGTCGCCGAAAACAGGTTCCGGGACTGGATCTGGGTAAGCCGGTGCAGGGGCGTTCGATTGTCCTGCTGACCAGCGAACTGCAGGGAAGGGGAACGACGACGGCGGCGAACACGCTTGAGCTCGTCTATGAGATTGCCGCGCGCACCGGTTTGCCGCGCGAGTCCGTTACATTCCAGCGCATCAAAGACCATATCTATGCCCGCCGTCCATTGCCGCTGTTGGCATGGGAAAATATCAGTCCCCGGGAAATGGCGCGCTGGGCCGACACCTGTTCCGACCTGGCGGGAACCGACATCTATTACAAGGCCGACCGCTCGTATCCTGAAGGCGAAAACTTTGCCCATCTGATCGGCTTCACGCTGGAGGCCGATGCGACTCGTGAGGAAGCCGGCGAACGCGTTCACTTCGATTTGCGCGGCATTGAGGGCAAGAAGGGCCTGGAGGGAACCTACAACAACCTGCTTGAGGGGGAACCGGGGAGCCAGCTGGTGCAGATCGATGTTTCGGGCTTCCACTACCGTGACCTGCAGACCCGGCCGCCGCAGCCGGGCGGCGACCTCCAGCTAACCATTGATGCCAACCTCCAGCGCTTCGCCGTAGAAGCACTGGCAATGCGCCAGAAAGGGGAAGATCCGAACACGCCCGTGCGTGGCGCGGTCGTGGTGCTTGATCCGAACAACGGTGATGTGCTTGCCATGGCCAGTTCGCCCACGTTTAACCCCAACGCCTACATGGCCGACAATGCCTACCGAGTTGAAATGCTGACCAATGCAACCGCACGCACCTTTCACCGTGCGGTATTTGGGCAGTATCCACCGGGCAGTACCTTCAAACCGATGGTCTCGCTGGGCGTGCTAAAGGAATATCCGGACTACGGCAAGACCATTCATGATTGCACCAATCCATACCATGTGGGCAGACGGCGTATGAAATGCTGGATCCATTCGCGCCATGGCGAGCATGGAAAACTCAACTTGCGCGAGGCATTGATGCATTCGTGCAATGTCTACCTATTCGAGATGGCACAAGAGGTTGGTTTCGAACCCATCCACGACATGGCAGAGCAGTTTGGCCTCGGCCAATATGCCGGGCTTTTCCCGAACCTGGAAGAGGAGCCCGTCAACAAGGACCTGAAATATGGCAACCTGCCGGCCACGGCCGTCAACGCCATTGACCTGTGCAACATGTCTATCGGGCAGGGGGCCATCACCGCGAGCCCGCTGCAAATGGCGATGGCGGTGGCGGCGATCGCCAACGGTGGCACGCTCTACCGGCCGCGTCTTGTGAAGAAATGGCGGACCGCGCCGGACAAGGATTACCTTGAAAACCCCACCTGGGCAAACCGCCGCATCGATGTTCCGGTCAAGGCACTGGAACTGGTGCGCGGCGGCATGTTTGATGTGGTGCAGCATCCGGACGGAACCGCTAAAAATGCGCGGGTTCCGGGGATTGATATCGCGGGAAAGACAGGCTCAGCCCAGTTTCGGAAGAAGGTCGATGGCGAGGTAGTGGATAGCGTGTATGCCTGGATGATCTCATATGCGCCCTTCAACTTCCCGCACTATGCCGTGGCGATCATTATCGAGGACGGCGTTTCAGGCAGCACCACGATCGGCCCTCGGCTGGCCACTCTCTACCAGAAGATTTTCGAATACGACGGCACCCCCAAAAAGGAGGACATGTGATGATCCTCCTTTTTGAAATTTTGATTTTTGAGTTTCGAATTTTGATTTGTGGAACTCAGGCGGCGTTGGCCTTTTCTGAAAAGACGCTGTCGCAGACCAAAAAATCGGCAATCAAAAATCAAAAATCAAAAATGCTTCCCCTCCCTGGAGGTACGGCATGAACGGCATTTCCCTCAAGAAACTGGACTGGACGATGCTCGGGACGATCCTGATCCTGATTGTCCTGAGTGCGGTATTCATCTACAGCGCACAGTTCAAGTCGGATGCGGATCTGGGCAATAACTATTTGAAACAGCTGGGATTTGCCGGGTTGGGCTTCTGTGCCTATGGCGCGCTGGTATGGTACGACTACAAGCGACTGGCTGCGCTTTCGTGGTGGATTTACGGCGGTGCGGTGCTCCTGCTCCTGTTGGTGTTCCTGTTCCCGGAAGTGAACGGAGCGCACCGATGGATACCCCTGCCGAAATTTACACTCCAGCCTTCTGAGCTCGGAAAAATTGCCGTGGTCGTCGCACTTTCAGCC
>JAUVCG010000102.1 GCA_030595785.1 Kiritimatiellales bacterium | reverse complement strand
ATCGCGTTGCCCCCCTTGAGCGGGCCTGGATTATAGCGACAGCACCCGATCTCCGGCAGGCCAACATTTTCCTCCAGATATTGAATGTGCGTAATATCATCCAGATTGATGATGGCTCCAAGCTCCGCCGCCTTCGCATATTCATAAGCGGGCGTATTGTTCGAAGTGCAGATAATATCCTCGCCTATCACACCAATACTTTCCGATAGCAACAGCTCCGGCAAAGACGAACAGTCCGAACCAAAACCTTCCGACTTAAGGATCTTCATCAGATACGGATTAGGGGTCGCCTTGACCGCAAAATATTCCTTAAAGCCCGGGTTCCACGCAAACGCCGCCTTCAACCGGCGCGCATTTTCACGAATACCTTTTTCATCATAAATATGGAAAGGTGTTGGAAACCGCTCTGTCAGCGCCTCCAACTGTTCCTTGTTCAATGGACACTTTTTTTCTGCCATGATCTTCTCCTATAAAATAGTGCGCGGGATTGTACTCCCGCCTATCTACGTATCCAAGCATTGGAAGTATTTTCCTTTATTTCTCCTCTAAGGTTAGAAACGAGCGCTGACGGTAATGTTCCAATCGACGACAATGATCGGGAAATAGAGCGGATCCTCTTCCAGTTGTCCCACCGCATAGTAGCGGTGCAGTGAAAAATCGCCGCCGCCGTCCATCCCGGTGTCAAAATTATAGACTGATCCGCCCTGGAAAAACCCTTTCCGATGCGTGAAAAACTCTACCTATTCCTCATATTTGGATTCGGATTCAGCCCCCGCACGATGCTCGTCCGACGAATAGTACAATGGAAGCTCCTTCAAGCAGGCAATCGGAACTCAGATCAGAATCCAGCCCAATCCAATGCACCATATGGCCAACGATTTCAAAATCGCTACGCTGCTCTGAGCTGGCATTCATGAGTGTTGGGTAGTAGGCCAGCGGCGCAGTGATGGTGCGTCCATCGACGAGATCAAAGGTCAAACTGTCATCCGTAAAACGGACGGATTGGATGTTTGATTCACAACTGCTCATTCACATTACCTCCAGCAGGCGTAGCATCATTTACCCGACCAATGAGAGGAAAATGATTACCCCGACGCCCGAGAACGCTTTCCGCCTGTCGGCGGTGAAGCGTTACACCAGAAGAAAAAGGACAGGCAGAAAAGCCGCCCCCCACATTCCGCATCCTATTCCTTGTTCTTCGCCTTCATCGTAGCACCGACGCGCAGGCGCAAAGCATTAAGCTTGATGAAGCCGGTGGCGTCGGACTGGTCGTAACCGCCGGCTTCATCGAAGCTGACGAGTTCGGGGCTGTAGAGCGAGTATGGCGAACGACGGCCGCAAACGTGGACAGCCCCTTTGAACAGCTTGACGCGCACGTCGCCGGTGGCTGTTTCCTGACTCTGGGTAATAGCAGCCTGAAGCATTTCGCGTTCTGGGGCAAACCAGTAGCCATTATAGACCAGCTCGGCATATTTCGGAATAAACGAGTCGCGCAGGTGCATCACTTCACGGTCCATCGTGATGGATTCGATAGCACGGTGCGCGTGGTGCAGGATGGTTCCGCCGGGTGTTTCATACACACCGCGATCCTTCATACCCGTGTAACGATTCTCGACGATGTCGATGCGGCCGACGGCATGCTCGCAACCCAGGGCATTGAGTTTTTTCAGCAACGTGGCGGGGCTGAGCTTTTCGCCGTTGACAGCTACGGGAATACCTTTTTCAAAACTGATTTCGATGGTCTCCGGCTCATCGGCAGCCTGGCTGAGCGGCTTGGTCATGCACCACATGTTTTCATCGGGCTCGTTCCACGGGTCTTCCAGAATGCCGCCTTCAAAGCTGATGTGGAGCATGTTGCGGTCCATGCTGTAGGGCTTGGCGGCGGAGACGGAGCTCGGAATACCCTTGTCTTCCAGATATTTGATCATGTCGGCGCGGCCTTCGAAAGCAAACTCTTCCGGCATGCGCCACGGGGCAATTACCTTGATGTCGGGTTTGAGGGCGTAGGCGGTCAGTTCGAAGCGCACCTGATCGTTGCCCTTGCCGGTTGCTCCGTGGCAGATGGCTTCTGCGCCCTCTTCGATGGCGATGTCGACCATGCGCTTGGCGATCAGCGGACGGGCGATGGAAGTGCCGAGCAGGTAGGTGCCTTCATAGATGGCGTTGGCCTGCATGATCGGATAGATGTAGTCGGCGGCGAATTCTTCTTCGACGTTGTCCACATAGCATTTGACGGCACCATGCTTAAGCGCCTTTTCCTCGAGACCGTCGAGCTCCTCTTCCTGGCCGACGTTGGCACAGTAGCAGATGACCTCCGCGTTATATTCTTCCTGAAGCCAAGTGAGAAGCACGGTGGTATCGAGACCACCGGAATATGCGAGTACTACTTTCATAATCTGATCCTTTTGTATCTGTATTGGAGCTGGGGAGTGCTGGATGCCAGAGCATATATTCACTCAACTCCATCACTCCGACTCTTCATTCTTCCAATCTGCTAAAACGGGATGTCGTCCTCGTATTCTTCGAAATCGGCCGGGACATCCTTGTCGGAAGCCGGAGGAGTGTCTTCACTGGCCGGAGCAGCGCCCTCGGACTGGATTTTCCATCCCTGCAGATTGTTAAAATAACGGCCATTGTATTCGCGTCCGCGGATATCAAATGTGATGGTTACCTCCTGCCCCACTTGCACAGCATCGAGCAGACTCACCTTGTCCTGAACAAATTCCACGGAGATTTCCTGCGGATATTTTCCATCCTCGACAATCACAACCACTTCGCGCTTCGTGAACCCGCTTCCGAATGTTTGTGCATCCTGCACCAGCTTTACTTTTCCAGTTAAATCATATGCCATTTCTTCATCTCCTTTGTTTTAAGAATTATTCTCCCACCCCGCACTGACACGGGGTTGGCGACTGCGCCGCCATTTCATCGTGCAGCTCCGCACAGGCTTCGCCAATCAGCCTGAGGGCCTGGTCGATTTCCTCCTGCGATACATTCAGCGGGGGCAGCAACCGAAGTACATTACCCGCAGTGGCCAGTGCCAGCATGCCTTTTTCCTGTACTTTTTTCTGTAAGGGGGCCGCCGGCACGTCGAGCACGATTCCAAGCAGCAGTCCCAGCCCCCGAACCCCGGAAATCCACTTCTTGTGCTTCATGGCGATTTCGCAGAGCCCTTCCACAAGGTAGGCTCCCATCATCATTGTATTGGAAAGCAGTTCATCTTCTTCGATCACTTCAATGACCGATAACGCGGCCGCACAGGCCAAAGGGGTGCCGCCGAAGGTCGTTGCGTGGTGGCCGGGCTGAAAAATATCCGCCAGTTTTTTTCCGGCAACCATCGCGCCGATCGGGAATCCATTGCCGAGACCTTTTGCCAGCGAGAAGGCATCCGGCTGGACATCATAACTCTGGAAGCCGAACCACTTTCCGGTCCGCCCCATGCCGCACTGCACTTCGTCGCACAGCAACAGAAGACCCTTTTCATCACAAAGCTTCCGGAGGCCGGGCAGAAACTCCGGCTCGGCAGGATTTACGCCGCCCTCAGCCTGCAGCGCCTCGACCAGCACGGCGGCCGTCCTGGACGAAATCGCATCCTCGACCGATTGAAGGTCGTTGAAGTTGGCATAGACGAATCCTTCCGGCAGCGGACCGAAGCCCGTCTGCACTTTTTCCTGCCCGGTCGCAGCCAACGTCGCCAACGTCCGGCCGTGGAACGACTGCCGCATTGTAATGATCTCATATTTGCTCTTGTCGCTTCCCCAAAGCCGCGCCAGCTTGATCAGCCCTTCATTGGCTTCGGCTCCCGAATTGCAGAAGAAGCACTTTGCGCCCGGCATACCGGAGTATTCCGCAAGCGCCTTGGCAAGCTGCGGTTGCTTTTCGTTGTAATAGAGGTTGGAAACATGCACCAGCGTTTCGACCTGATCCTGCACCGCCTGCACCATCTTTGGGTGGCAGTGCCCGATGTTGGTTACGGCGATGCCCGACACAAAATCGAGGTATTCGTTCCCTTCCGCATCCCAGACAAACGTACCCGTCCCTTCCACCAAGGCGATGCCCGGCGCATAGGTTGGCATTAAGTGTTCATTTTGCAGTTTTGCTATTTCTTGTGTGTTCATGATATGTAAGTTTTAGGTGTTTAAGTTTTAAGTTATTAAGTATTAGAATGTCAAGCGGCTAAGTTTTGAGCAACTGAGCAAGCTAACCTCATGTTCTTCAGATGAGTGATACATCGCACCTTATAACTTAAAACTATACCCTACTCCGTTATTTCAGTTCCCACGCCCTCATTGGTAAACAGTTCCAACAGGAGCGAATGCGGCATCGACGCGTCGATGATATGGGCCTTCTTGATACCCGATTTCACCGCTCCGGCCATCCCCTTGATTTTCGGCAGCATTCCGCCGGCAATCACACCGCGGTCGATCAGTTCATCCACCTCGCCCAGGTGCAGCGACGAGATCAGCGACGACTTGTCCTCCGGGTCACGCAGCAGGCCGGGCACATCCGTCAGGAATACCAGCTTGCGCGCGTTTAGCGCACAAGCAATCGCGGTGGCTGCATCATCGGCGTTAATATTATAGAGCTTACCATTAGGCCCCTTTCCCAGTGGCGTAATCACCGGAACAATATCCGAGCACAGATAAGCCTGGATCGGCTCGACATCCACCCTGTTAACCGTGCCGACATAGCCCCAGTCAAGGGGCTCTTTGCTTTCGGTATCCGTACCCATCATCTTGTCGACCCGGATAATGTCTTCGCCATGGATGCCGCGTGCTTTCCCATGGAACTGCTGAATGATTTCCACCAACTGCGGGTTGACCTCCTGGTTCAGCACCTGCTCCACCACGCGGATCGTCGCGTCATCGGTTACACGCAAGCCCTGGACAAAATTCGGGGCAATATCGGCCTCCCTCATGGCCCGGGAGATCGCCTTGCCCCCCCCATGCACCACGACCGGACGTAAACCAACGCATTCCATGAACGCGACATCCTGCAGGATCCGGCTGTAGCCGTCCTCACTCTCCATAATGCTTCCGCCAAACTTAACCACTATGGTTTCGCCGCGAAACTGCTGTATAAAGGGTAGCGCTTCAGTCAGCGCAGTAGCCTTTTCAATAAACTTGTCCATAAAACTCCCTGCGTATTTCGTATTGCGTATTGCTGAAAAACGTCCCTCGTTTCCCGATTCACCTACTCCACTGCTCCACCGAGATGCGGCGGAACCGCATCAGTAGTTTATCCGCACATATTCCTCGGTGCAGTTGCAGGTGTAGACCGTGGCCTCACCCACCCCGAGATGCAGGTTGATGTTTATAGCAAAATCGGTTTGGGAAACCACCTTAATCAGCTCCTCCTGCGGCACGCCGGACTGGCAGCCACCGGAAACGGCCTGGGTATCGTCGTAGAAGATATCCACCTGCTCCTCAACAACCTGCGCCTTGGAGTAGCCGATCGAATCCATGATCCGGCCCCAATCGGGGTATGTACCCGCCCAGGCGGTCTTGTTCAGCATGGAATTGGCCACGGCCCGCGCCGCCAGCTCGGCATCGGCATCCGATTCGGCACCGTTAACATTGATGGTTACAAATTTATCCGCCCCCTCGCCGTCATGAACAATCATCATCGCGAGCTCGAAGCATACTTTTTTCAGTGCCTGAAAAAAGACATTCCACTCCGTGGAATCCTCGGATAAAGGTTTGTTTTTTACGGCGCCGTTGGCGAGCGCCAGCACCGTGTCGTTGGTGCTTTGGTCGCCATCGATCGAAATCCTGTTGAAGCTGGAGTCAACCGCCTTTTTCAACGCCGATTGCAGCGCGTGCTGCTCGACGGCGGCATCGGTCGTGATGTACGACAACATGGTGGCCATGTTGGGTTCGATCATGCCTGCACCCTTGGCGAAACCAACGATCTTTATGGCCGTGTCGGCAATATCCACTTCGGCCACGGAAACCTTCGGCCGCGTATCGGTCGTCATCATCGCCTCGGCGGTCTCCTGCACCTTTTCCGCATCGGCGGCCTCGACGAGTGTTCCAATACCGGGAACAATCTTGTCGAGCGGCAGTTGCGGGCCGATCTTGCCGGTGGAGCAGACAAAAATCTCCTGCGGCTCGCAACCCAGCAGCCTGGCGGCTTCCGCAGCCATATCGCGTGCAGCCACCATTCCGTCGGCGCCGGTGCAGGCGTTGGCGATTCCGCTGTTCATGACAATGGCCCGCGCAGCGCCATGCGCCAGATGTTCCCGGCACACCTTGACCGGCGCGGCGCACACCTGGTTGGTGGTGAACACCCCGGCGGCGGTTGCCGGGGATTCGGACAAGACCAGCGCCATGTCCTTGACACCGCCCGCCTTGATCCCGGCGGATATTCCCGCGCACTTGAAGCCTTTCGGCATGTGAATGTTTGAGTACATTATTTTATCCATTTTAAGCTGTTAAATTTTCAGGTGGAGGGCGAGGGTCGACACCCTCGTTGGTCGTTGCTGTCGTTCCTCCAGCCTCGTTTCGCGTCTGCCGAGCCATCTACCAAATCACGTTGCCATAAAAGGATTGAATGGCAGTATCCCGAGTGAGAAGCGGCAAAGCTCTTGTTTTGGCGAGAGCAACAACCAGGCGATCCATTGGATCGGGATGTTTCCAGTCCAACGCCAGACTTTCCACCCATAAATCCGCATCGATCGGCACGATTTCAAGACGGGGGATCTCTTTCAACAACCGGACATAGTCGGCGAGGGAATATCCGCCAATATCCAGCTTCCCGTTTTGAACCTTGACCCCGATTTCCCAAACGGCCGACGAAGGAAGCAGAGCCCCCATATCGGGGATCAGCGAGCAGGCCTGAAGCGCCTTTTCAGAAAGCTCGTCCTCAAACCCCAACGACCACCAAAGCACAGCACAAGTATCGAGCACAATCACGGAAGCAACTCCCCACCCCATGCCTCCGTTTCCGGCTCGGAAAGATCGCCGTGGATTTTAGCCACCTTCCGGATTCCCG
>JAUVCG010000001.1 GCA_030595785.1 Kiritimatiellales bacterium | reverse complement strand
GAAAAGGTGTCAGTCCCATCTTTTATACCTTTTTGCACTGCGCGACCCTTTTCTTTAATTGAAACAACCCGCCCGCCCGGGAATCCTCAATGCTCTTCACAAACGAGGATAGCTTGGATACATTCCCCATATGCAATCTTTTCGAGATCCATTCATTTCTCACGCTGGTTTGCTTGCGGACCAGCCAGGCGACGGCTCTTTTCCGCGGATCGTTCTTCCTGAGCCCGGCCAAGCCCGCCTCGGATAGCCCCATGTTCCCCAGCCCCACCTCTAGCAGGCGTTCGGCCTCCAGCATGTCGTGTGTTACGGTTTCTTCGCCCGCAAAAGAATCCCGCCGCTTTCCCTTCATAACCCCATCGAGCAGCCCGGTCATCCGGTCGCGGAATTCCTCGCTTCCAAAACACCACCCCCGCCGGATTTTCGCCCACGCTTCATCAACCTCCCACGGCTTCCCGCTGCAGGCAATCTCCACCACTCTCTTTTGCAGTTGCTGACGATAAAGGGTTCTGCCCGAGCGATCATCCGCTAGGCCGAGCCGCCCCAGGGACCGATCCACCGACAACCAGGCTGGCCGCCGGGAAGGGCGCAAATATAGAGGAAAGCTGCTCCATTTGTAATCGGCCAGCCGCCCCTCCTCCAGATCGAAGCATTTGGCCCGCGCGGGATTCAGGTGGATATAGTCGCAAACCGTCCCGAAATAATCCCCGTCGCAATCGACTAGCAAAGCCTTGTAGCGACCCTGGAAAAGATGCCCCCACTGCTTGTGGCGGCCATTGAACCGCTTCGTGTAGGTTCCCTGTAGCCAGCGCATGCCGTCCACAAGGTTTGCCTCCGGCGTTTCCAAAAGAAGGTGGTAGTGGTTTCCCATCAAGGCAAAGGCATGTATCCGCCACCCGCAGCGACCGCACGCCTCGTCGAACGCAACGAGGAATACCCCGCAATCCGTGTCGTCGATAAAAACCGGCTCCTGCCGGTTCCCCCGGCTCATGACGTGATAGATGGCTCCCTCAAACTCGATTCTTGGATTTCTTCCCATGGGCTTCTTCTACGAAACGCGACCCGCCATGTCAAGGAAGTATAAAAGATAGGACTGACACCTTTTCTGACACCTTTTCACTGGTAAATGTAGTTGTCGCTGACCAGCCACCGCAATCGTTCCACATTTTTGATATCCCATCCATAATCTCCTTACCTGTTGATCCGTAGTCCTCACTCATTTCCTCCTTTCGGAATGAGCGCAGATTATCGGCTAATTAATCGGTAAGTGTAATTGTCGTTGGCTGGTAAATGTAGTTGTCGCTGACCAATTATCTTCTGTTGTGTCGTTCATTCAGTCCCTTCTTTCTTTGTGATGAATTAAAGAAGTACTGATTTGATGCGTCGTTTTCAATCCCCCCTTCGAAGGGGGGATTGAAAGCCCTTCGGGCTCCACCACCCACAGGGCTAAACTGAAATTACAGAAGAGGTGTTACACTAACTGCCGAGTTGAGGGGAGTTTGTTGGCCACAATACTGCTGTATAGCTTTGATGAGTGTAGATATGTCGGATAGCACCATCGATATGCATTACCTAAGTTACATCAATCACATCATCATGCAGTCAGGAATTAACGGTGAGAGCAATGACAAGAAAACAGCTGGATACAAGAAAACTGCTCGAAGCCATATTGAGCATATCAGGCAAGCTGGCAACCGATACAGGGGATGAAGCCTTATACGAGATTCTGAGCACACTCGGCATAGCCGTCGGGGTAGACCGAACCTATCTGTTTGATTTTGTGCACCGGCCGAACGGGAACCTGATTGCCAGCCAGCGTCTTGAATGGGTGGAGGTCGGTCAGGACCGGCAGATCGATAACCCTGAACTGCAGAATTTTGATATGGCGGCAAACGGCTTTGGTGACTGGAATGAAATGATGCACATCGGAGAAGCCATCACATCACTTACATCCGACCTGCCTCCCGAACAGCAAACAGTTCTGCGTGAAAAGCAGAACATATTATCCATCGCCTTTGTACCGGTATTCTCGAAAGGGAAGCTGCGGGGAGCCATCGGGTATGATGACTGCACATATGCCCGGGTATGGGAGAAGGAGGAAATCACCGCCCTTCGCATTGCCTCCAGCATTATAGGGGTGCTCTGCTACTCGGATTAAGCAGATACTTTAATGTCGGCAAAACAGAGAATGAAGCCGGATCTACCCCATTCCAACCGCCCTCCCCGGCTGCGAGGATGGGCCACAATGGGTCCGGCTAGATGAGATGAGGAATGAGCCGAGTTGAGGGGAGTTTGGGGACCATAAAGGTGGTGAGGCAGACAAAAGAAGCCTCCCCACGGATGGCCACGGAGAGGCCACTTCTCTACGACATCCTCAAATACCCCCGTACATCGTCGCACTTATTGTAACTCTCATTGTAATTTGGGCAAAAAAATAGGCTGCGAGTTATGTAACTCACAGCCTATCAATGCCTAAAAAAATGGCGGAAAGGGGGGGATTCGAACCCCCGGTACCGCTATCGCAGTACAACGGATTAGCAATCCATCGCCTTAAGCCACTCAGCCACCTTTCCGCAACGAATTGAAGAGCGAGAAGATAGTTCAGCCCCCTGCCCTTTGCAAGCGGTTTTTGGAGGGAAACAGAATGATTTTGAACAGAATAATTCATAGCGGAGGGAGCTGGCAGAAATCATGATGAATCGTTTTGTAGTTAATCGTCTTGTCGAACAGATCACCAAAACTGGTAGGCATCGAAATAGATGACGTAGAGGCCGAGCAGGAAGTTGGTGGTTCCATGGGCGATGATGGCGGCCCAGATATCCTGCGTTTTGATGTAGAGTAATCCAAAGGCAATGCCGCAAATAACGGCCGCACCAATTTCAAAGTGGGATACACTGAAAAAGGCAGAAACGAGAAATAACATCGACCAACTTAATTTACTGGCATTGATTTTAAAAAAGGGGCTCCCCAGCATCCAGCGGTATACAAAACCACGATAGAAATGTTCTTCAATAATCGCAATAATGACGGTGGTTCCAAACATGTGAATCCAGAAGGTAAGCCAGCCTGTAACCTCAGGAGCGTAGGCATGCAATCCAATGTGTTCCCCTTCTTTAATCACATCATAGGGAAGCATTGTCCGCTCAACACCTTCGACTCCCAGCGCAACGGCTTCCTGTATTTCGGAAGATTCAGCCGCCAACGGAAGCTCATAGAGCTCGCGTGTTTTAAAAGGCTTCATCGGATCAACGAACAGCCGATCATACCACTCGTTGACCGCAGGTGCTTTATCAACTACCCATGGAGTTTCAAAACCCACCCAGACAAAAAAGATCAATACGCCCACGCCGATGGCGACCGGAATATTCCTCAGCTTTAGCCGGGGATACCAGCGCCATGGGCGAAAAATGGCCAACAGGATAATTCCACCGATCGTACGAGCATTGTACTCATCAAACCAAACAAACATGGTCAGCCAAATGGCAAATGGAAGCACATGAGCCAGAACGGCCTTCGTGTTTTCGCGGTCCTCTTCGGGTGTGAGTTCAACGTGGGTTCTTTCGCTCATGGAATATTAGGAATCCTTTTTAACTTCCTTCTCTTCGGAATCGACGATTTCCTTTTTCTCCACGTCGTCTTCCTTGTCAGGTTCGGTGCCCTCTTTTTGTCCCTTCTTGAATTCACCAAGGCTCTTGCCCAGTGAGCGCGACAGCTCCGGTAGTTTTTTTGCACCGAAGAGCAACAAAATGATAAAGATGATCAGAAGGATCTCCGGAGTGCCCGGCATTCCCATTCCTATAATTCCCGTTGTATGCATGTCCCTACTCCTCGGTTAGGTTATTCTCTTCCTCATCTTCGTCGATATCCGACGCCACCGCTTCTACCGTCGCGCTACCACGGTTCCCGCTAAAGTAAAGGAACCATATACAGAACTCGTACAGAAAAATCAAGGGAGCGGCCATCAGAAGCTGCGTCATAATGTCGGGAGGCGTCAGAATCATGGACAGCACCAGCAGGCCGACTATGACATGACGACGCTTCTCGCGCAGTTGTCTGGAGTTAACGAGGCCCATCTTCCCCAGAATTAAAATCACGACCGGCAGTTGGAATGCGATTCCGAAACCGAGCAGCAGCTGGATGGAAAAAGCGATATATTTATTGTAGAACCAGATCGATTCACCCCCCAGCCTGCCGCCGATCCTAAGCATCAGATCCAGCGCCAACGGCAGGGTAACCTTGTAGCCCATAGCAATACCCAGCATAAACAGGCCGCCGGAAAACAGTGCAATGCGGGTCATGACCTTGCGTTCGACATCGCGCACACCAGGCATCACGAACGAACCGATAATGAACACCAGCACCGGCAGACTCAGCAGGAGTCCCCCGAAAAATGAAACCATCAGCCACATCTTTATCGCAGCCGCCGGTTCAGAAAACTGGAGGCGAATGACACCCGACTTTTTCTGTTTGGTTTGCGGCACTGCGATTTCCGCTTCGACCTCATAGTAGGCTTCGCCGCCCTCCTGCTGTATCAAAGCCTCGCGGTTCAGTGCAGCCGCCGGAATGCGCAGCTGCAGGTCGGATTCCTGCAAAACCATTTCCACGGGTTTTTCAATGTAGGGTTCGGCCGGAGCACGCAGAATACTGATCAAATGATCGGCAAACGGCAGGCAGATCAACACCCCAGCCACCAAGGCGATAACGGAACGGATCGCCGCCTTCCGGAATGCTTCAAGATGCTCGAGGAACGGCATTTCGCTGTCGTCGTAGCGAAACTTCCCTTTGAGTGATTTAAGTTTTTCCAGCATCGCCTTCCTCGTCTAATGAATCTTCTGGCTCAGGCACCGGCTCATTCTGAAAATCCCCTTCGCTTCCATCGTCCTCTGCAAAATGATCGTTTTCGGCAGAATCGTCGTCTTCTGTAAAATCACCATATTCGGCAGAATCATCGTCCTCATACGAAGGGACATCACTGCTCAGGTCGCCATACATCACCTCGCGCTTGAAGCCATCGGCGGTATTGCGGATCTGGTTAATGATTTCGTTCAGCTTGCGCAGGATGCGCGGCGCATCCTTTGCACCAAACATCAAAAGCAGCACCAGCATAACCAGCAGGAATTCGGGGCCGCCGGGACCGATGAAGGCTATTTGGAACAGTGAATCAGACATTGTATTATTTCATTCCCCCACTATTTCCAGGTTCCGGATGTCGGCTCCGGCTCGAAGCTTGTCGGCCTCGGCGCCGATCAGTTCATTCTTGCGCTCATCGAACAGCATGCTTTCGATATCATAGCGCACTTCGATAAAGTCGCGAACCGATTCATCCTTACGGTCGAGCACGGTGAGGATGTGATAGCCAAACTCGCTCTGGAATACGTCACTATATTCACCCACTTTCGTATCAAAGGCAACATCCTCGAATACCTGCACCATCTGGCCGCGGGCAAAGTAGCCAAGATCGTGACCCCCGTCCCCGCAATGCGAATATTTTTGCGCCAGCGTATCGAACGCCTCGCCGTCCTTCAGGCGCTCGCGGACATTCAGCAGTTCGGCGTAGACCTTCTCCATCGGCATGTCGGGCGATGGCTGCTGGACGATGTGCGCGGCATGCACCATTTCAGGAACCTTGAATTCCTCGAAATGCGCATCGTAGTAGGCGCGTGAATCCGCCTCGCCCGGACGCAGAGCATTCTTGCAGATCTCATCGAAATATTTTTCCAGACGCACGCCGTCCTCGATGTCGGCCTTGATTTTTGCAACATCCTCATCCTTGAGATCAAAACGTTTGACAAACTCCTCGTCGCCGCCGCCGTGCTGTTGTTTTAGGCCGATGAAGCGCGCCTCAATCTCTTCCGGGCGGACGTTGTCTGTTTCTGTGCGCGCCCGCTGCATCAGCAAAATACGTTCGACGGCGTTTTCGCGAGCATCGGACTTGATCTTCGCCTGCATTTCCTCCATTTCCTGATGAGACATTTCACGGGCATAGCGCTCGCGCAACATGTGCAGCTCCTGCTCGACCAGACCTTCACCAACCTCTTCACCGTTCACCAGGATGGGTTCTTTGTTCTCTTTGTCCATATTCCTATTTTCCACAGCATTTCTTAAATTTTTTTCCGCTTCCGCACGGGCACAGATCGTTACGCCCCGTACCCTCTCTCATCCTTGGTATCGAGTCCGGGGTGCGATCTGTTTCCATAATGTCGGCCGCCGGACGGCCGTTTTGAACAAGCGCCGCCATTTCGCGCATAGCCGGGTCGATATGGCTGAAGAACTTTTTATACCCTTCGCATAGATAGTTCAATCCCGGTTCTCCGTCAGGTGTTTTGACGAAGCGGTGCTTCGGGCACTCGCCGTTGCAGGCAAACAGGAATTCGCACTCACGGCAATACCTGGGTAACGCGTCCCGTTTATCGTTTCCAAATTTAACCTGCTCCCGGGAATAAATCATCTCCTCCAGCGACTTTTCCATGATATTGCCGAGGAAACAGGAGGGATAGACATAGTGGTCGCATGAATAGACACCGCCATCGTGCTCCATCGCCACGGCCTGCCCGCAGGTCCGCGCAAAGGTGCATAGATTCGGCTCCATACCACACCATGCGTTCAGCGCCACATCGAATAAATTCACGAAAATCCGGCCAACGTCGGCCTTAATCCACTCGTCGAAAACGGTGCAGAGAAACCGGCCGCAACCCTCCGATGAAACCGCCCAGGGCATCATCGCATCCGGATTATCAGCCGCACGCAGATCCGGCGGCACTGCAAGGTCCAGTCCGATTGCGTGCGCCGTTCGATCTCCCGCCCGTTCGACAATCGGGATAAACTGCATAAAGGTGACGTCCTGATTTTTGAGAAAATTATAGATTTCCACGGCCTCATCCGGACTTTGGCGCGTGACGCAGGTGAGTGTATTGAATTCCACGCGCCACTTTTTCAGTTTTTCCATGGCCTGAAATACACGTTCGAACGAACCGCTGCCACCTTTATCAACGCGGTAGCGGTTGTGGATATGCTGAGGACCGTCGATGCTCAATCCAACCAAAAAACCCTCCCGCGCAAAAAATCTACACCAGTCGTCGTCGAGGTTGGTGCCGTTGGTCTGGAACGAATTGTGAACCGGCCGACCACCGGCACACTGACGCTGGAGAGCAACCCCCTTCCTGAAAAAATCGAGCCCCATCAGGGTTGGCTCACCGCCCTGCCAGGCAAAGCTGATTTCCGGCGTGTTTTGACTCTGGATATATTTGCGGATATACGCTTCCAGCACCTCATCGCGCATCTTGTAATTTTCGTCCGCAGGAAACAGCTTTTCCTTTTCGAGGTAGAAGCAATATTTGCAGTCGAGGTTGCACAACGGCCCGATCGGCTTGGTCATTACATGGAAAGACCTGGGTATGGGAGGTGTTGGTTGGTTTATGTTTGGCGTGCGGTTCATGTATGGGGTTGTTTTATTTTCGAATTTTGAATTTTGATTGGTTGGTCTTCGACGCCTTATTCCCAGGAAAAGCCAACGCCTTGGCGAAGGTGGAAGCTCTGCAAATCAAAAACCGGCATTCAACGATCAAAAATTCCGATAGCTTTGGCGCAGGACAAAGTCCATCAGCACCAGCGCGGTCATGGTTTCAACGATCGGCACCGCGCGCGGAACTACGCAGGGGTCATGACGACCCTTGGCCTCCAGCACGGAAGAGGCGCCATCGAACGCAGCAGTTTCCTGCGCTAACCCGATGGTGGCCGGAGGCTTGAAGGCCACGCGGAAAACAATCGGCTCGCCATTGGATATACCACCCTGCACGCCGCCGCTATGATTGGTTGTGGTTCCCAGCCGTCCATCAGCCTTGAGCTCGAACGGATCGTTGTGCTGCGAACCGAACATGCGCGAACCGGAAAAACCGGAGCCGATTTCAAAACCCTTGGTTGCAGGAATCGACAACATTGCCTGCGCCAGCATGGCCTCCATTCTTTCGAAAACAGGTTCGCCAAGCCCGATAGGAATATTTTCCGCAACGCAGGTCAGCACGCCGCCGACGGAATCCTTGCGATCACGTGTGGCCGCGACAAGCTCGATCATTTTTGCGGCAGCTGTCTCGTCAGGACAGCGGATAATATTGGAGTCGATCTGCTCGCGAGTCAGGTTTTCACCCCTCATATCGCGTGCGTCGATATCGCCAACAGCACTAACCCACGCGGCAATTCTGGTATTGAAGCGTTCAGCGAGAATCTTTTCGGCAATGGCACCGGCGGCGACGCGGCCAATCGTTTCGCGAGCGCTGGAGCGGCCGCCACCGCTGGCAGCGCGGTTGCCGTACTTCATCTGGTAGGTAAAGTCGGCGTGTGATGGGCGCGGCACATTGCTCATTTCCTGATAGTCGCCGGGGCGCTGGTCGCGATTGTTGACCATCAGGCCAATAGGCGATCCGAGGGTTTTTCCGTTTTCAACGCCGGAAAGGATAGTAACCCGGTCGGCCTCGTCGCGCGGGGTGGTCATATCGCTCTGGCCGGGGCGGCGGCGCGTGAGCTGCGGCTGGATGTCGGCCTCGCTTAACTCCACACTGGCGGGACAGCCATCCACGATGGCACCAACCGCCTTCCCGTGTGATTCCCCATAGGTGGATACCTTGAACAGTGTTCCGATTGTACTCGACATGGCAATTCCTTCGTTCCCTGGATTCCTGACTTGGAATCCATACATAATCCATCAATTCCAACGATCGGTTTATATCACTTTCATTCCGGAGATTGGACGGAAATATGCGCAAAAAACACTGCCCGACAGGTTTCCCCTCCGTTATGCGCCATTTATCCGGAATGTGTATTGCCCACGGAGAATGTGGTTCGTGCCCAACCATCCTCCTCGACCTCGAAGAATGTAACCGAGGACGAGGAGGAAGGACGAGGTCGATTATAAATCAGGCCAAATGCTGCTTTGGAAGCTCGCGTACGCGCAGGGGCAGTGACGCAATGGATTGGTCATCGATGGCCAGGTTGACCTGATAGTCCGCAAAGGATTCAAACTTCACATGCTGGAAATTGAGTATCAGGTTGACGGCTACCGAATCGACATCCGGCGCCATGCGCGGGTGCACTTCGCCTTCCATCGGCTGGAATACAGGGCGTCCATCGGGATCGACCAATTGAATATTCACCTTGTGCGCCCCCTCTTCCATCTTGTCGAACCGCATCCGCAGGGCGATGGCACACGCCGGATGAACCACCGGCATTTTGGCGGAATAGATCTGATCGAATGTACCAAGGACGTTCAGCTTTCCGCGGTTATCCGTAGCGGCATCGCAAAGGCAAAAAACTTCTACTTTCATTCAGAGACTCCTCTAATGTGAGAGATGAAACCTGAAACCTGAAACCTGAATGGTGAAATCGGGTCCAAGACGGTTTCAAGCCAAAATCTGACCGCAGGTTCCTTTTTCATCTCTCCTACTTCATTCTTTTTCAAAGGTAGAGTATGCCTGCGGGCGAAGAAAGCGAATAAGCCCGAATATTTAAAATCCATCCGGCTATTGAGTCGTATACCTTCCGGGAAAACTTTACGGTATAAAATGATGCCTCGCAAAGACGCTGAGAACGCCCGACAAGGAAGTGCTACTCGGGTCATAAACCAAAGAAAAAGCCCGCCGGGAATTGGCGGGCTTTGTTGTTCCGGGTGCGATCCATCGCGGTTACATGTTCATGCTGAACGACATGTTTTCCACTTTCGCCGCTGCGCAGGCATCCATCACCATCACGATTCGGCCATGCAAGGCCTTATCGTCGGGAAGGATGTTCACAATCAGATCGCTTTTCGATGAGTCGGCCGCTTCCTTGTAGGAAGCCAGCTGGTTGATGAGATCATCGAGGTTATTTGATTGATGACCAAAAACCATTCCATTGATCAGAATATCACCCGCTTCGCTCACTTCGATCAACACCTCGATTGGAAGCGTGATTGGATCCGGCGTATCCACCTTGGCAGGAAGCATAAAGGAGAGGTCCGCTTCCTTCTTGATGAGCGATGCCGTCACCATGAAGTAAATGAGCAGCAGGAACACCACGTCGATCAACGGCGTGATCTGCAGCTCGGTTTTCTTGGTCATTAAGTCTTCAAGCAGTTTCATGGCTATTCCTCGAAGCTCGCATAGATGAGGTCGGTTGCCCCGACGCTACCGCAGGCAATCATGAGCTCTTTGCTGGTCTTGTACGGGACTCGTGCATCCGCCCGGATCATAATCCGCAGGTTAGGATCCAACTCGAGTTCCTCACTGATAACCACTTTGAGTTCATCAATCGTAACAGGAGTCATTCCGATATAGATCTGGTCATTAACATCCACTGCAAGTACAAGACGCCCCTTGATGTCCTCTGGAACCTTTGCGGATTTGGACTCGGGAAGTTGTATATCAATCTTTTCCGTCACCACTACTGAAGCCACCATGAAGAAGATAAGCAACAGGAACACCATGTCGATCATGGGGGCCATGTCGATTTCTACATCGTCTTTTTTAGGTAGTTTGATTTTCATTGCACACCTCGTCGGGCAGGGGTTTATTCAGCGGCGGTTTTAGATGCGCCCCCGGCTCCACCCATACTCTCGAAGCCAAGCGGCAATTCGCCGGATTCAAGCGTGTCGAGCAGAGCGCCGATATTGCGGCCCAGAGTTGCTGTAGACTTGATGAAGTTATTCCGGAAATAGAAATAGGTCAGCATGGCGGGGATGGCGATGATCAGACCGGTCGCCGTCGTAACGAGGGCCTCACCAATGTTTCCGGCAAGTTCCTGCGGCTTACCCATTCCTTTCGATCCGATGGTCTGGAAGGCCTTGATCATGCCGGACACCGTACCCAGCAGCCCGAGCATGGGAGCGGTTGCTCCGATGATCGAAAGATAGTCGATGGCTTTCATGTATTGGGTCACTTCCTCCGTGCTGGCTTCATCGATGGCTTCCTTCACCTTCCCGTAATCAATTTCGCCCGAAGCGGAGCAGCGCTCAAGTCCCGCAGCGAATACATAGGTAAAGAGGGTTTCGTTCTCCTTGCAGAGGGTATGGGCCTCGAGCACCTTTTTGTCCTTCATCAGCTTAATGAAGTCCGGCATCATATCGGGGCGCAGCAATACCTTCTCACGCAGAGTAAGCGAGTTTTGGACAATAAAATAGACCATGAGAACCGAGAACAAACCCAGTGGATACATGGACCATCCGCCCTGCTTGATCATCGCCATAAGGGTAGTTTTCTGGACGGTCGGTTCTTCGGCATCGGCCCCATCCTGTGCAAAGGCGACCGGCCCAAGTACCAGGCTGAAACAAAATGCCAATTTAATAATTTTCTTACTCATTTTCTTGCTCCTCTCCGTTCGGTTAAGCTTCGTTTGACTTTAAACTATCTTCTACTTTTTGATCGGCCCGCAACTTTTCGATCCTGACTTTCAACAGCTTTGCCTGGTCGAACTCCGGCGTATTCTCGTACAGAACCAGAATTTGGCGGCAAACCTCATCGGCTGAATCGTACATACCGAGTTCGGTGTAAATTTCCGCACAGAGCATTTCAGCCGGCTGTATCCAGTCCAGATCCTGACTGTGGAATACGATCACTTTTGCAGCGACTCCCATGGCCTTGCGATATTCGCCGTTCAACATCATGAGCTTGGCCTTGATGTAAAGTTCTTCCGGCGGGGCATCCGCAGAGGTTTCTTTGTCCCAGCCATACGTGGACAACAGGGCTTTGGCTTCGTCCGATTTCCCGGAATCAATCAGCGCCAGGGTTCGGTAGACGCGCGCTTTCGTCTGCAGTTCCAGATTGCGGTCATCCTCTGCAATTTTTTCTGAAATCTCCAATGATTTGTCATATTGTTTCGTGAGGTAGTAGATTTCCATCAATACTGCGGTGTAGCGGGAGAGGTTTGAGGGTATATCGTTGTACTCGGCGAAGGGTTTGAGGGTTTTTGTAAGTGCATCGATGACCCGCTCAAACTCCCGGTTCTCTACCAGCACCGCAATTCGATCCGTGTTGATCTTCACCTCGAAGTTCAGCTCCTTGATCGTGCTGACCCCGATACGGATAGGTTTGGTGGAGGTCCCGCTTCTGAATTCAATCCAATCTCCATCGCGGCGAATGATCTTACCCTTCCATGAACGATCTTTGCCCATGACCAATTCCGCAGGCAACGGCGCTGCATGCACGAGGCTTCCCATCAGGAGGACTCCGGCAATCGTTGAATTAAGAATCGTTTTGTTCATTTACGCGTCCCCGTATTTCTTCTTCAATTCCCTCGCGGTATCGGTCTGCGGGAGTGTGTTTACATATTCATCTTCAAGCATTTCATCCAGCGTCTTGACGGCATCCGCGTTGCGTCCCAGCCTGACCAGGCAGTCCGCCGCGCCCAGGTAGCCGTCCGCCGCCCATTTTCCGTCGTCATACCCTTTAAACAGCAGATAGGTGCGCTGGTAGAAGGAGTGCGCCGTTTCAAAGTCCTGCGTGGCAAGTCGGCAACGCGCCATTCCGATATACGCTTCGGCATAAAGGCCCCCTCTCCATTCGGGAACCCCCATGATAGTGTTGTAGGCTTTTTCCGATTCTTCATAGTCACCCATCTTGTACAGGGTGTCGGCCTTGGTGATCTGCGCCCAGCCCATGTAGTCCTCCACCCCGAACAGGTCTTGAGCCTCGCCGATGGTGAGTATGACGCCGGCATAGGCTTCTTCAGCCAGCAGCTGGACCATCCGGGCGCGGTAGGCATGCCAGAGCTGACCGGATTCTTCGAAATTCGCCACGAAATAGTCGTAGAGCTCGCCCATCTGTACGGTGTCGCCCGCCATTACCGCAGCATCGCACATGAGTGAAAGGGAAATCGGGGTAGTTGTGGAAAGCGCCTGTTTCGAGGCGATCAACTCGTCGCCCAGAGCGGCAGCGGCCTCCTCGCCTTCCAGGCGCGCCTTTGTGACAAGCAACCGTAATTTAAGGACATCGGCGCCCGGAGTGATAGACGTCAGCTTAATGTTGATCTGCACCACCAAGCCTTGCTTGTCTACTTCAGAAAGGTATCGGTCGGCAATCTCGATAAGCCCGATGACAATCTTATCGATGCCCTCCTGACTCGCATCGTTTCCGAACCGTTCAATGGCATCAAGATAGGCGGAAACAGCTTCTTCCACCTGCCCCAGCTCAATCTGGGATTGCCCGATCCAGAACACCGCCTGCGCCACATCGGCTTTTTCACCGAGAAGGTTCATGTAGTAGTTCATGAGGTCGATGATTTCCTGCCACTTGTATTCAAGCTTGTAGACCTTGGCGGCCTGGAACGCCGCATAGGCTGCCTGCAGCGGCACATCGGATGTATCGATCGCCTTGCGATAGTCGGACAGGGCGCGGTCCAGCGTGTGCGGGTCATACTCGTTTACGTCCGGCGTCTCCGGATTATCGTTGCCGTCCTTGGCTGCTTCGATGTCACCGCGTATGCTGTAGGCTTCCGAAACCAGTACATTGTCCGGAAAGGTGTCAATGAATTTAGTCAAAGCCGCCTCGGACTCCGGAATCTGCTCCATGCCGAACAGGCAGACGCCCTCGCGGAACATGGCAGAAGCATAGTGTTCTCCATGCTCACCCTGCTCCTGGTAGAGCAAAAAGTCTGTCATGGCATTCTGGTAGTTAGCCTGCATCATGTAGGCCATGCCGCGAAAATAGATGGAGTCCTCCCGCGACAGGCTTTCCGGGTACTGGTCGATGATAATGGTGAACTGATCGCCGGCGGGCGCGTACTCCCTTTTCAGGAAATAGCCAAAGGCCAGCATGTAGCGGAGATTGGCCTTTATCTGCTGTTCTTCGCCATCCGCCGACTGCGTGGCCTGATCCACGTAGGGTCGAAGCTGGGTTACTCCGCCGTAGTTCTCCCTGGTAAGGTTGTCGCGCATCATCATCGAAAGCAACGTGCACACATACACTCCGTTCGGCTTTTCATCGAGGTAGCGGAGAATACGCTCCTCGGCGAGGGCGCTTTCCTTTACGTCATAGAGAACCAGAACCGACTGGAGAATCGAAGCCTCGCCAATTTCGCTGTTGCGATCCTTTTCATAGAGTGAGTCGAAAAGCACATAGCCTTCCCAATAGCGCTTTACTTCTGCATAGATCTGTCCGATGCGGAAAGTGACTTCATCTTCATAGGGCGGCAGATCACTCAGGATAGCCACTGATTCCCTGATGGTAGCGATCTCATTCTTCAGATCCGCCGCTTCCATCTCCTTAATGCCGATTTTAGTCTTCTTATCCAGCTCTGCCTGGATCCCGGCCATGCGTTGGTTTGCATATCCAATCAGGTCCTCCCGCGGCAATACCATGCGGTAGAGGAACAGAGCATTTAAAAGGTCATCCTTCCCCTCCTCCAGCTCTTTCTCCGCGGCCCCTTCGAAAAGCGTTTTGCCCGCCTGCATAAGCGTTATATTCAACGTAATATCATATTTGGCATCGGTGCGATAAATCGAGCGCACCAACCGGAAAAGCCTGGTCCATTGCTTCGACTCCACCAGCGCACGGGCACTCATGGTTTGACACAGGTGGCGGATCTTTTCATCCTTACTGTTTTTCGCGGTATAGGCGAGCGGCTTGATGCATTCCTTCCACTTTTCCTGACGGAAAAGGGCCTGCCCGTACAACAGGTTCGCACTCAGGAGATTTTCTTTATCCAGGTTGGGAGTCTCGAGAAGCCGTCCGGAAAACTCCGCAACCTTCTCCCATTTCTCAGCTTCCATGTACCCCTGCGCCATCATGCGCAGCGCCAGGCGCTCCTGAGCCTGAGCGCGAGGTTCTGCATCAAGATATTGCTCGATAACTTTCATTCCCGCCGGGCTGTCGCCGGTCTGGAAAAGCGCGCGTGCTAGCTGGAAGCGGGAACTCTGCAGTGTCTTGCGCCCTGGCGTAGTATTCAGTTCCAGCGTGCGTGCGATCACCTCTTTAAGGGCAGGGATTGCGCCGGAATAGTTGCCTTGTCTCAGCATGCCATCGGCGGCTTCCACAAGGGCAGTAATGCCCATCGAAGAATAATCCTGGGCGAAAACGGATCCGGCCATGAGCGAGGCCAGGAGCAGAATGACCTGAACTGAACTCCTATACGAACGAAAAGCAAACATCATAACCCACTCCTTGAATGCACTCTGTTTTCTAAATAGTAACAGGCCTGCTGCAACAAAACTGCTTATTCCACCCTTTCCGAAGCCCATTGGACCGGAACACAACCCGCACTAACCCAAATAGGTTATATTTCGCTACAATGCAGTTCAAGCAATATAATAGAGAAAAAGCCGAAAATATTGGTATTCATCGCGACAGACCAGCCGATTCTCCAACATCCGGAATTCGGAAGAGATTCGGTTTTCATCGGTGACCGCTCCTGTGCTAGCTTAGGCGATCATTTTTTCAGAGGAGTTTTACCTGTGTATCTTAAAAGTCTGGACATCGTAGGATTTAAGAGTTTCGCGAACAAAACCAAGCTCGAATTCGAACCTGGAATGACATCCATCGTGGGGCCGAACGGCTGCGGGAAAAGTAATGTTTCCGATGCGGTCCGGTGGGTGCTGGGTGAGCAGCGCGCACGGGCACTGCGCGGTGCGAAGATGGAGGATGTCATCTTCAATGGAACCGACACGCAAAAGCCGCTCGGCATGGCCGAGGTCAGTATCACCCTGGCGGATTGCACCGAATTCCTTGGGCTGGAATACAACGAGGTCTGCATTACACGCCGCGTCTTCCGTTCCGGCGAAAGCGGCTATTTCATCAACCGCAAGGCCTGCCGTCTCAAGGATATCCAGCGGCTGTTCATGGATACCGGCATCGGCACCGACTCCTACTCTATTCTTGAACAGGGCAAGATCGATCAGATTCTCAGTTCGCGACCGGAAGACCGCCGTACCGTCTTCGAGGAGGCCAGCGGCATTACCAAATACAAGGCCGACAAGAAGGAGGCCCTGCGCAAACTGGAGCACACCGAAGCCAACCTGCTGCGCCTTGCCGACGTTATCCGCGAGGTCAAGCGCCAGATCATCTCGCTCCAGCGGCAGGCCGGCAAGGCAAAGCGCTACAAGGAACTGGCCGACGAGGTGCGCGGACTAGACATCTATGTAACGCGCGAAAAACTTGCCGAGTACGCGCAAAAAATGAATGAGCTTGCCAGCGAGTTGCAGATTATCGAGCGCAAGGTGAGCGAGCTGCACGAGCAGGTGGAATCCGCTGAAGCCGAGGCCGAAACCTCGCGCGGGGCACTGACCCGGCTGGAGGAAACCATCTCCCTTGCCATGGAGCAGGCCTCCGCCGCCAAGGGAGAACTGGAGCGCGCTCATCACCTGATTACGATGAACAACGACCGCATCGCGGAGTTGTCCACCCTCGCCCAGCGCAATACGCAGGAGACGGAAGAAGCGCGTGGACGGCTCGAAACCCACCGTGGTGAACTCGATAAGATTGTCGCCGCAATGGCTGAGTCCGAGCAGGAAAAGACCGAGGCCAAGAGCGAGCTCGATCGTGTCATGCAGGTGCAGAAAGAAGCCGAAGACCACATGAACGCTACCCGCGCGCAACTTAACAGCCTGCGCAACGAGTCGGTCGCCCTGGACAGCAAGTCCTCGACGATGCAGAACGAGCTCAACGAGCTCGACGCGCGCGACCGCTCTGCCATGCTCAATAAAGAGCGCCTATCCACTGAAAAATCCGAGCTTGAACGTTCGCTTAAGGCCTTCCTCGAACACCAACAGGAAATGGATGCCCAGGTCGAAACCCTCACCACCAAAGTGGCGGACCAGGCACAAATGCTCAACACCCTTAACGGTGAGCGCAGCGGACGCAAGGATTTGATGGCCGAACGGGAAAAGGCGCTCAATGAATTAAACAGAACGCTGGCCGCCAAAACTGCACAGCTCGAAATGCTCTCCGGCGGTGAGGCCCGGCAGGAAGGCTATCCGCCTGGAGCACAGATGCTGCTCGATCCGCCCGATAACTTTACGCCCGACCGCGACGGCATCATCGGGCCGCTGGCTGAGCAACTCAAGGCATCCCCCGAATACCAGACCGCGCTCGAGGCCATCATTCGTCCATGCATCGACGCGATCGTTGTTAAGGACGAAGCCTATGCGCGCAAAGCCCTGGACTGGTTGCGCGAACAGGAAGCCGGAAGTGTGCGGCTGTTGAGCGTTGCCGCCTCTAAGGAGGAAGCCCCGCTCGAAACCTCGTCGTCCGTCGGCAAGGGCCTGCTCGATTGCATTACGTTCGATGACGCCGTCGCCCCCCTCGTACGCCGTCTGTTCTGGAACGTTCGCGTGGTCGGCTCCGAACTGGAGATTCCTGATATCCTTTCCGCCGATACGGTCGTCGTTTCGCAGAATGGCACGGTTGCGGCAGGTAACGGATCCTCCGAACTATGGATGCCCGGTACCGAGGACAAAAGCCCCCTCGCCCGCCACCAGTTGCGCGAACAGCTCCAGGAAGAGAACGGTAAACTCGGTGCCGAGGTTCAACGACTGGAGGAGACCCTCGAAACCCTTCGGGGCGAAGAGGCCGGCACGGCCGATGCTCTCGGCCACGCCCGCCAAACGCTCGAGGAGTTCCGCCGTGAACTCGCGTTGCAGGAGGGCGAACGGCAGGTGATTGTGCGCGAGACTGCATCCGCACGTGAGCGCGTCGAAACCGTTACCTTTGAATTCAATAATCTTGCCGAAAGCGAGAGCAAAGGCCTTGAACTGCGTGCGCGCCTTGCCACCGAGTTGAAGGAGGCACGCGACCGCCAGGCCAGCATCCGGACGCAAATGGCAGAGCAGACCACCGCATTGACCACCACCGAGGAACAGCGTTCCGATGCGCTGACCATCACCTCTGAACACCGCATTGTTTACTCTCAGAAATCCCAGGCACTGGAGCATCTGATCAACCGCAAGCAACCGATGGAGGCGCGCATCCGAGAACTCGACGAGTTGATCGCCGAACGGACCACCGGGGTTGATTCCTACAATCAGCGTATCGACGTCCTTAAGGCCTCGACGGAGGAAGAGACCGCCAAGATCGAACCGCTCGAGCAGCGCCTGCAGGAAACCGCCCAGACCCTTGAAAACGAGCGCGCCCGGCGCGAGGAAACCATCCACTCCCTCACGACCGCCGAAAACCGGCTGCGCGGTCTTCGCGATTCCATGGAGGCTGAACTCAATAAGAAATCCAGGTTCGAGGTGGAGCGCGCCGAATACACCATGCGCCACGACAATGCGCTGGAGCGCGTGACCGGAGCCTACCACATCACCCGGGAGGAACTGTCCGAGGCGGAAGCCCCGCGCTGGGAAAATGATGAGGTGCCCGATCGCGAATTCATCGAAACGCGCGTGGCCGAAATCCAGGCCAAGCTTGATGCCATGGGACCGGTTAATCTGGTAGCCATCGAAGAGCACGCCGAACTCGAAGAGCGCTTTGCCTTCCTGAACGAGCAGCAGGACGATCTGCTCTCCGCCAAACAGCAGCTGCTCGAGATGATCAAGACGATCAACGCCACCACCACCGAAATGTTCAAGACCACCTTCGATAGCGTGAATGAGAATTTTCAGGTCATGTTCAAGAAGCTCTTCGGAGGCGGGGCGGCCAAGCTGGTTCTGACCGACGACGAGGATGTGCTCGAATCAGGTATCGAGATCATTGCCCGTCCTCCCGGGAAGAAACTCCAGACCATTTCGCTGCTCTCCGGCGGCGAGCGTACGATGACCGCGGTCGCCCTGCTCTTCTCGCTGTTCATCGTCAAGCCCAGCCCGTTCTGTGTGCTCGACGAACTTGACGCTGCGCTCGACGATGCCAATATCAGCCGCTTCGTCGACACCCTTAAGGAATTCCTTCTGCAGTCGCAGTTCATCATTATCACCCACAGTCGCCAGACCATAGCGGCCGCCGATGTGATCTATGGCGTCACCATGCAGACGCGCGGGGTCTCCAAGGTGGTTTCGATGAAGTTTTCCGACTATCAGGACCGAGAGAAAGATATGAAATGACGAGTGAAACGTGAGGCGTGACTGTTCCGACCATTGGACATCACGGCTCACTTGTCACGTCTCACAATCATCCCCATGGACAGCAAACAACAATTTGATTTTTGGTACGCGGTCAACAATACCGAGCTGGTAATGAAACCGACCAACCGCCTTGAAACCTTTGGTGACACCGTCGTGAACTATCATCTGGTTTGCGAACTGATGGACAGCGTCGACAAGGTTTGCGTACGTGAAGGCCATCTCAAGGCCCTCAAGCCGGAAATCATCACTCCGCAGTCGCTCGGCCAGATGGACCTGGAAGATTTTGGACAGGATGCCAGGCAATATGCCGATTGGCTGGCTGAGCATGGCGGTGACCTCAAGATCCTCCAGTATGGTTTCCGCATCCAAAAGCAGGAAATCAAGAAATATGTCGTTACGGACCATCTTGATAACGTCATGGACCGGGTCAAAGCGGAAGTGGGAGCAAAGGACGATCCGCTCAGCGCGATCCTCATCGGTGTCGACTCCCCATGGGAAGTCTGCCTGCTTAAACTGATGGTTGAGCTGGTGCAGCATTCCGCCCAGGGCAATATACAGGATATTCGGCAGCAGGCCGCATCCATGAAAAACAGTTTGCTGGAAAACATCGAACGCGGATTTCTTGAAGCATCGCGCGATCCATCAAAGATCAACCCACTGGCCGAGCAGCTCAAGCAAAACGACCTTTGGGAAAAATACGAAGACCGCTTCTTCGCCCTCGTTAAAGCATCGCAAAAGCAAGGTTAAGGCCTCAGGGCAAACCTGGTATTGGTCAGGCTGGATTCATTCGTCCCGGAAGAAACCAATGCAACCCGCGTCGGTATTCCCATGTAGATATTCAAAAGGATGCTAAACCAGAAACCACCGACGAATAAATCCAATGAGTACTGAAGCAGAGACGAAGAAGACCATCGACGCGGGTTCAGGAATGGCTGCCAATCCTAACGCATTCCCCAATCCCGTATTACCAACCAACGTCGTGGCATCGCTGGAGATATCCAGCGTATAGAGATCATCCGACCAGTTGCCGCATGCTGGAGAACAATTCTACCAATTGGCCAACCGCAGGTTGGGGTTGACATCGCCGGGCTCCTCGCCCGTAAGGCCGAGACGCACTTTTTCATAGGCTACACCGGCGATCATTGCCGCGTTGTCGGTGCAGAGCGAAGGCGGGCTTAGGAGCAGCGGTGTGCCCTTCTTAGCGGAAAGTGCCGTCAGTTTTTCGCGCAGAATCCTGTTAAGCGATACCCCGCCTGCACAGGCGAAGCTTTTTACCGAAAACAGATCGAGAGCGCGGTCGACGCGGATCGTCAAGGCATCGGTAACGGCTTCCTGATAGCTGGCGCAAATATCGCGCAGCTCATCGCCTTCGGGTGCGTGGTCAAGGTTCTTCACGAAAGTGAGCAAAGATGTTTTGAGCCCGCTGAAACTGAAGCACAGGTTGCGGTCGTATTTGTAGATCCACTTGCCGCGATCGGATTGGTCCAGCCCGCGCGGAAAGCGAACAGCATTGGGGTCTCCGCCCTCGGCGGTCTTCTGGATGATCGGCCCCCCGGGATAACCGAGATTGAGCACGGCGGCAGCCTTGTCGAGCGCCTCTCCGGCGGCATCATCGATCGTGCTGCCCAGCAGCTCGTATTGCCCCGTCTTGTGCATCAGTACCAGACTGCTGTCGCCGCCCGAAACCATGAGTCCCAGCATGGGAAAAGCGGCGTCCTCGGTCAGAGCATCCTCCTTCATGAAAATGGAGTGCAGGTGGCCTTCATGGTGGTTGACGCCGATCAGCGGTTTGCCGAGACGCTGCGACAGCGTCTTGGCGGCGGAAAAACCGATGAGCAACGAGCTGGCCAGACCGGGACCGTAGGTGACGGCAAGCGCATCAATGGATTCGTAGCTTTCCCCGGCGGACTCCAGCGCTTCTTCAATGATCCCCGGAAGTTTGGCCACATGGTTGCGCGAGGCGATTTCCGGCACAACACCGCCATAAGGCCGGTGCTTGGCGATCTGCGAATAGACCGCGTTGGAGAGCACGGTGCGGCCATCTTCGACAACGGCGGCGGCGGTTTCATCACAGGAGGTTTCAATACCCAGTATTTTCATTGAAGAATTGGAGTGTTGGATAATTGGAGTGATGGTTTTACATTCCAATCAGGCCCTGTCGCTCGGCTTCATCGAACTCCTTGATTTCCTTATCGAGCTCTTCGAAGGCCTTGGAGGCACGGAAGCGTTCATAGAGATGCTTCGCGTTGTTGTTGTTCTTGAGCGATTCGTGGATAACGTCGGGATTGAGCACCATCAGGATATAAGCGGTAGTAATGCCGTCGTCGGTTTCATACTTTTGTATCATCGGCATGGTGCCCTGCAGGGTCTGGGAGGTGATCTGCTTGGTAGCGGAAGTGAACAGTTGGTTGATCTCGGATCCGCTGGCTTCGCCGATTTCTTCAACAAAGGCCTTTTCCAGGTTTTCAATCTTCACCTGTACCAGTTGGGCAAGGTTCTTTCGGGCCTCGACCTTGGCTTTGGTAATAGCGATCTGGGTATTGCGGGATTCACCCAGACCCACGGAGGCCATGCCGCCTTTTTCTGCGATCTTTGCGACCTCTTCCTGCATGTAGTCAAACATGGACTTGTCGGAATCCATCTTGGGCGGGGATTTACATCCTGAAAAACCGATGCAGACCACCAGGGCCAAAAGCGTAAAGGCAATACGTTTCATTTCAAACCTCCTGTTGTTATTCACTCGCAGAGTTGGAACACCGGCTCCATATCCTCCTGACACGAGACCATCATCCAAGAAACGAAAAACTTCCGCAACTGTTTTTTGGGCGTAACTGCCAACGGCAATATGCTGAAATAATCAGGACAGCCAATTGGCCATAAGCGAGCTTGAATAGATTCCTGAATTGCCAAATACTGAAGCGATGGGATTGGTTTGAAATTCAGATATTAGTATTTCGGGCTTAAACGATCAGCGGGGAGATAAAACATGATACATCACATTCCTTTCGACGAGATGGAGCGGTTCATGGTTGACGTGTTCAAGGGGATCGGCGTACCCGAAGAAGATGCCCTGGTCTGCGCCGATGTATTGATTACCTCCGACAAGCGCGGGATCGACTCCCATGGCATCGGGCGGCTCAAACCCATCTATTACGACCGCATAATCCATCAGAAAATCCAGCATCCCGTCACTGAATTCGAAGTGGTGCGCAACCACCTCGCCACAGGGGTCGTCGATGGGCATCACGGCATGGGCATGGTGATTGCCAAGCGGTGTATGCAGATGGCCATCGACAAAGCAAAACAGCATGGCATGGGGATGGTGGTGGTGCGGAACTCCACCCACTATGGCATTGCAGGCTACTACCCCCTCATGGCCTGCAAGGAAAACATGATCGGCGTTTCCGGCACCAACGCGCGCCCCTCCACCGCCCCGACTTTCGGCGTCGAAAACATGCTCGGAACCAATCCGCTTGTCTTCGGCTTCCCGACCGATGAACCGTTCGATTTTGTGAACGATTATGCCAGCTCCGTTATCCAGCGCGGCAAGATCGAGCAATATGCCCGCGAAGGCCGCGACTGCCCGGAAGGGCTCATTATCGGCCGCGACGGCAAAAGCAAGACCGACTCGAAGCAGATCCTTGAAGACCTCATTAACGGCGAGGCCGCCCTCACCCCCATCGGCGGCATCGGCGAGGAGACCGGCGGCCACAAGGGCTACGGCTTTGCTACCGTCACCGAAGTGCTTTCCGCCGCTCTGCAGCAGGGCGCATTCCTCCGGCAGCTCACCAATCGCGATGCCGAAGGCAACCTCAAACCCTACGAGCTCGGTCACTTCTTCATCGCTATCGACATCGAATGCTTCTGCGATCCCGCCGACTTCCGCAAAACCACCGGCGACATCCTGCGCACCTTGCGGGAATCCGAGAAAGCCCCGGGCGCGGAACAGATCTACACCTGCGGACAAAAGGAATACCTGGCCGGTATCGAGCGCAAGGATTCCGGCGTCCCCGTCAATGAAGCGCTGCAGAACGATATGATCACTATGCGGAATGAGCTTGGCCTAGACTACCAATTCGAGTTCGAGGAGTAAAAGGAACATAGAGCCTGCTCATGATCTCGTTCGTTTCAGGTTATCTCCAATTTCTCCTGCACCCGATTTCTCTACCCCTCAGAAAATTCGTTTTTTTTCCAGACATTGTAAAAAATTTCCCTATTTTAAACCTCTATGCATAAGGGGATGCAGTTATGTCTACGGGGTTTCAGGGAAAGTTTCATCGGCAGAATATGCTTTCGCGCTTCGCGAAGGACCTCGTACGCCGTTCCCGCTCCAAATGCGAACTGTGTGACAAAGGCAGCGTAAAACTCGAGGTCTATGAACTGCTTCCGCTTGGAGAGGATCCCTACGTCGATGGTTGCGTCTTCATTTGCGAATCATGCTACAAGCAAATCACCCATCCCAAAAAAATGGTTCCCTCCTATTGGCGCTGCCTGAACAATGCTCTCTGGTCGGAGGTTCCTGCCGTACAAGTCCTATCTGTCCGCATGCTGCGCCGCCTGGTCACTGCTGATCAGCACTGGGCAGAGGAATTGCTAGAACATGCCTATCTCGAACCCGACCTCGAAGAATGGTCTTTGCTGGCCGATTAACTATCCTTAAACGAAGGATCCATAATGAAAAATATTGATGCCGCCCAGAAGATTGCCGTGTTGATTGATGCGGAAAACGCGCAGTACAGTGTGCTCGGCGCCGTACTTTCGGAGTTGTCTAAGCACGGGCACCTTGTTGTCAAGAAGGCCTACGGCGACTGGAGCAGCAACCACTTGAAAAACTGGAAGCAACCCCTTAACGAAATGGCCATCACGCCCGTTCAGCAGTTTTCCTATACACAGGGAAAAAATTCCTCGGACGCCGCCATGATTATCGATGCCATGGACCTGCTCTACACCGAACAGTTCGACGCCTTCGCGCTTGTCACCAGCGACAGCGACTTCACCAAGCTGGCCTCGCGCCTTAAGGAGTCTCAAATCTATGTCTTCGGCGTGGGCGAAGATAAGACCCCGACCGCTTTCCGCAATGCGTGTGACGACTTTATCTCGACCGAAATCCTGAAGACCCCCGCTGCGGAAAAGGATGATATACCTAAGACGGGAACGAAAAAGACGAGCGGCAAGAAGACAGTAGCGCAACTGCGCCGGGATACAGAACTCATCGACATTCTTCGAAATACTGTAACTGAATATGCCGACGAAGACGGCTGGGCACCCCTCGGACCATGCGGCAGCCTCATCAAGCGGCAAAAACCCGACTTCGACTCACGGAAATATGGCTATCGTACCTTCACCATGTTGTTCGAGGCCACCGGCCTGTTCGAGATCGAACGCCGGGAAAATCCCGGCAATAAATCCGCTCATACCATCTATGTGAAAATCAAAAAGAAATAGCCATGGATTATTCGCACCCTCCCGAAAAAGCCGGAAAGGGAAAACCCATCGCGGTTTTCCGGCATATGGGTATGAGCCTGTCGGTCTTCGGCGCAGTCCTCTTCTCAACGGGCCTGGTGGTGTGCTGTAAAAACCCCGAAAGATCCCCTGACGCCCGTTGTGTTTTAATGTTCGCTTCCGGCATCACCATGCTCATCTCCGGGCTCTACATCTGGCGCATTGCAAAACAGACCGATTAGCCAAAACAAAATCAACGCCCTTTTTTCCAGACATTAAAAACGATTCCGCCTATAAAATGTGGTTTCCAATCCGCGGAACGCGGAACGTTTTCTTAAGAGGATTTTTTTAATGGGCAACTTGAACCAGCACCCCGCACCGGGCGGGCATACGATTCATTTCCGCGGTGATACCGTTACCTTTACGCTGGGAAACCACACCGGCGAGAATGGCAAAGCGTGGTTGCGCTCGAATATCGGCCACTCGCACGTTCGGCACACCGAAATCATACGCCATGCCGAACAAGGCCTGCCATCGCTCTCGCGTGATTGGCACGACTTCCCGATGGAAGCCGCCGGCACTGACTGCTTTTCCATCACCCTCCCTCTGCTCGGCGTCGGCCGCTTCGAAGCCAAGGCCTATTTCATCGCCGAAGGCTCCGAAAAATTTATCTGGCCGGAAGGCGGCAATTCGGTACTGAAAGTCGAGCCCGCCGAAACCTGCGCGAGCAACACCATGTACACCGCCTTCGTCCGCCTGTTCGGCGCGGCCAAATTCAAGGGCGCAGTCACACCTCAGGAAGAATCTGTCGTCCGGCAGTTAGACGAATCCGGCTATGCCGTCATTCCAAGGTCGGGAAAGTTCCGCGATCTCATCAAGGAGCTCGATTTTATCGTCGGCACATTGCGCTGCCGCATCGTGCAGCTGCTGCCGGTCCACCCGATCCCCACCACCTACGCGCGGATGGGCCGTTTCGGAAGCCCTTTTGCCGTCATGGATCTGTTCGAGGTCGATCCCTCCCTCGCCGAATTCGACAAGCAGACCACCCCGATTGAACAGTTCCAGGAACTCGCAGACGAAATACACCGCCGCAACGCGCTGCTCTATCTCGACCTGCCGATCAACCACACCGGATGGGCCTCGCATCTTCAAATCAGGCATCCCGAATGGTTCCACCGCAACGAAGACGACTCCTTCATGTCGCCGGGTGCATGGGGGGTTTTGTGGGAAGACCTCTCCAAACTCAACTATGCCCACCGCGACCTGTGGAAATACATGGCCAACGTCTTCCTTTTCTGGTGCCGCAAGGGCGTCGACGGCTTCCGTTGCGATGCCGGCTATAAGGTGCCGTTCGAAGCATGGGAATACATCATCGCCAAGGTGCGCATGGAGTATCCCGACACCCTCTTTATGCTCGAAGGGCTCGGCGGCTACAAACATGTCACCGAGCGCCTGCTCGCTGACTCCGGCATGAACTGGGCCTATTCTGAAATCTTCCAAAACCATGACCAGGGACAGGTCGACAGCTACCTCCCTGAATCAATCCACGTCTCCGAATCCAAAGGCAATCTCATCCACTTTGCCGAGACGCACGACAACGCGCGCCTTGCCGCCACGTCGCATGCCTTCGCACGTCTGCGCACGGCCTTTTGCGCACTCACCTCGCACAACGGCGCGTTCGGCTTCGCCAACGGCGTCGAGTGGTATGCCGAGGAACAGATCAACGTGCACAATGCCCACTCGCTCAACTGGGGCGCCGAAAACAACATGATTGATTGGATTCGTCGCATCCACGCCATCATGGAAATTCACCCCTCCTTCCATGCGGGAAGCACCGTGGAGCTCATTACCAACGGGCACCACAACTCCGCCGCCATTCTGCGCACGGATGCCTCCGGCGAAAATCGCCTGCTCGTTCTCGCCAATCTGAACGCCGACCAGGAGGGCATGGTTGAGTGGCACGGCGACTTTTCCGCGTTCGGATCTGATCTGCTTTCCGGAAATCCGGCTCGCCACAATAACAGCAGGTATCCACTCCAGCCGGGCGAAGTCCTCTGCCTGACCGATGACCCCGAATGGATAAACCGCGTGCTCAAAACCATGGAATCGCCCTTCCGGGGATCTGCAAGAAGCGAACAGCAGCGCTTGCGCGCCAAGACGATGGATGTGTTCGATCATTTCCATGCATTGGATAAAATCGATATCGAACGCTTTATTGAACACCCCAAAACCCTCTGCGAAGAGCTGGCCGGTGGTGCGCCGATCGTTACCACATGGCAATGGCCGCGCGACACCCGCCGCACCGTAATGCTCCCGCCCAACCACTTCCTTCTCATCAGGTCGGAACACGGCTTCATCGCCGAACTGAAGAATGAAAACGGCGAAATAATGGCGCACGAAAAATCGCTGATGCAGGCCGATGGCAAGACCTTCACGATTTTCCACCCCTTGGAAATACCCGCCGAACATCGCAACCTTACGCTTAGGTTGACGGTCTTTGAGAGCGATGGAATCAAGCATACGGAATCGCCGGTCATGCTTTTATGCGAAGAATGCAACGCCAGGATCGTCACGACCTGCCGCGCAGGCGAAATTTACAACCGCGACCGGTATGCGGTTTGCACCAACCACCACGGTGCGCTCGCGCAAGTACGCATCGGATGGGCGGAGCTGCGCAGTAAATACGACAGTATGCTCTCCGCCAACCTCGACCCCAATGTTCCGGTCGATCGACACACGATGTTTACCCGCTGCCGCGCATGGATCGTCTGCCGCGACTATTCCAATGAACTGTCCCTCCACTGCCAGGAACGCTTCACGGTCTACGACGATGAAACCGCCCTATGGGACTTTGCCGTACCTGTAGGTGAAGGACAGCTTGTTCCGCTTAAAGTCACGCTGCAAATGCACCCCGACACCAACGCCATCAGGATGGCATTCACCCGCCCTGCTGAAGGTGAGAATCCTGAGCACCTCGCCGACCACCTCCCGGTGACGCTTATCCTGCGCCCCGACATCGAAGACCGCTGCAACCACGAAATTACAAAGGCCTTCGCCGGCCCCGAAAAACAGTGGGCGCAAGCCATCCAAGTGCAGAAAAACAGATTTGTGTTTGCACCTGCCGACGACCGGAAACTGAACGTCTCGCTTGAAGCCGGCGAATTCCATTCCGAGCCGGAGTGGTACTACATGATCAAGCACCCCGTCGACCAGGCGCGCGGCATCGACGGATCTTCCGACCTCTTCAGCCCCGGCTACTTTAAGATTGACCTCTCCGGCGGTACCACCGCCGAACTGATCGCCAGTATAGGTATAGGGGTCAGCCCGCACATATTGTCATTCCCCGAAAAAAATGACGCTATGTGCGGACTGACCCCTCAGATGTCTATTGAGGAGAGCATGGGAATTGCGATGAAGCAGTTCATTGTGAAGCGCGACGCATACCAGACGGTGATTGCGGGGTATCCATGGTTCCTCGACTGGGGACGCGACACGCTGATCTGTCTGCGCGGTATCATTGCCGCCGGGCTGCTGAAGGAAGCGGAGAACATCCTGCTGCAATTCGCCAAGTTTGAAAAAGACGGAACTATCCCGAACATGATCCGGGGTAACGACGATAATAACCGCGAAACCTCTGACGCCCCGCTCTGGCTCTTCGTTGCCTGCAATGAATTGATGGAAGCCCAGGGTAAACAGAAATTGATGGAGGCGGATTGCGGTGGACGAACATTAAAGGACGTTCTGGTCTCGCTGGCGGACGGCCTGATCCACGGCACGGAAAACGGCATGGCCTTCGACCCTGCTTCCGGGCTGATCTTCAGCCCGCCGCATTTCACGTGGATGGATACGAACTATCCGGAAGGAACCCCGCGCGAGGGCTATCCGATCGAGATTCAGGCCCTGTGGCACTATGCCCTCAACATGCTTTCAAGCATTGATCATGCACCCCGGTGGAAAAAACTCTCCAAACAGGTGGAAGAGTCGATCCATACGCTGTTTGTGATCGAGACCGACGACGCCACCTATTTGGCCGACTGCCTGGCCGCGGTGCCGGGGACGGGCGCGCATGATGCGGAGATGGACGATGCGCTGCGCTCGAACCAGCTCCTTGCCGTCACTCTCGGCGCAGTAACGGATCCCGGTCTCTGCAAGAAGATTATCGAAGCCTGCGAACCGCTGTTGATTCCCGGCGCAATCCGCAGTCTGGCCGACCGGCCGGTACGCCGCCCTGCCCCGGTCCACAGCGACGGGCATCTCCTCAATGATCCGAACAACCCGTACTGGGGACACTATACGGGCGACGAAGACACGCGGCGCAAACCGGCCTACCACAACGGTACGGCATGGACGTGGCTCTTCCCGTCGTACGCTGAGGCGCTGGCAATGGTCTATGGAGAGAAAGCACACGATACCGCTCTTGCCCTTCTCGGCAGTGCCTCGGATGTGATCAACAACGGCTGCATGCGGCAATCACCTGAAGTGATCGATGGAAATACCCCGCACACGCAGCGCGGCTGCGGAGCACAGGCATGGGGCGTCACTGAGCTTTATCGAATTATCAAGCAGCTCCATACAGAATAAAACGAAGGTCGATATGATGAAAAAAATGCCATTTGGATGAACCGGGCACGAAAGCAGCTGAAGCGACAGGAGAAAGACCATCCGATGAAACGATGGAAGCTGATCTCCGGAAATTCGGGATCACCCCGCTTTTCACCTAGACTTCCGCGGCTCTATTCACTCAAAGGCTGAGGAGTTCCTGAACGTCTTCCCATGTCAGCTTCTGCATGACCTGCTCATCGGTGGTGAGGGTGGCGTCGATAATGCCCTGCTTGCGCTGCTGCATTTCAACCACCTTGTCTTCAACGGTACCCTTGGTAACAAGTTTGACGCTGTAGACCGTTCGCTTCTGCCCAATGCGGTGTGCGCGATCGGTGGCCTGGTCCTCGACGGCGGGATTCCACCACGGGTCGAAGTGAATCACCATGTCAGCCCCCGTCAGGTTGAGGCCCGTTCCCCCGGCCTTGAGACTCATCAGGAAAGCGGGGATGTCGTGGTTTTTGTTGAACTTTTTAACCACATCCTGGCGATCCTTGGTACTGCCATCGAGATAGCAGTATTTCAGGTCGCGAGCGTCCATCTCCTTCTTGAGGATGGCGAGCATGGAGGTGAATTGGCTGAAGACCAATACGCGGTGCTTACTGTCAAGCGCTTCGTTAAGCAGCTCGAAAAAGAGCTCCATTTTAGCAGAGGGGTGTTTGCTCTTGACGCCGTCCAGATGGAGCAGGTCGATATGGCAACAGGTCTGCCGAAGGCGCAGCAGCGTTTTGAGAATTTCCATGCGGCATTTGTTGAAGCCGTTCTTTTCAACCATGCTGCTGATTTTGGTCCGGGAATCTTCGAGCAATTGGGCATAAACCTTGTGCTGGTCCTCGGTCAATTTGCACGGCGCAATACGTTCGATCTTAGGCGGCAGGTCCTTGGCCACATGTTTCTTGAGGCGTCGCAACAGGAAAGGATGCAGTTTGCGCCGCAGTTTGGCCTGTGCATAGTCGCCCATGGAGCCGCCGGCGAGGATGGGCAGTTCATAAAACTCGCGGAAGTCCTTGTGGTGTCCAAGGTAGCCCGGCATCAGGAAATCCATGATTGACCAAAGATCGGTTACGCCGTTTTCGATGGGCGTGCCGGTCAGGACCAAACGGTGTTCGGCCTTGATTTTCTTGGCGGCCAGGGCGTTCTGGGTGGAGCGGTTCTTGATATGCTGCGCCTCGTCAAGGATGGCGATGGAATAGGTGTATTCCAAATGCTTCTCAATATCCCGCCGCATCAGTGCATAGGACGTGATGACGATGTCGTACTTGGGGACCTTCTTCCATTTGCGATGGCGGTCGGTGCCATGCAGCAACAGCACCTTCAGGTCGGGCGTGAACTTCGCGGCCTCTTCCTTCCAGTTTTCGACGAGACTGGTTGGGCATACAATCAGGCCCGGCTTTCCGCGATGGTCCTCATCGGCGCGACCCAACTGGATCCACGCCAGGGTCTGAATGGTTTTCCCCAGGCCCATTTCATCGGCGAGGATTCCGCAGAAGGCACGTTTTTCGAGGAAGCGCAGCCAGTTGACACCCTCCTGCTGGTAGGAGCGCAGCGTACCTTTCAACTTCGGACTGAGCTCGACCGGTTCGACCGTTTCCTGCTCATTCTGCTGCTTGGCATTTTCCAACCAGGACGGAGTGGCTTCGATATCAATGCCGTCGAGTTCGTTCAGCGAAGATTCAACATAGCTTCCATAGATGCCGCTCATGCGGAAGGTGCCGGGCCTGTTACCTGTGCCAACGGCACAGTCTTCGAACACCTCTCGCGCCTGCTGGATCGCATCGGCATCAAGCAGGATGGTCCGCCCGTCCCGCTCGATAAAGGAATCACCCTTCATCAACGCGCGTTGGATGTCCCGTTCGGAAATGCTGCCGGTGCCTACGTCGTAGTCGTAGCCCACATCGAAATAGTCGCCCGACGTGGATTCATCGACGCGGACAACCGGCGTGACATAATCGGCCGTTTCGGCAAAGGGTTTAATGCGCCCCTCAAGCTCGACCTTCCATCCCATGCGGCGAATCTTCGGCACACCGCTGCCGAGGAAATTGAGCACCTCGCGCGGTCCCACGATATTTCTGAGCGTATCGCCCGCCCGCCCGGAAAACCCAACCCCCTCCAGCTTTTGGACCGCCATTTTTTCTGCGGCCATATTGCGGATGCGGTAGCGCAGCAGATCCTTTTCGTCGGGAATGGCAAAGTTTCCGCGCATATCGGCGCGGCCGGCGACCAGCTCGATTTCGTCGTTGTAGCGGGCATAGAGCGTAGCGGAGAGCGAGGCGGGGCTCCCCTTGAGCACCAGATGAAACCGGGGCTTGGCCGGCTTCATGAAAAAGAGATCCGGCGTGATGGTACTGCGAACCAGCATCTGTTTTTCAATCTGCACGAGATGGGTCATCAGGAATGCCGGCACATCCGTACGCGGGATGGTGATGGGCTCGCGGTAGATTTCGCGCAGCGAACGCGGAAGCAGATTGCCCAATGGCCAGAACTGACCCCCGCAAAAAATCCAGCCTTGTGTATTGCCGATAACATAGAATGGATCCGCGGAGTCACCGCCCTCGGGAATATCAGTGTAAAGCTCAAGCAAGAGCTCACCATTATCACGATCGAGATCCATATCCATCACGGAATCCAGCATGCCGGCATGGACCGCGCAGCCTTTTGCGTGGTGTTTCTCGTAGATGGATTTCCCGGTATGTAACTGCAACAGGTTGATAAAGTCCGAAACGGTAAATTGCATCGCACTCTTTACCGGGCCTTTCGATAATTCTTCCAGGGCATGAAGGATCTTTTCATCGCGATGGGGAAAAGCAAAACCGGTCTCGGTCGAAACATCACCTGCAGGCGTGCGTTTGCCGGAAACCTCCACATGGATACCGGCTTCGACTTTTCCGATGAGCACCTGCCGCTGCCAGTTATCAGGAAGTTCCACCGCCAAACGGGCCTTCACCGCATTGGGGTCTGACTTCTTGACACACTGGATATATTTCCCCTTTGGCTTTTTGGCAAGTCGCTCAGCTCGCCGCAGCTCCGCATCGGCCTGCGCCTCCAGCGCCGGGTCAGCATTGAGGCGGATGACCTCCAACCCCATGGCCACGAGATGCGAGCAAATCAGCCCGCGATCCTGGTTATCACGACACGGGCATAGGTTATCGGGATAACCGCCCGGTTTCGGCACCTTGAATTTTGAGCGCATTCCGCGCGGACCGAGATTGAGGAGTCCCGATATGAGCGGATGGTCATAGGTGACTTTTTCCACCACGCCTCTGGTAAATAACGATTTTCCATCGCGAAAAGCGCGCCAGCCGGCCCAATCCTTAAGGTTCTTTTCAGTAAATGGCATCTCGTTGTTCATCACTAGGGCTCCATGGACACACCCATGAAAATAGCCTCCATTTTCGCTGTTTTCCTGAAGAAATCCATAAAAAACTTTATATATAATCCTGCCGCCCGAAAATGTCCGTAAAAGCCGGTCTGGAATTATCAACGTTTGGCCCGAAATCCGCTCTAATAACATATTGACGGAAGCTGTTAAACCGGCGCAATATCCGCCGCTTTAAACTCGGAGGTAAGGCCATGCAGCGGATCATGAAAAAATCCAAAATACACACCGCCACCATTACAGGGCTGGAGTTGTATTATGAAGGAAGCATCACGATCGACAGCGATCTGCTCGACATGGCGGACATGCTGCCCGGCGAACAGGTACAGGTCGTCAACCTCAATAACGGCGAAAGGTTCATCACCTACACCATCTCCGGCGAACGCGGGTCCGGTGTGATTGAACTCAATGGCCCGGCCGCTAGGCTGGCCGCCATCGGCGACAAAGTCATCATCATTTCCTACGGCAACTACGACAACGTAGAGGCCAAAGTCCTCAAACCGATCGTCGTCTTCGTTGATGAAAACAACTGCGCCGTCCGGAAATGAGCAACAAAAAATATCTCTATCAGAAGACCAATCACTTTTTCGGCCAGCTGGCCTCCGGCACTGAAAAGTGCGGCATGGCGGAGCTCAAGGAACTCGGTGCAACCAACATTAAGCCCGGCTATCTCGGCGTTTACTTTTGCGCCAACCAGCGCACCCTTTACGAGATTGTTTACCGAACCCGCATTTTCTCGCGCCTTCTCGCCCCGCTGATTGTATTTGATTGCCACTCCGACAAATATCTATATAAGACCGCACAGAACATCGACTGGTCCGACTTTCTTACCCTCACCAAGACCTTTGCTGTCACCTCCAACGTGGCCGACAGCAACATTCGCCATTCGCAATATGCCGGACTGGTTCTAAAGGATGCCATTGTCGATCAGTTCCGCGACAAAACCGGCGAACGCCCCAACGTCGACACCCGCAATCCCGACCTGCTGATCAACCTCTACATTCATGAGAACAAGGCGCGAATCAGTGTCGATCTCGGCGGAGGTTCGCTGCACAAGCGCGGCTATCGCACCGAAACCGTTGAAGCTCCAATGCAGGAAACACTCGCCGCCTCCATCCTCCGTCTTTCCGAATGGAATGGCGAACGCCCGCTTTACGACCCTTTCTGCGGTTCCGGCACCCTGCTCTGCGAAGCCCTCATGAAACAGTGCAACGTACCCGCCGCCTACCTTCGAAAAAAATTTGGATTCCTCCGTCTGCCCGACTTCGACGCCGCCGTCTGGAATCAGGTTAAAACCAAAGCCAATAGCGAAATCAGCGAACTCGCTGATGGGTTGATCAAAGGAAGCGACATCAGTGCCGATGCCCTGAAAGCCGTGCGCACCAACCGCGTCGCCCTCCCGGATGGCGGGAAAATCAAGGTTCGCCGTATCGACTTCCAAAGCCTGGAAGGATTGCAAAACACCACCATCGTGACCAACCCGCCCTACGGCATCCGGCTCGGTGATACGGAAGATGCCGCCGCCCTGCTCAAGGAATTCGGTGACTACCTGAAACAAAAGTGCACCGGCTGTACGGCCTTTATCTACTATGGTGAAGTTTCGCTCGTGAAAAAACTCGGCCTTAAACCGGACTGGAAACAACCCCTGCGCAGCGGCGGCCTCGACGGCTTCCTCTGCAAATACGAGCTGTATTGAGTAAGAAAAGTCCGTAGTTCCGCCTTCAGGCGGCTAGTCGTGCACTGCGTGGAAGCCGCCAAAAGGCGGAACTTTTCCATTCGCTAGTACACGTATTCGCTGCCGCCGATGAATTCGCGAAAGAGAGCGTTTGAAGGGATACATCTTTCGTCCACATCGGTACGAAGCGGTTCGAGGAATTGCCGGATACGCCGGGCACGCAGAACGGCGTCCTGACGTTTAAGGTCGCTTTGGTAGAGCTCCATCGCTTCCGGGAAAAAGTGGAAGAGCTTGGCCTTGAGCACAGGAAACTCGTACGGCATGGCGCTGTTGACAAGGAAGTCGACGTTGCCAATGAATGGAATAATGTTCTGCAGCTCACTTTTGCGGACATAGTGCCAATGCGTAAGCGTGTCCAGAGGATCGTGGTTGCGGCTCCAGCTGTCGCGAATCATCCGGCGCAGCAGGCGATGGTCGGCCCACCGCATAAATTCGTCCCGTTCGTTGTGCAGTTGGCCAAGTGTTTCGATATAGAGCCGGAATTTGTGGTTATCCGGCACACTGCGGGTCATGTCGGAATAGAGCCCGTGCAGGCAGTCCATCAGCAGGATTTCATTGTTGGCCAGCTGCATTTCATGCACGTTCAACGTTCGCTTTCCGGTATGGAAATCGTAGTGGGGTGTTTTGACAGCTTTGCCTGCGAGCAGCTGCTCCAGATGCTGGTTAATCAAATCGATATCGAGAGCCTGCGGAGTTTCATAGTCGTAGTCGCCAAACTCGTCCCGGGGATGCATTTCAAGGTCGAAGAAATAGTTATCGACATTGATGGCCTTAAACTTTTTCCCATGGGCCGAAAGCTCCTCTTCCATTTTAATCGTGGTGGTCGTTTTACCTGAAGAGGAAGGGCCGGCCACAATGATCAGTCGGACGTCTTCGCCATGTTCCAGCACCCGGTGGCCCGCCGCACGGCATTCGTTCGCAAAGCGCTCTTCGCACGCCGACACCAGGCCGGGATATTCTCCCTCCTCGATAATCCGGTTGATTCCTGCGATGGATTCGCAACCGTGCTCGATGTTCCAGCGCAGCACTTCGTAGATACGCTTGTATGGAATATTGTCGGTTGCCTCGACAGCGCCACGCTGAACATCACGCATCTCGGCGCGTTTGTGGCGATAGATAATGTAGGCGCGGGCTGTGCTGACATGCCCGTTTTCCATCAGGACGGATTCGACGATATCCTGCAGATCCTCGACGGTCGGAACCTGCCCGGCATAACTTTCCACCGTACGCTGCTCCACAACGATGGACAGCCGCTCCGCTTCTTCAAAGCCAAAGCCGCCGATCGATGCGGCAGCTTTGAAGATGGCATTGGCAATCCGGTTCCGATCATGGGGAACCAGTTGCCCATCGCGCTTGATGATGGACCTTCCATTGGTCATGGAAGGAAAATCCTGATTTCTAAATTCGAAATCCGAAACAAATCAGAATGACTAAAACCAAAATGCTCGAAACAGTCCGTTTGGTTCATTTCTGATTTCCGTTTCGAAATTGTTTCGGATTTAGATATTCGGATTTCGGATTTGTAGAATTCACGGGATTCTACTCGCCGTCGAGGAATCCCTCCAGCTTGCGAATACGGGTCGGGTGACGCATTTTACGCAGGGCCTTGGCTTCGATCTGACGGATGCGTTCGCGGGTTACGTTAAACTTGCGTCCCACTTCCTCCAGCGTGCGCGGGTAGCCATCAACTAACCCAAAACGAAGCGTAAGCACTTCCTGTTCGCGGCTGGTCAAGGTTTCGAGTACGTCGCCGATCTTTTCCTTAAGCAGGCTGAATGCGGTCATTTCATCCGGCTTTTCCGCAGCCTTGTCTTCGATAAAGTCACCGAAGTGCGTGTCGTCGCTGTCGCCGATCGGGCTTTGCAGCGAAATGGGCTGCTGCGCGATTTTAAGAATAGCGCGAACGCGTTCAACAGCCAGATCCATTTCTTCGGACAGCTCTTCCGGCGTGGCTTCGCGGCCAAACTCCTGAAGCAGCTGCTTCTGGATGCGCATCAGCTTGTTGATGGTTTCGATCATGTGTACCGGAATGCGGATGGTACGCGCCTGGTCGGCGATAGAGCGGGTAATCGCCTGACGGATCCACCATGTGGCGTAGGTACTGAATTTATAACCGCGGCGATACTCAAACTTTTCCACGGCCTTCATCAATCCCATGTTCCCCTCCTGAATCAGGTCAAGGAAGGAGAGCCCACGGTTGGTATATTTCTTGGCGATACTGATCACAAGCCGCAGGTTGGCCTCGATCATTTCGGTTTTGGCCTTGAGCCCTTTGCGCAACCAGATCCGCAACTCCTTGTGCTGATCCATAAATTCGCGGTGCTCGATCTGGAGGTAGGATTCCAGATCGCGGATCTCCTTGCGGACAGCTCGCAGGTCGGCTGCAACACTTTTGGCCCGGCTCTTTTTAAGGCGGGCCACCTCTTCAAGCAAGTGCTTCATTTTGTAGTATTGCTTGTCGACCGAAGGAATGATGTCCTCAATCGCTTTTTGCTTGAAGTGCAATTGCTTGAAGTATTCGGTCAGACGCTCCTGCGCCTTCTCGAACATTTTACTGGCCTTCTTCTCTTCGGCGCTCTCTTTTTTTGCTTTTGTATAATCGTGGAAATATTTCAGCTTCAGCTCATGGTTACGATCGATGCCACGAAGGACTTTCGGCAGATCATTGAAATAGTCTTCGCGACACTCAACGTGTTTGTCGGATACAATGCGGTCAAAGCGCTCCTTACCCAGCTCCAGTCGTTCGATTACACCCAGATAGGCATCGGATGCGCAGCCCAGGCGATTGAACATACCGGTTGTTGCAATTTCGGCCTCCTCGATACGCTTTGAAATTTCAACCTCCTGCTCGCGGGTGAGCAGCGGAACCTGCCCCATCTGCTTGAGGTACATTCGAACCGGGTCGTCCAGGACATCACTGCGGGCGCTTTGCTTATCGGCCTGCTCCTTTTCCATGCGAGCCTGATATTCCTCCACATCGTCCTGACGGATGATGTCGATTTCCATGCTCTGGAGAAGCCCGACCACCTTGTCGATGTCTTCCACCACCACCATGTCTTCCGGGAAGGCTTCGTTAATATCCTCGAAGGTCAGGAATCCGTGGTCGGATGCCAAGGCCATCAGTTCCTTGATGCGGTCGTTGCGCTCCTCGCGATCCATCAGGGAAACTGCATTCAACTCCTCAACAGCCGTCGTTGATGCGCTTTTCCTGGCTGGTGCCTTCTTCGCCGGTGCTTTTTTAGCGGGGGCTTTTTTAGCGGGGGCTTTCCTGGCCTTCTTTTTAGCCGGAGCTTTCTTGGCGGGCTTCGGCTCCATCTTTTTTCCCGGGGCAGCCGCTTTTTTGGAAACCTTGATGGTCGCCGCCTTCTGAACAGGTTGTTTCGATGTCTTCTTCGCCGGCGCCTTTTTAGCCGGCGCTTTTTTGGCCGTTTTCTTCACAGGGGCTTTTTTGGAAACTTTTTTCTTCGTGGCGGTCTTTTTCTTCGCAGTACCCATTGGGGCTCCTTTATTACAAAAATACACAATCCACCCATTATAGTGGAAAACGGAGAATTAATATCAAGAGCCGCCTGCCCGTCAACGTAAATTGGCGACTTTATTACAACCGTTCCCACCGGTTATTTCGCTTGAAGATTCCCGGCTGAGCAAACAATACTCCCCGATGCATTCAATTTTCAGTCCATATCCGGCACACCCGTGGCTCTCCGAATGGATCTTCGAACCTCGGGGATGCGGAACGACCTTCCGGGAAAAAAATGCGGGCTATTTTTTTCATGCCACGGAAACCGTCGGCCGTATATGCCCCAGCCTGAAATCCCCCGAATGGTCGATGCAGATCCCCATTCCGCAAAACAGCCGCATCAACCTGATGTTCAACGGGTTTTGCGGATACTTTGAGCAAAAAAAGGAGCATTTTTCCGCCGAAGCGATTGTTCCGGAGCCCGGTGTATTCTGGGGCCGGTTTTCCAATATTCCCGCCCCCGTGCTCCTGTCCGCCGAGCCCGTCACCGAAACGGACGGATTTCAATGGCTGGAAAACGACGCGGCCCCCGCCCTACTCGCAATCCGCGACGGAACCTTTTGCCTCGTAACCAAGGCACGCATCTTCGCTGACGCCGTCCAACTGGCGGAAACCTATCTGGAGAAGGATCTCGAAGCCAACCTGTCCGACGAGCTCGAACGCCGCGCCGGAGCCATAAAGCTCTTTGAAGAGATGAATCATCATGATGCGCTCACGGTAATCAGTGTCGAGTGCATGATGCGGGCATTGCGCCCCGCCGAAGGAAGTATTCCCGGCATCTGGAGCCAGTCGCCTGCAACGGACACTCCCCATTTCGATGCAAACGATCTCTATGCGCTCGCACTCGCATGGCGACATATCGATATCGAGACCGCTGAAGATCTCATCCGCACGACCCTTAAGGTGCAAACCAGCTCCGGTGCTATACCCACTGCCTATTCGCCACGGGAAACCTTTTCGGTACTTGAAGCCCCGAAACCTCTCATCGCAAAAACCGCCGAAAAAGTCTGGCAGATACGCAAAGACCCGCAGTTTATCGATGATATCATCCAGCCTTTGCGCCGGCATGTGCAATGGCTGCTCCACCACTTCGATCCCAAGCGCAGGGGGCTGCACTGCTGGCAGAGCAGCGGGGAATCCCTCACGCCGGAAATCTACGAAAGCGACCTCGCCACGGTCGATCTCAGCGTCCTGCTGCTGACCGAAATCGAAGCCCTGGAGCGGCTCCGGCAGGCCACACCGACCTACGAGAGCCAGCCTCCATTTTTTGCTAAGGAACGCGAGAATCTGGAGCATAACCTGCAAAATCAGTTCTGGAACGAGGAGGAGTCGCAATTCAGCAACGCCATTATCCGGGGACGCATGACGAACGTGAAAGGCTTCCCGTCCTTCGTGCCGCTGCTCTGGAAAAAACTGCCTCTCAGAGTGCAAAGCCTGGTCATCGACCGGATCAGAGAATCTGGAAATCTACCGGGTGGCGTGAGCCTGCTTTCATGGAGGAAGTCCGCGCTCGACGACCAGTCTTTCCCCTTGCTCCAGCAGTTGCTTGTGCTGGAAATTCTCAAGGAAACCGATCCTCATGGCACATTGATCAACGGCTTCGCACGACTCATCATGCAGGGCTTTGTCGAATGGCACACCCTGTCGATTGAAGAATATGGCACCTTGCAGGTCGATTCCGTCACGGCGGCCTACATTATCAACCTGCAGGAGACGCAGCATCATCGCCAGCAGCCTAAAGGGGCCCTATCCACCCTGGCCTTCAGGGTGTTCCGAAAAACCCGGGCCGATTGGTTCGACATAGCCGTTGTGGCCGCCTCTATTCTGGCGGTCGCCAGTGTCCATACCATATACAATCAACTGCGCAAGCCGCCGCCACTCATTACACTTGAAGCGCAAATGAACAGTGCCTATGCCAGCAAAGATGCCCAGGGAACCCTCAGCGCCGGGCGCGCGATCATCAAGCATTATCCGGAGAAGTCGGTGATGGCTAAGTTGATGGCTGGAAATATTCTGCTCATCCAGCATCAGTATGAAGAGGCGTCAACCCTGCTCGTCGATGTCCGAAAAGTATATCCCGACAGCCCGGGACCCATGATCGCTTTGGGCCTGGCCTACCAGCTCCAGGGGCGCTTTGATGAGGCGGCGGATAACTATGCTGAATTCGCCTATCTGTTCGGCGAAATATTTCCCGAAATCACCGATATCATACAGAGAAACCACTACCTCATGGAGGAAGGTTTCCGTTCACCTCCAAAGTGGGCAGAAATCTATCGATATCAACTGATGCATGAATTATAATTCCGCCCATTCTTGAACGTAATACCGGAAGGTTCCAAATGAGAAAAACACGACTACTGGCGGTTGCCGCATTTTCCTTTTTTTTGGGCGGATGTAGCGACAAAGCCGAGAAAGACGCAACCCCCACCTTTATGTTCTGGTGCTTCCGCAAGGAAATAGTATCGGACGAATACCATGTGCCGGAAATGGCGACCCCGGCAACGGCGGCCTATCTCCAGTCCGGATTGAAAGTGGTGCCCGGCTATGTGGATAGCTCCTACAATATCGACAAACGTACCATGACCATCCGCTACCAAAGCAGCACCGTCCGGAAAATGAACTTTGAAGAGGCCATTGCGCTTGTTGGATTTTCCGTCAACGGCCGCCCTGCCAACCCCAATGCCAAGCTTCCCGAAGGACTGAAATAACATGAAGACCTCTATTTCCCCAGCCCCGCTCGCCGATCAGAAAAAGGATGCACTCATCGTTTTTTTCCAAGGGTCCGAAGTCCTGCTGCCGGCAGGGAACACCGTGCTCAAAAAACGGGCGACCGACTATGCAAAGAACTCGGCCTTCAAGGGCGAGGCCGGACAGATTGCGATCTTTCCTCTACCGGAAAAGACGCCCGCCAGGCAGCTCATCGTTGCCGGGCTCGGTGAAAACCGGAGTTTCCATAACGCGCTGCTCGAACAGGCCGCTGCCAGCGCGGTCCGCGCCGGCCGCGCCGCAGGACTCAAATCCTTTGCCATGGCCGCGGGCATCAAACTCAAGGGGGTGTCCGAATCCGACTACCAGCTCCTCGCCGGGCGCGGCGCCTGCTGGGGAACCTATGAATTTTCCACATTCAAGTCGGACCGCAAAAAGAAGGCCGTTCCTACGCTCACGTTCGCCGGTGCCGTGAAGGATCGCAACGCAATCAAGCATGCCGAAGCACAAGGCGCATCCCTGCTCTCCACCGCCGACCTCGCCAACCTGCCCGGCAACGAAGCCCCGCCTGCCAAAATCGCTGAATGGGCCAAGGCCATGGCGAAGGAAAACGGGCTGTCCTGTCAGGTCCTCGGCAAGGCCGAGCTCTCAAGAAAAGGTTGTGGAGCCATCCTCTCCGTCGCCCAGGGCAGCGCACAGGATGCTAAAATGATTATCCTCAGGCATTCCGGCACTAACAAAAAAGCCAAGCCGATCGTGCTTGTCGGCAAGACCGTCACCTTCGATTCCGGCGGAATTTCGCTCAAGCCCGGCAAGGGTATGGGCTGGATGCGCTACGATAAATGCGGCGGCATGGCCGTACTCACCGCCATGCAGATGATCGCCCGCATGAACGTGAAGGTTCCCGTAGTCGGAATCCTCGGCGCTGCCGAAAATATGCCCGGTTCCAATGCCATTCGCCCCGGGGACATCATCAAAGCCTTCAACGGCAAGACCATCGAAGTACTCAATACCGACGCCGAAGGCCGTTTGGTGCTGGCCGACGCAATTGGCCTCGCCTCCGAAATGAAGCCTGCCGCTATCGTCGACCTTGCTACCCTTACCGGGGCGTGCCTCGTTGCGCTCGGTTCGGCGGCTTCGGCTATTCTCGGCAATGACCAGAAGCTGGTCGACAAACTGATCGATTCCGGCGCAACGGCAGGTGAACGCCTCTGGCAGCTTCCGCTCTACAAGGACTACACCGATGAAATGAAGTCCGACTTTGCCGACCTCTCCAACCTTGGAAAGTCCGGCGGAGCCGGTACGGCGACGGCCGCCGCTTTCCTTCAGGAATTTGTTCCCGAAGGTATCCCGTGGGCACACCTCGATATTGCCGGCACGGCGTGGCTTGAAGCGGCCAAGCCCTACCAGGCACCCGGTGCCACCCTCTTTGGTGCACGCCTGCTTACACAGTGGATCGCTAATCAATAAAACGTATCACAGAAGACCGCAAAGTTCGCTAAGAGCGATTTTTCATTATGCTTCGCGCCCTTTGCGTTCTTCTGTTTAAATAGCAGGAACCCGCATGGATGTTGATTGGCAGTCGGTTGGTTTGTTCGGCATCTATTCGCTGGCGGGACTGCTTTGCCTTGTCGGTTTCATTCTTTCCTGCCTATCCCTCTCCGGCACCTGGGTCGTGCTGGCCGCAAGCGGTCTTGTTGCCTGGGCGCACTGGCCGGGATTCCCCGGCATTGGAACCCTTGTTGTTTTCCTGCTCCTTTGCATAGGTGTTGAAATTGCCGAAGCCATGGCCAGTGCATGGGGCGTGCAAAGACGCGGCGGCTCAAAGGCAGCCGGCTGGGCCGCGCTCGGCGGCGGATTTCTCGGCATGATCCTCGGCAGCTTCATCCCCGTTCCCGTGATTGGAAACCTGATCGGCATGATCGCTGGAAGCTTTGGCTGCGCCTTCCTCGTCGAACACGCCAAGATGAAAAAGGCCGACCACGCTGTCCATGTTGCGACCGGCGCAGTGCTCGCCCGCCTCGGCGTCGTCTTTATCAAGCTCGGCACCACCCTCGCCATGATCTTAACCCTCACCATTGGAACTGTTCTTACATAAAGGCGTTGCAGACCGGTACATCTAAAATCGAAATTCAAAAATGCAGAAGATTTCCTACTACATCACGGCCCACGGCTACGGACACGGAACCCGTTCATGCGACATCCTCAATGCCCTTCATAATGCCGCGCGGGATGTCGAAATCATTGTAAAGACCGACCTGCCTTTGGCGTTCATGCAAAGTCGTCTTCCCGCTGCCATTCAAATTATTCCGAGCGCCTTCGATGTAGGCCTGATTCAAAAGGATTCGATCCGGGTTGACCTTGAGGCCTCCATCGACGCGGTCGAACACCTCTATGCAAATGAAAGCCGCCTGATCGCAGGGGAAATGGCATTTATCGACGGTGAAAACGTGGGAGTTGTAGTGGCTGACATTCCCGCCATTCCGCTGGAGGCGGCGAAACGAGCCGGTGTTCCGGCCATCGCGACCGGCAACTTTGGGTGGGATTGGATCTATTCCGACTTTGTGAAATTTGATCCGCGCTGGAAACGCCATGTCGACGCATTCAGTAAAACCTACCGGCAGACCGACCTGCTTCTGCGACAGCCTTTTGCAGAACCCATGACTGCTTTTCCGAATCAAATTGATCTACCTCTGCTGGCCAAGCCCGGCACCGAATGCCGGGAGATGATTGCCGAACACAGCGGCGCGGATCCCGATAAAAAATGGGTTCTGATTTCCTTCACGTCGCTCAACCTCGATGTCCACGCACTGGGAAACCTTTCCCGTCTGGATGGATACGAGCTCTTCTCCGTCGAACCTCTGGAGTGGCCGAATTCCACCATAAAATGCCTCAGGCGTTCACCGATGGGTTTCGCGGGCATTCTCGCTTCGATGGATGTGGTCGTGACCAAGCCCGGCTTCGGAATCGTCTCCGAGTGCATCGCTAACAACAAGCCGATCATCTATACCAGCCGTGAGAACTTTCTTGAATATCCCATCCTGGTGGATGGCATCGAAAAGTATTGCCGCCATGCCTTTATACCCGGCGACAAGCTCCATGCCGGCGAGTTGGGCCGTGCGCTGGAGGAAGTTGAATCCGCTCCGGCTCCAACCGAACAGATTCCACGCGGCGGGGCCGAGATCGCCGCCCGGCACATCCTTCAATCGATCGATCATGGTTAGAAAGAGTTTGTTAATTACACTCTAATTTGCAATGTTTTTCCTGGAACAAACCGAAAATCGACCCCTTCTTTGACCACAAGGGTAAAAAAACCTGCGGTTGAAAGCGGGTGCCGTTGACATTGCCGAGGGGGTCGGATAAGAATGCGACCCTTATTTAAACCCCGACCCACCGATCGAAGGAGAAAAAACAGCATGGCCGCAAAAAAAGAGACCCCCGCAGACAGTTCTTCCGCCCTGAGTGCCGTAGTGGCACAAATCCAGAAACAGTATGGCGAAGGGGCAATCGTTAAACTCGGCGATGCCGCGGCCACTACCAAGATTGAAACCATTTCCACCGGTGCGCTGACCCTTGACATCGCACTTGGAGTTGGGGGCCTTCCCCGCGGGCGCATCGTCGAGATCTACGGGCCGGAGTCTTCGGGAAAAACCACGCTGGTTTCGCATGTAATCGCCAATGCGCAGAAATCCGGCGGTGCTGCGGCCTTTATCGATACCGAGCACGCGCTGGATCCGGGCTATGCCAAGAAGATCGGCGTTGATATTGATAACCTGCTGGTTTCCCAGCCGGACTCGGGCGAAGAAGCCCTGAACATTTGCGAAGCCTTGGTAAAGAGTAACTCGCTCGACGTGGTCGTCATTGACTCCGTCGCCGCGCTCGCGCCGCGCGCCGAACTGGATGGCGAAATGGGACAATCGCATGTGGGCCTGCAGGCCCGCCTGATGTCGCAGGCGCTTCGTAAATTGACGGCGGCCATCAACCGTTCACGCACCACCTGCATCTTCACCAACCAGATCCGCGAAAAGATCGGCGTCATGTTCGGCAGCCCGGAAACCACACCCGGCGGCCGCGCACTGAAGTTTTACTCTTCTGTTCGTCTCGATATCCGCCGCATTGGACAGTTGAAGGATTCCGCCGGCACCGTCTATGGAAACCGCACGCGCGTCAAAGTCGTGAAAAACAAGGTGGCAGCTCCGTTCACCCAGGCTGAGTTCGACATCCTCTACGCTGAAGGCATCTCCTACACCGGTTCGGTGATCGACGCTGCCATTGACGCAGGTATCATCGAAAAGAAGGGCTCATGGCTCTCAATGGATGGAACCCAGCTCGGCCAGGGCCGCGATTCCGCCGTCCGCGCCCTCAAGGAAGACAAGGAGCTCTGCGACTCCGTCATCGACCGCATCTACAAGTCCCGTGAAGAAAGCATCAAAGCATAGGGATGCCCCGAAGGCACTAAGTTAAGCGGTTTGCTGTCGCCGTCGAGTTGAAAAAGACAGGGCGTGCTCGCCGAGCGCGCCGCGCTCCGTGAGAGCGCCTTCGCAAGGCGGGGTGGACGGCTCGGCGATCCGTCCCTACCAAAGATACCCCCCCTTGGGTTTCCGCTCTCGTTGATCACTGCGTTGCATCCACAACGCCTGTCTCCGCTTCGCTCCGGATCGCTTTGGCTACCTCGAGGAGTTTCACTTAGCCGGGCTTCCTGTTCGTTGGTCATCTTGACTTTCATGTATAGCTTTTGCCTTGCATGTGTACGTTTGCACACCTATATATAACCCCGTCAACAAACTGATCGACCTCAACTAGTGACCGGCAAGGAGCGCGGCATCATTGCCTGCGCTTCCTACAAGGAGATCGCTATCCATCTCCAGACCGCGATTCACCGGGAGTTGGATATAACTGTTTCGGTGGGGCTAAGCCTCACCAAGAGCCTCGCCAAGATTGCGTCAGACTACCGTAAACCCCAAGGCATAACTGCCGTGAAAGGAAAGCACATCCAACGCCATGGAAATCATGCTTTTGGTCGAACAGATGTTTAACCAACTCTATGTGGCAGGCGCAGAGTATCGCTCGACAACGGTCGTATTGGGAAGACTGGAGAGCGACCGCCAGCAGCAGTATGAGCTATTTGATGATCAGGTACGTATTGAGCGCATGCGAAATCTTGGCAAGGTGGGGTGGACCGCATTAACAGGCGCTACGGCAAGCACCGCATCTTTCTGGGGACGGGGCTGGCCCTTGGAGGCGTGGAACTCAATGAGCGCGACCAGCCCTGCTGGCGTAAGCTGAACCTGCTGCACGGCGAAACCAAACGCAGGCGTATTCAGATTCCAAGGCTGGATTTAAAAGTATGACCTATGCCTACCTCTCCGCCAACATGCTCACGGGCATCGTCGATGCGGTGGAAGAAGTTGGCTTCGCCGATTTCTTCGAGAAGGTCGGCGCGCTCGAGCACCTTACGGACGGGATACTTCATGCGGCAGAAGAGCAGTTCGACATTGTTTTCCCGCAGCATCCTTACCATATCTCCCAGCATTTCCACACCGGAAGCATCAATGGCGTTCATGCCCTGACAATCGATGGCAATGAACCGGGCATCGGAGTATTCGCCATGGGTATCGAGAAGCATGTCCTCAAAGTAGGAAACATTGGCAAAGAACAGACGCCCGTCGAACCGGATGACCGGCATTTCGGGATCGACCATCAGGTTGTAGATGTCGTGTGTGCGGTAGGTGCCGTCTTCGTGACGACCCAGCAGCACCACATTGGGTTTCATGGTCTCGAAGAGGAATACAACAATCGAAAGTGCCGCGCCCACCAGAATACCGTTTTGCAACTGCGGCGCAAACAGGAGCGTGGCCGCAAAAGTGAACAGGGCCAGAAAGCCTTCGGTTCGACTGATTTTCCAGTAGCCGAATAACCGCTTGAAATCGAGCAGCTTGACAACCGCTATGATAATCGTTGCTCCAAGAGCGGCCTTGGGCAGATAGAACAGTGCGCCGGCGAGGAACATCAGGAACAGCGCTACAAAAACGCCGGTAAAGATGCAGTTCATGCCGGTCCTGGCACCGGAAGCAAAACCGAGGGCCGTGCGTGAAAACGAACCGGAAACCGGATAGCCGCCCGTAAAGCCGGCCGAAAGTGCCGCCATACCCTGCCCGATCATTTCCTGATCGAGATCGAGCGGCTGGCGGCTCTTGGCGGCAACCGCCTTGGCCACGCCGGTCATTTCCATGAAACCGATGAAGGTTATCGCCAGCACACCGGGCAGCATCTTGACCACCGTGCTCCACTCCAGTGTGACCGATGTAAACTTTGGCAAACCTTTCTGGATTTCTCCAACGATGGCCACCTTGTCAGACCACCCGAAAAAATAGACCATCACCGTTGTAATGATGACCACGAACAATGCCGCCGGGAGTTTGGGCCATGCTATCTTGAGTACGACCAGCAGTACTATTGAAATGACACTCAGCAAGACGGCGATCATGTTGGTTTCAGGTAATGAGAGAACAAGATTCCAGAGATCGTGCAGATACCAGCCCGAACGCTCCATCGGGAGCCCGAACAGCTTGCTCACCTGCGACGATGCAATCACCAGCACGCCAGCATGCACGAAGCCGTCCATCACCGGCTTGGATAGAAAGTTTGCAACGACCGTCAGCTTGAAGAAGCCAATGATCAAACGAATGATGCCCAGCACTACGGCCAAAACGCCGGCCAGCACCACATATTCCGCTGTTTCCGGAACGGCCAGCGGCATCAATGCAGTTGCCGTCAGCAGCGAAGTCATTGCCACCGGGCCTGTCTGCAGATGGTGCGACGATCCCCAAAGCGCACCGAAAATCACCGGCAGGAACGAAGCATAAAGCCCCACCACGACCGGAAGTCCCGCAAGCTGGGCATAGGCCATCGACTGTGGAATAAGCACCAGCGCAACGGTCAGGCCGGCCAGAAAATCGGCGCGGATATCACCCTTCGTAAAGCGCCAGCCTATAAATGGAAACACCCTCTTTAACATCAATCAGCATCCCCTCTGTTACGAACAAACCACATTTTGTGGTACTACCGCGCAGCTGCATAACCCTAACCAATCCCGCACAAAATAAAGTCAGCCATTTTCTCATCGCATCCGTCCTTCAGGTTATGGAATCCTGCTCCCTGAGCCTATTTTTTATTCGCAAAAAGCATACTACGGACACCCCAAACATTCAAGAAGCGGTACGATGTCACACCTTTAAAATACTCGAAAAACCTTTAATCGCGGAAGGTGAGTCCGTCGAATTCCCCGGTTTCGGTCGCAAGGGTCAGAATTTCCTTGATGTCCTCTTTCCCGAGCCCGCCTTCGCAAATGAAGAACTTCAAGCCATTGCGGTTGAATGGAAGATGGCTGGCGGTCAGCATGATGGAGCCGTCGCAGAGATGGTTCTCAAAAACGGTCGACATAAACATGGCCGGCGTCGAAGCCAGTCCGCAGTCGGACACCGAGCATCCGCCTTTTTCCAAACCCTGGAAAACCGCCGTCTTGATAGCCTCGGCTGAGAGACGCGAATCGTGGCCAACGCCAACCTTCAGGCCCCGACTTGCCCAGTTTCTTCTCCAGCCATTGGGAAAAGGCATAGCCAATCGTGCGCGAAATGTCGGCGGTCAGGTTGACTGGTTCGCCCTCGACGCCCTCAAGCGCCACCCCGCGCACATCACTTCCGTTCTGCAGTTTAAAATATTTATCCATCGCTCTTCCGCCATTTAAAACACAAAGACACGAAGCGCACGAAGCTGAGCCTTCGAGAACTTCGTGCCTTCGTGGTTAATTCCGCTTTTAGCCCAACAGGTCTTTGGCCACGTTGTAAACGTTGTCGGCATTGATGCCGAATTCTTCGGCCAGCTTGCCGCCCGGAGCGGAAGCGCCGAAGTGGTCAATACCGATGATCCTGCCATCGAGGCCAACATATTTTTCCCAGCCGGTCGGCCAGCCTGCTTCAACGGCAATACGCTTGGTGCATGCTGCCGGGAAGACGGACGCTTTGTATTCCGCATCCTGTTTCTCGAACAGCTCCCAGGACGGCATGCTGACCACACGGACTTTCCTGCCTTCGGCGGCCAGCTTTTCACCGGCTTCAATCGAGAGCCATACTTCGGAACCGCTGGCGACG
>JAUVCG010000129.1 GCA_030595785.1 Kiritimatiellales bacterium | reverse complement strand
TGATCACCGCATTAACCTTACGTTGTACAAGCTTGACCGCGTCATGGAGGGCGACCTCGAAGAAACGCTGACCGCGCTCTACGAACACGACATCGAAGTGCGCATCAAGAAGCAGATGGAAGCATAATTAAACACGAAGGCCCGAAGCCCACTAAGACTCAACTTCGAGTTCTTTGTGCCTTGGTGTTTTAGATCCCAACTATTCCAGCCACGGCCATGGGTTTTCCAGTATCCGGATCTCCTTGCCCTGCCAGTCGATGATCTTATCCTCGTGCAAACGCAGGATGAGGCGCGAAAGGCTTTCCGGCGTGGTGCCGATAGCGGCGGCGATATCCTTTTTGGAAAGCGGCGTGTGGATCGTTTCCTTTTCGCCGTACTGGCTACGGAGGAAAGTGAAGAAGCGGTGTTCGACATCTTTGGTCGTCAGCTCCTGTATACGCTCTGCGAGATAACGCTGCTTTGCCATCAGCAAGGCTATAAAATCATTGCGAAAACCCTCTTCAGCCAACAGACGGTGGATTCCCTCACGCGGAAAGACCAGTATTTTGGCGTGAGTCACGGCGCGGGCGGAAACCGGATAGCGCTCCTTCTCGAACAGCACCACCTCGGCAAAAACCTCACCTGGTTTGACAACACGGATCACCACCTCGCGCCCGTCCTCGGTATTCTTGTGCAACTGGATATTGCCATCGACGAGCAGGAACATGCTGCTCCCCTTTTCACCTTCGTGAAAGAGGTAGTCGCGCTTCTTCACGCTCTTGAGGGCACAGATATCCGACAGTCCACGGCGGTGCTCCTCGGACAAACCCCTAAAAAACGGACTCTCGTTGATGTACAGCTCGATCTTCATGGGACAGGACTTTGACCCCCTTGGCCCATTCTTGCAATTTCAAAAATTACAGTTCGTTTTCGCACTCGTTGAAGCTAGGTTATCTCGAATTCATTGGAGAACGATTTCATGTTTCTATTCGGAAAACAGGGGGAAAACTGCATGCGCATACCGCTGGAGGTTAAAGGAAAGCTGTACGTCAGCCCGATGCCGTACGGCCCATACGACCCCGGCAACGCCTTACTGAAGACCTACAAGCAGCATCGTATTGAGTTTGCCGTGATGCTCGTCACCGACGCCGAACTGGAGAAGAAGGCCAAGTGTGACCTGCTGGCCATTTACCAAAAAAACAATATCCAGCCGATCCGTTTTCCGATTGCCGACTACACCAGCCCTGAGTTGCACTCTTTTTCCAAAACCGTCGATCAGGTCACGGGCTACCTCCGCGCCGGAGCCAATATAGCCGTGCATTGCAACGCCGGCGTTGGACGCACCGGCGTGATGACGAGCTGCATCGTCCGCGATGTCACGGGCCAAATCGCTGGTGAAGCCATCGAATATGTGCGGCAGTTCATGCAGACAAACATGACCGACGAGCAGATGCGCCTCATCAACCGCTTTATCCCGCTCGCCGAACGCATCGCCAAGAAATGACCGCTTACCGGTTCATTTTTCCACCGTTTAAAGATATGCTTGCGGCAGTGACTGGAGAATATTTATGAACAACGTCTGGTTTGCGCTGGGACTTACCTTGTTTGCCGGCATGGCCACGGGCATTGGCAGCGCGATCGCGTTTTTGGCGAAGCGCACGAATTACCGTTTCCTTTCCGTCGCGACCGGTTTTTCCGCCGGGGTTATGCTCTACGTCTCCTTCGTCGAAATTTTCATCAAAGGGGTCGACTCGCTGGTGGAATCCTACGGCGACCCCATGGGTCATTGGATCAACGCGGCCTCCTTTTTCGGCGGAATGGCCCTCATCGGCATCATTGATGCACTCATTCCGCATGCGGAAAACCCGCATGAAATTCATACTGAATTTGAAATCGCCCCGCTTCACGATCCGAATGCCCCGTTGCCTGATGCAGACATGCTGCAGATGAAGCAGATTGCTGACGTGCAGAACCCGGCTCACACAGCCCATAATAAAAAACTGATGCGCATGGGGCTTTTCACCGCGCTCGCCATCGCCATTCACAACTTCCCGGAAGGCCTGGCCACCTTCCTCGCGGCCCTCGAAGATCCCAGCCTTGGCATTCCGATCGCCATTGCCATCGCGTTGCACAACATTCCCGAAGGCATCAGCGTTTCCGTTCCGATTTTCTACGCGACCGGTGACCGCAGGAAAGCCTTCATCTACTCTTTTCTGAGCGGCCTCGCGGAACCCGTTGGAGCCATCATTGCCTATATGGCCTTGCGCTTCTTTGTAGGCGGCGATTCCGGAGCCATTCCATCGCAGGTCATGGGAATCCTTTTCGGCTGCGTTGCCGGCATCATGGTCTATATCAGTCTCGACGAGCTGCTCCCCACCAGCCGAGCCTACGGCAAAGGACACGACAGTCTTTTCGGCCTGGTTGCCGGCATGGTCGTTATGGCGCTCAGCCTTTTACTCATGCGATAGGGAAAAACAGTCATGAAACTGATCAATAAAGAACTTATAGACCAAACCTTGAAAAAGGCAGCATCCAGCGAACGGTTGCGTACAAACTTTAATCTCCATGATTCGCCTAATGATCCGGTGCAGCGCTACCTCATCGCCACCATCAAAGACTCGTACTTCCGGCCCCACCGTCACCCTATGAACGCCGAAGTCGCCATCGTCGTGCGCGGCGAGTTCGACATCATCGTCTTTGGATAGCTCAAATTACGGGGCTAGAAAAAAGGGTACTTCTTGACGTATATCAAGGTTTGGATGTTATCCATGTGCATAATGGGTTGCATGATTTACGAGTATTATGGTCACTTGGACCAATTATTAACCCCTAGGAGTAAAAAATGAGTATGTTTTGTTACCAATGTGAGCAAACCAGCCAGTCCACCGGATGCACGGCATTCGGTGTATGCGGAAAAGATCCGGAAACCGCGGCTCTTCAAGACCTGCTGGTCGAACTGTGCAAAAAGATTTCCGAAAAGGCGCACGCCGCGCGCCAGGCAGGCCAGGCCACCCGCGAAGCCGATCTCTATGTAATGGAAGGGCTTTTCACCACCGTCACCAACGTTAACTTTGATGCCAACGACATCGCGGGTATCATCAGCCGCGGCGCTCAACTGCTGAAAGAAATGGGCGGCGAATGGGAACTGCCTAACGATCTCGACGGCCTGATTTCCCAAGGCGAAAAAGTCGGCATCGAAAGCCGTAAAGCAACGCTCGGCGACGATGTGACCGGCCTGCAGGAATTGATTATCTATGGGCTGAAAGGTACCGCCGCCTACGCCGACCACGCATTTGTACTCGAAAAAGAAGATGACTCTGTGTTTGCGTTCTTCCATGAAGCCATGACCTTCCTGCTGAATCCGGCACCGACTGTCGACGAGCTTGTCGGCTATGCGCTTAAAACCGGCGAAGTCAACCTGACCGTCATGGCGTTGCTCGACTCTGCCAACACCGGCACCTATGGCCACCCCGTCCCCACCCCGGTTCGCATCACTCCGGTTGAAGGCAAGGCGATCCTCGTTTCCGGTCACGACCTGAAAGACCTTGAAATCCTGCTCAAGCAGACCGAAGGAAAAGGCATCAACATCTACACCCACGGTGAAATGCTTCCATGCCATGGCTATCCGGAACTGAAGAAATACAGCCACCTCGTCGGCAACTATGGAGGCGCATGGCAAGATCAGCGCGAAGAATTCGAAGCTTTCCCCGGCTCCATTCTGATGACCACCAACTGCATCCAGAAGCCGAAGGAAAACTACAAAGCCCGCATCTTCACCTGCGGTCTCGTACAGTGGCCGGGCGTTGAGCACATCGACAACGGCGACTACACGCCCGTCATCGAAGCAGCCCTCGCAGCCGACGGCTTTGCTGAAACCGAAGAGGAAAAAACCATCCTGACCGGATTCGGCCACAATGCCGTGCTCGGCGTTGCCCCGCAGGTGGTGGATGCCGTCAAGAGCGGTGCCCTCAAGCACTTCTTCCTCATCGGCGGTTGTGACGGCGCAAAACCGGGCCGCAACTACTACACCGACTTCGCCGAAGCTGTTCCGGATGACTGCGTGATTCTTACACTGGCGTGTGGCAAGTTCCGTTTCAACAAACTTGAGTTTGGTGATATCGGCGGTATTCCGCGCCTGCTCGACATGGGTCAGTGCAATGATGCCTACTCCGCCATTCAGGTGGCCGTAGCCCTCGCCGGCGCGTTCGAGTGCGATGTCAACGATCTGCCGCTTTCCATAATTCTTTCCTGGTACGAGCAGAAGGCCATCTGCATCCTGCTGACCCTGCTGCATCTCGGCATCAAGGATATCAAGGTAGGCCCAACCCTTCCGGCGTTCATCACCCCGACTGTGCTGCAGGTGCTCGTTGATAACTTCAACATTGCCCCGGTTACTACGGTCGAGGACGATATGAAGCAATGCCTCGGTGCCTAACGGCGAAAAATCAGTTAATCGTTATGGGTTAACAGGAAAGGCGCTCCTCGCGGGGCGCCTTTTCTTATTCACATTCACGAATAAGAGAGGTAGCATCGTTGCCAATAGCGAGGAAACACCATGAAATACGATATTCAATACGATACGGATCAGGACTGTATCTTTGCCACCTTCAACGGCAGGGTTTCAATGTCGGTTGTGCGCGAATATATTGCCGCCCTGCTCCCCATCCTCGAAGAAACCGATTGCCGGCGACTGCTGAGTGACAGCCGCGAGGCAGATATCCACCTGACATCATCAGATATTATGCAATTCCCAAAACTCGCGGCGGAGTCGCCGCTTACCGCCCAGCTCAAACGAGCCGTGCTGGCCACCCCAGGAACCAGTGGATATGAACTCTACGA
>JAUVCG010000121.1 GCA_030595785.1 Kiritimatiellales bacterium | reverse complement strand
GCGGCGGAAGGTGCAGATGGTGTCGTGGTCGGGATGCAGGTCGCCGCCGCAGATGTAGCGAACCACCACGTCTTCGCGGGTTGCGTTCTCGATCACGCGCGAGGAGAAACGCCCGGTGGCATAGCAATAGATGAGCAGGGTCAGCATCATGCGGGGAGGATACTGTTCGTCGCCCGTTCCCCGCTGGTTGGTGCAGAAGTATTCGGCGGGGAGCCGATCCACCGCGTCGATGATGAAATGGACGATGTGGTCGTCGCGCATCCAGTCGCGCAGGTCGGGCGGCAGCAGCATCGGGGTGTCCCTGTCTAGGTTCTTGAGTCGGGCAGCCATGGGTCCTCTCAGTTAAGATAGAAGCAGTCTGGCGCAGTCTAAGAAATATTGAAATATTATTTTCCCCCTGCACAAAGCAACAGCAGTGACTGGAAATTGTCTAAATAAACAAGCCCCTCGATCAAACACAATAAAAAAGGGAGGCGATCCGTTGATTGGACACTGCTGAAACCCAATAATCTGTTGCTTTTTCCAAAGATTAGATGGCACACTCCGTACTCATGTTGACGACAAACCAAAGAATCCGAAGCCTGCTCGAAGCGACGAATCTGTTCGAGGAGGGCGAACTTGACGCCATCCTGTCCGAAGCGCGGGAAAAGGGTCAGTCCATCCGCGAAGCCGTACTCTCCGGCAGCACCGTGAAGGAAGAGGATTTTCTCGAGAAACTCGCGGAGGCCATGGATATCCCCTTCCATCGGCTGAAGGAAGCAGAGATTCAAGATGAGATCCTTGAAAAAATCCCGACCAAGGCGATTTTTCAATACAACGTGATACCGCTGGCCAAGGAGGATAACTGCCTGAACGTGGCCACCAGCGATCCCTTCGCCCCGGGACTCGTCGACTCGCTTCGCATGGCAGCGGAATGCCGCATCCGGCTGGTGCTCAGCCCGGACGAAGATATTTCCGCCACGGCGAAAAAATTCTACGGTGTCGGCGCGGAAACGCTCGACCGTATGATGCAGGATGACCGCATCGACCTCGAGGACGATGAGGGTCTGCTGAAACAGGACTTGAGCGATCTCGACCAGGAAGCTTCCGTCGTTAAATTCGTGAACCAGATCATCTGGGAAGCGTTCAAGGATCGCGCAACAGACATCCACATCGAGCCCATGGAGATGGATCTGCGCATTCGTTACCGCGTCGATGGCGTGCTGCACGAAACCCCGATGCCGCCCCAGCTCAAACGCTTCCAGTCGTCCATCATCTCCCGCATCAAAGTGATGGCCAACATGGACATCGCCGAAAAGCGCCTTCCTCAGGATGGACGCATCAGCCTGCGCATCCGCGGCGAAGAGATCGATGTTCGTGTTTCGACCATGCCGACCGTCTACGGCGAAAGCGTCAGCCTGCGTCTGCTGATGCGTGGCGGAGGCCTGATTACGATGAGGGACCTGGGGCTTGATCACCACGACAGCTCCCTGCTTGAAAAGATGATCACCCGCCCCCACGGCATCCTTTTGGTGACGGGGCCTACGGGTTCCGGCAAATCAACTTCGCTCTATGCGTGGCTCCACACGATCAACTCGGTAGACAAGCGGATCATGTCGGCCGAAGATCCCATCGAATACGAGATGGCCGGAGTGAATCAGGTGCAGATGCGCCCTGAAATCGGACTGACGTTCGCCAATACCCTGCGCACCTTCCTGCGCCAGGATCCCGATGTCATCATGGTCGGAGAGATCCGTGACAAGGAGACCGCCGAAATCTCCATCCGTGCCGCGCTTACCGGTCACCTGGTGTTCAGCACCATCCACACCAACGACTCCGCCAGCACCATCACCCGTCTGCTCGACATGGGCATTGAACCCTTCCTCGTGGCCTCCTCGGTCGAGGGCATCGTTGCGCAGCGCCTCGTGCGCGGACTATGCAAAGCCTGCCGCCAGCCCTTGGAGGTGGACAAGGAATTCCTGCGCGAACACAACTTCCCGATCGATCGGCTCGAAAAAGAGGGCCCGATCTACGAAGCCGTGGGCTGCGATGAATGCCGCGGCAATGGTTACAAAGGTCGTACCGGTATTTTCGAAATTCTTCCCGTCACCGATGAAATCCGGCCGCTGGTCATCGCCCATGCCTCCGCCAGCGCAATCAAACAGCAATCGCTGGCACACGGCATGAAGACCCTCCGCGATGATGGCTGGGATAAAGTGCTGGCTGGCGTGACGACCATCGATGAAATCCTGCGCGTCACCGAAGATGACGAAATCGAAGAGTAGCCGGCACGGTTGACCTTCTTCTTCATCCCAGCTACTCTCTGCGTGAGTTTTTAAGTCACGGAACCACAAGGAGATTGTTATGAAGAAAAGCCAATTGCTGACCATCCTCGCCCTGGCCGCCATCGTCGCCGTCACGGGCTGCAAAACGAAAGTCGAGCGCGTCGCTACCGATGAAACCATCGACCTTTCCGGACGCTGGAACGATACCGACTCCAAACTCGTCTCCGCCGAAATGGTCAGCGACCTCGCGAACCGCCCATGGATCGAAGAATACACCGCCAAAAACGGCAACAAGCCCGTCATCATCGTCGGCACCGTCCGCAACAAGAGCTCAGAGCATATTGAAACCGAAACCTTCACCAAGGATCTCGAACGCGAACTGATCAACAGCGGCCGCGTTAAATTTGTCGCCAATACCCTCGAACGCGGCGAGCTGCGACAGGAGCGCAAGGAACAGCAGACCTGGTCGCGCGAGGAAACCCAAAAACGCCTCGCTGCCGAAACCGGTGCCGACTTCATGCTGCAAGGCAGCATTAAAACCATCAGCGACAAAGAAGGCAAAGAGGAAGTCAAATTCTATCAGGTCGATCTCGAAGTCATTAACCTCGAATCCAATGAGAAGGTCTGGATCGGCAGCAAGAAGATCAAGAAGCTTGTCAAGACGCCGCGCATGAAGTGGTAGGCAGCGAAGCGCGCTGCCTACCGGAGTGCGGCACTTCTGTGCCGCTTTCATCCAACGCCACTTATGCTGTATCCAATGGCTGACAAACCAACAAACTGGCATCACGCCCCACACCACGTGTTCGTGCCCAACACGGTTTACATGGTGACGGCCGGAACCCTGCACAAAAAACACCTTTTTCTGGGACATGAACGTCTGAAGCTTCTCACAATACTCTCCTTGGCTGCATTACTGTCATTCCTGACGGGCTGCGCGAGTTTTCGGACCGATAAGTCGCAGTATGCGGGGATGGATCAGTTGATGGCAAAGGCGGATTATCCGGCGGCCATCACAAAGATTGAAGCGGCCAAACAGACGGCCTACTCGTATAAGGATCGCGTCGTCTACTATCTCGACATCGGTATGCTCCATCACTGGAACGGTGACTATGAAAAGAGCAACGAGATGCTCGAAAAAGCCGAGCGCGGCATTGAAGAAAACTTCACTAAAAGCATCACCCGCTCCGCCTCATCCATGATTATGAATGACAACATTCTCGCTTATGCCGGCGAGGACTATGAAGACATCTACCTCAACGTCTTTAAAGCGCTCAACTACCTTGCGCTGGGCCTCAACGACGACGCCTTTGTGGAGGTGCGCCGCATCGACAACAAGCTGGTGCAGCTCGAAAGCAAATACGATAAGGTTGCCGATAAAATGAGTGAGGCCGAAGAGGCCCACGAGACCTTTGTACCGGGCAAGAGCTATTTTCAGGGCTCCGCCCTTGGCCGCTATTTAAGCATGATGCTCTATCGGGCCGACTACAAGTGGGACGATGTGCGCATCGACCTCGAAAAGATTGATCGCGGATGGAAGCTTCAGCCTGATATCTACACCTTTCCAAAACCCGATCTATCCCGCTCTACTAAACGCATGATCGCACCCCGATTCCGACTTAACGTGATCGCCTTCAGTGGCCTTGCTCCCGACAAGAAGGCCACCACCTTCCGCATCCATACCGAAGAAAACTTCGTCGTGCTGGCGGGTTCTTCGGAAAATTATATGGGAAAGCAGAATATTTCCGGCCTGAGCGTCATTCCCTGGGAAGGGGTCAGCGAAGGCCACCACTTTAAAATCCAGCTTCCCTACATGGAAAAGCGCCCGTCCAAAGTGGAATACATCAAGGTTGAAATCGCCGGAATGACCGACCAAACGCTTCATCAACTGGAAAGCCTTGAAAATGCCGCTGTAGAAACATTCAGCATCCAAAAGCCGCTGATCTACCTCAAAACCATCACCCGGGCGGTCATTAAGGGATTGGCTGCCGAAAAGGCCAAGCAGGACATGACCAAAAACATGGGTAGCGGTATGGCCTTCTTCACCCGACTGGCCGCCGATCTGGCGGTAGATTCCACCGAAAACGCCGACCTGCGCGTCTCGCGATTTTTCCCTGCCAAAGCCGCCGTCCTTGAGCTTCACCTCGAAGAAGGAACCTACGACATCCGTATCAACTACTACAGCACCCGCGGCAGGCTGCTCCATATCGACAATAGAGTCGGAGTCCGTATTGAAGCCGGACACCTTAATGTGCTTGAATCCTCATACCTCAATTAGGAACCTTAAATAGAAATGACATTAGGCAGAATGATTTGGTGGCAGAATGATTTCCATGGCATGCGTACTCAGTGGCAAAAATTATTGCCGCTTCGCTGCCGTCGCTTCGCGCCAGCCTCACTTCGTGTCTGCCACCAAATTATTCTGCCTGTCCTCCTGTTGAGCCTGGCCGGATGCAAAAGCCTGACAGGAGGGGGAATGCCGGACTGGGTGGCGAATCCAAAGTCAGTCTATCCGGGATCCGAGTATCTCGTAGCGGTTGGTGAGGGCGACACCCGCCGCGCCGCCGAAAACGCTGCCGCCGCTAATCTCTCGCGCATTTTTGAGGCGCATATCGAGTCCGACGAACGCCTCCTCGACCAAAGCCGCGAAACGAATAATAGCTTTGAGCGTACGGTCGACTTTACCGCCGATATTAATATCCTCTCTGCTCAGACCCTCTACAACATCCAGCATGCCGAGGCCTGGACGGACGATAAAGGCCGCGTTCATGCCGTCGCCTACCTTGATCGCCGCGAAACCGCCGCCATCTACCACGACAAAATTAATCAGCAAACCACGCTGGTGAATTTTCTGCGCGCCCAGGCCGGCCAAACCGATGATCTGCTCAAAAAATACGCATCCCTGCGCTCCGCCGTTCAGCACGCTGCCGAGGCAAACTACTTACTGCGCCAGCTCAAGATCATCCATCC
>JAUVCG010000048.1 GCA_030595785.1 Kiritimatiellales bacterium | reverse complement strand
CCCGGAGCATGAATGGTCGCCGCACGACCGGAGGCGATCACCTCGCTGTCCGCGCCGAAAAGAAGCTTCTGTACGCTGGCCGCATAGGCCGGGTCTCCGGAAATGGGCAGATAGCCTTTGGTACTCTGGGTTTCAACCAATGTCCTTTCGGCGGCCTTGATGCATTTCAGAATGGGGGTTGTGCCTTGGTCATCCTTGTATACGCCCACACCGAGGTTAACCTTCAGAGGATTCGTATCCTTCTTGAAGGCCTCGGTAAGTCCCAGTATGGCATCTGCCGGTGCTGCTTCGATTTCTTTCCACATATTCAACTGCTCCATTCGATTGCGTGAAATGTAACGAGAGAGCCGTGAATCTTTTATTACACGTCACGGCTCATGTTTCATGAAAAATAGTGGTCGTACCACCGTTTGATGGTGTCTTCCTCTACCTTGACAATACCGATTTCCCGCAGGGCATTTTCCGGCGAGTCGGAGGCGTGGGCGGCGTTGATCATAATGTCGGTGCCGAACTCTTTGCGGACGGAGCCGGGCGCCGCCTTGCTCGGGTCGGTGGGGCCAAGAATATCACGGATCTTCTCGATGGCGTTTTCGCCGGCATAGACGAGCGTCATGCAACGTACCTTGCCTTCGGACAGGGTTTCGTCGCCGCAGATATCCGGTGCCCACTGGCCGGTCATGAAGTTCATAATAGAGTAGAACTGGTTGTCACCGAAAGCGGGGCCGAGGGTATCGGCAAGGGCGGTCTTCACTTCCTCCGGCATGTCAAAGCCAAACTCCTCGGCCAGCACCCCGCAGGCGCGGTCGACGGCCATGCCGCCGAGCTTGTCGCGCAGTACGGACTGGACGGGGCCGTAAAACTCCAGCGCCTCGGCCAGGCTCATGCGCAGCAACTTGGCCCCGATCAGCCGCAGGCCGGAGCGGGAAAAAATATCAATGATGTTGCCGGGACGTGAACTCGGGAAGGTAAAGTTGTCGGGCTTGATAATCACCAGCGTCTTTTGTACTTCCCCTTCGTCAGCCAGACGGATGGCATGGTCGAGGATGCCTCCGTCGGACTCGGAATACTCCGCCCACAGCCCCAGCGATTCCTTGACATACGGAACGGTCGGTCCGGCCAGTGCGGCCGGTTCAAAATAGGTGACGGATCCATCACTGGCTTTGATGTAGTCACCAAAGGTTCCGCGAATGGTATCGGCACTTTCGATAGAGTCCTCGAATCCGCCGATGGCGTCGCGCAGCTTGCGCACGGTATTCTCGCCTTCAAATAGCAGCATCAGTACACGGTGGCATTGACCGTCGGCCGTCGGAGCAAGCTCGCGCTCGACATAATCCGATAGCAGTTCGCGGATTTCCGGCCAGATGTCCTCGCTGTTTCGGATCAGCGCGGCGTAGCGCTCAACCAGCTCCGCACTCGGACCGAACATCCGGGCCGCTACGAGATCCAGCCCCGTTCTGCTCATCAGCCGACCAAGCACCCCGCCCGTTCGCGATTTCCGCAACGTGTAGGGTGTTATTAATACATATCCGAGTTCTTTTGACATTTGCATCTCCCTCAAGTAATGAAGCATTTAAATACCGGTCAAGGCCGGTTGGTACAATATAGAAATGCGACTTTATGGACGACGAGACCAAACCCAAATCCCTTCCTGAAAAAGTAGTGCGCCGCCATGCGGATATGCTTGGCGAGCTTCTGCCCGAAATTACCCGCCTGGTTATTGAAGAAGGACGCCCCGCCGATGTGCTGCTTTCCCACCACCTTCGCGCACACAAAGAACTCGGCTCGCGCGACCGCCGCTTTCTCTCTCAGGCCGTCTTTTCCTATTTCCGCTGGTATGGATGGACGATCAACAAATTAGCGCTCCCCGCCGCCGAAGCCTGCCTGGTTGGCGCCGCGCTCGACTGCACCGAAATCAGCGATAGCTTTAAATATCTGGAAGGCCGCAGCTCCCTCCCCGTCCCTCTCGAGCCACTGGGCGATAAAATCCTTGCCGAAAAAGCAGTTAGACTCAACGAATGGTTCAAGGATACCGCCGAGTTCCAGCCCTTGGAGCTCTCCGACCTCGTTCTTCCGGACTTTCAAAGCATGATCGATCCGGAACAGGCCCTTCCTAGCATCGAGCAGTTTCAAAAACGTCCGCCCACCTGGATTCGCGCACGAAGCGACTCCGCTCCGCTGGTCCAGGTCCTGAACGACCACGACGTACCCAGCTCCGTCCACGCCGCCCTGCCTGCCGCACTTTCGGTGCCCAGCGGAGTTAATCTGGCGAATATGCTGTCCGCCCATATCGCACGGTTCGTGGTGCAGGACGTCGCCTCGCAGTGTGTCGGCCACGTCTGCGCTCCGCAGGAAGGCGATGACTGGTGGGACTGCTGCGCCGGTGCCGGTGGCAAGACCCTGCACCTGATGGATCTGATGCAGCAGAACGGCAAGGTACTCGCCACTGATACCCGCATTCCCCCGCTCAAAGAACTCAAAAAACGCGCCCGAAAATACGGCATTCGCGGCATCCGCACCCAGCCGCACAACGCCGTGCGCGACGAACCCTTCAAAAAGACCTTCGACGGCATCCTCGTTGACGCCCCCTGTTCCGGGTGGGGGACCTGGCCGCGCAACCCGGATGCCCGCTGGCGCAGCTCCAAGCGCGATGTTGCCCAATGCGCCAACCGGCAGCTCAAGATCCTTAATAATGCGTCTTTCTGCACCAGGCCCGGCGGAACGCTCGTCTATGCCGTCTGCACCTTCACCCGACCTGAAACCGAGGAGGTTGTCATGCACTTTCTCGACCAGAACCCCGGCTTCAAACCGGATCCCTTCACCCACCCGCTCACGGGCGAGCAAACGGAGGGTCAGCTCCAAATCTGGCCGTGGGACGGCCCCGGAGATGCCATGTTCATCGCCCGTTTTGTCCGCGCAGCGGAGTAAGAACGATCCTTCGGAGGATTGGCAAACTGAACCCCTTTATTAAGGAGCGTCTCATGAAAAAGATACCCATTGCATTGTCCCTGCTCGCTGCCGCCTTTGTTTCAGGTTGCGTATCCCTGAACGAAGAAAAGATTTCCCCTGAAACACCGGTCCGTCTATACCCCGCAGCCAAGGTGCTCAAGGGCGCAAATCCGGTGGATTTGTATGTCGAAAGCCAACTCACGGTATCGGACATCCCGTTGCGCTCCCGGACATTCCAACGCGTCGCCGAGGTGGCCGGTCCGGCGGTGGTAAGCATCTACGTCAAAACCGAAACCCCGGTGAAAGTCCGGCTGCTTCCTATCAACCTGCCGTTCACCGGCCTACCCGCCAAGCTTCCCGGCGTTGGTCTCGGGTCCGGTTTCCTCATCCATCCGAAGGGTTACATCCTCTCTAATGAGCATGTTATCCGCAACGCATCGGAGATTCGGGTGATGACCATGGACGGCACCGACCATGTTGCCAGAGTGCTTGCCACCGATCCGGTCTACGATCTTGCCCTGCTCAAGATCGATTCACCTGCGAACCGCCCGTTCCCCTTCCTGCCGATGGGCCACTCCGACGAGATCCGCGGCGGCGATCACGTGATTGCCGTCGGGAATCCGCTCGGTTTCGGGCATACCGTCACGACCGGCGTCATCAGCCACACCGGTCGCAGCCTTTTCGAGGAGAAAGATCCCACCGGCCGCTATGTACGCTATATCCAGACCGACGCCGCCATCAACCCCGGCTCGTCGGGCGGCCCGCTTATCACGCTGACCGGCTCATGGATCGGGTTGAATACGGCGCAGATCGCCAACACGCAAGGCATCGGCTTCACCGTGCCCAGCAACCAGGTTCTCGAATTCTTTAGCAATGTGCTTGAGGGCCGAGGTCAATCCGCCGAATAATGCGGTTCTCAAACTGGAGTCTATCATGAAGCTTTTTATTTCCATTATCTTACTCGCCTCCGTCTCTCTGCTGAATACGGCCTGCGTCAGCCGCACCACCTCCTCTGAAAGAGGATTTGGCGGTGACAAGACGGAAAAGAAGATCGTCTGGATCTGGCAGAAAGAATACCGCCAAAGGAAGTAAAGAGTTCCGATGCTTCTTTGGCCTGATAGTTACACTGCCCATCAAAAGCGGTTGCTTATTTTTGCACCGTCTGGGAGATTTCCCTCTTCATTTTCAAGGGGAAGACAGGCCGTGGCAAAATTCATCATTAACGGCGGGAAAGCGATCGGGGGGACCTTTCATCCGCGCGGCAATAAAAATGCCGTGCTGCCGATGCTCGCCACCTGCGTATTGACCGACCAGCCCGTCATACTGCACAACGTCCCGCTTATCAACGATGTCAGGGTAATGCTGGAACTGCTGGAGGCCCTGGGCGTTGAGGTTTCGTTAGACGATCATACCGTCACCCTTTGCGCCAGAAACCTGAAAACCACCGCGCTTGATCCGGAGCTATGCGCCCGGGTCCGCACCTCCATTCTGCTGGCAGGACCACTGACGGCACGCCATGGCAGTGCCACCATCTATCCGCCGGGCGGCGACGTCATTGGTCGCCGCCGTCTTGACACCCATTTCTACGGGTTGCGCTCCCTTGGCGCAGAAATCACCACCAACCAGGCCTACCGTTTTGAAGCAGGGCCGCTGAGTGCCTGGAAAATGGTTTTCGACGAAGCCAGCGTGACCGCCACGGAAAACGTGTTGATGGCAGCAACCCTTGCGGAAGGCACCTCCACGATCTATAACGCTGCCTGCGAACCGCATGTGCAGGACCTTGCCAATCTGCTGAACCAGATGGGTGCGGATATCTCCGGCATCGGAACCAACATGCTGACCATCCAGGGTGTGGAAACGCTGCATGGCGCGGAATATACCGTGCAGCCGGACTATATCGAAGTGGGAAGCTATATCACTGCGTCGATGGTGACCGGCGGCTCGCTCACGATTCCGAACGCCGGCGAGCCACAGACCCTGCAGGTTATGCAACGTGCTTTCTCTAAATTAGGTGTGGATTGGACTCGCGATGGCCGCACCTTGGTTGTTCCACAACAAGCTGAACGTGTTATTCGGCCCGATGAAGGCAACGCCACCCCGAAGATCGAGGACGGCATCTGGCCTGCCTTTCCGTCCGACCTGATGAGCGTGTGCATCGTCCTCGCCACACAAACCCGGGGGACTGCGCTCTTCTTCGAAAAAATGTTCGAGAGCCGCATGTATTTTGTCGACCACCTGATGGCGATGGGTGCGAATATCATCCCGTGTGACCCGCATCGTATTGTCGTCATCGGCCCGACAGGGTTGCGCGGCAGCACGCTGACGAGCCCCGACATTCGCGCGGGCATGGCCATGCTGATTGCCGCCTGCTGCGCCGATGGCGAGAGTGTTATCAAGAACGCACAGGTGATCGACCGCGGATATGAAGCTATTGAAGATCGACTTGCGGCACTCGGTGCGGATATCGTGCGCACAGATTAGTGATCTGATCAGGAAGGAAATACATTATGGCATTCCCGAAAACATTCTACCGCTGGCGTCCTCATCCCTGGCACGGTCTTGAAGCTGGAGAAGATCTCCCGCGCATCGTTAACGCCTATATTGAAATGACCCCGTTCGATGCGGTGAAATACGAGGTTGATAAGACAACCGGCTATCTGCGCGTCGACCGCCCGCAGCTGACTTCCTCCATGACCCCCACCCTCTACGGCTTCATTCCGCAGACCTACTGTTCGGCGCGCGTACATGCGCTTTCACCCACCTCTAAGCGCGGTGATACCGACCCGCTCGATATCTGTGTTATCACCGAACGCCCCATCAACCGTGGCGAGGTCATTCTGCGCGCACGCGTGGTCGGCGGAATTCAGATGGTAGACAACGGCGAAGCGGACGATAAGATCATCGCCGTTCTGGACAACGACCAGTTCTGGAAGAATGCCAACGGCATCGACGATATCTCCCCCGCCCTGCTCGAGCGCCTGCGCCACTATTTCGCAACCTACAAGCTTGTCCCCGGCCAGCCGTCCGATGTGCAGATTGAAGACATCTACGACCGCGATCACGCCTACTCCGTCATTGAAGCCGCCATGGAAGACTACACCGAGGAGTACGGTTGATTGATCGTAGACGGAGCTTCCAGCTCCGTCTACATTCGCCTTCGCGCAACAAAAGCCAAACCAACCCGCAGTATCAGCACGCCATTTCCAACCATTGGAAATAAGGGCAGGTGTCCTGCTCCGAGAGGATGTCCACCCGCTGGAGACTGGGTGCGTGAGCAACCAGGGGACTCGCTGTCCAAGGGCGACGAGGACGTCGCCCCTTCATGCTATTCGCTCTGCTCTTCTTCAGAGGCTTCAGGCTCAACCTCTGCAACGGGAGCTTCAGCTTCGGCACCTTCAATCGGTGTTTCGCCTTCAGCAACTTCCGGCACGTCTTCTTCAGGATCGAGGAGGGCGGCAGAGACAAGCTTGTCACCTTCCTTGAGGTTGAACAGGCGTACGCCCTGAGTATTGCGTCCAATAATGCGCAGGTCGCTGGCGCCGATGCAAATCATCTGTCCGCCCTCGGAGATGAGCATCAGGCGATGCTCGTCGGTGACAGCGTGCGCGCTGACCACCTTGCCATTGCGATCGGTGGTCTGGATGCTGATAATGCCCTTGCCGCCGCGGCTCTGCGTACGATATTCATCGAAGCTCGTGCGCTTGCCGTAGCCATTTTCGGTGATGGCCATCATGGTCGACTCGGTATCGACGATCTCAATGGTCACCACTTCGTCATCGCCCGTAAGCCTGACGCCCTTGACCCCGCGCGAAACCCGGCCGAGCGGACGGGCATCGGTTTCCTTGAAGCGAATGGCCTTGCCGTTCTTCATGCTCAGGATGATTTCGTCTTCGCCATTGGTCAGCTTGACGCCGATGAGTTGGTCGTCTTCGTCGATATTGATCGCCTTAACGCCGGCCACACGTACGTTTTTGTAGGCCGAAAGAACGGTCTTCTTGATGATACCGTTCCTGGTGGCCATGATCAGGTTATGCGTGTCGTCGTTGAGCTCGCGAATGCATAGGATAGCAGCAAGCTTTTCGTCCTGGGCCATCTGCAGCACGTTGGCGAGCGAACGGCCACGACTCTGGCGCGAACCTTCCGGCACATAGTAGGCCTTGAGCCAGTACATGCGTCCGGCTTCGGTGAAGCAGAGCAGGTAGTCGTGAGTGGATGCGGAGAAGATATGCTCCACAAAGTCCTCGTCCTTGGTGCTCATGCCGACCACACCCTTGCCGCCGCGGCGTTGCTGGCGGTAGGTATCGGTCGGCACGCGCTTGATATAGCCGGTATTGGAGAGCGTAATCACGCACGGCTCGTCGGCAATGAGGTCTTCGATGTCGATCTCGCCTTCGTCAATACGCAGGTCGGTGCGGCGGATTTCGCCATACTTCGCGCGGATCTGTTCGAGATCTTCTTTCATGACCGCATAGATTTTTTCGGGATGATCCAGCAGATCCTGAAGATATTCCATCACCTTCTTGAGTTCGGCGTATTCCGCTTCGACCTTGTCGCGTTCCAGGCCGGTCAGCTGGTAGAGGCGCATTTCGAGGATGGCCTTCGCCTGGATTTCGCTGAAATCGAACTTGGAGATCAAGCGCTCCTGCGCTTCGTCGCGGGTTTTGGAATCGCGAATAATGCGAACGACTTCATCCATGTTGTCCATGGCCAGCAGATAGCCTTCGAGGATATGGGCGCGGGCGGCGGCCTTATCGAGATCGAACTGCGTGCGGCGGGTAATCACTTCGAAGCGGTGATCGATGAAGCAACGGAGCACTTCTTTCAGATTCATGACGCGCGGTTTGCCTTTGTCGATGGCGAGCATGATGGAACCGAAAGTCGATTCGAGCTGCGTGTGTTTGTAGATGTTGTTGAGCAACACGTTCGGCACGGCATTGCGCTTGAGCTCGATGACCAGGCGGATGCCTTCTTTACCGGACTCGTCACGGATGTCGGAAATGCCTTCGAGCTTTTTGTCGCGGACCAGGTGAACCATTTTCTGAATCAACAGCGTTTTGTTCAGCGCATACGGAATCTCGGTAATGATGATCCGCGCCTTGCCGTTGTCGTCTTCCTCGATGTCGGCCTTACCGCGCATCTTGATTTTGCCGCGGCCGGTGGTGTAAAAATCACGTACGGCTTTGAGCCCGTAGACCGATCCGCCGGTCGGGAAGTCCGGCCCTTTAACCCGTTCGCAAAGCTCGTCGATCGTTGCTTCCGGATTATCGATCAGCAGGATGGTTCCATCGATGACTTCGCCCAGGTTATGCGGTGGAATATTGGTGGCCATACCCACCGCAATACCGGTCGATCCGTTCACCAGCAGATTGGGAACACGTGCGGGCAACACCGAAGGCTCCATCAGCGATTCGTCGAAGTTCGGACGCATATCGACGGTATCTTTGTCGATATCGGCCAGCATCTCTTCCGCCAGCGGGCGAAGACGGCACTCTGTATATCGATAGGCGGCCGCGCGGTCACCGTCGATCGAACCGAAGTTACCCTGGCCATCGATCAGCATGCCGCGCATCGCGAAGTCCTGTGCCATACGGACCATGGTGTCGTATACCGCAGTATCACCATGCGGATGGTAGTTACCGATCACTTCACCGACCACTTTCGCGCATTTCACATACGGTTTGCTGTGCGTCCAGCCACGTTCTTTCATGGCGTAGAGGATGCGGCGGTTGCCCGGCTTCATTCCATCGCGGACATCCGGCAAAGCACGGCCAACAATCACCGACATCGAGTAGTCGATGTAGGCCCGCTGCATCTCGTCTTCAATATTAATCAGGTCAATGCGCTCATTCGTGTTTTCCATAATGTTAATCCACTTTCTCTTTAAAATCGTTGCGCGTCCTGTATTCCGGCTCGTCTTCCCTAACGGTCAGCGGTCGTGCCTTGCCAAGTTTCAGGCACAAATCGCGAAGCTCCGAAACCGCTTTTATCCGGCGGCTTATCGCGTGGCTGGACATGTCAGTTTTCATTTTCTGTCAAAAAATCAATGTCGTCCTGATCTTTCCCACTGCCGCGTAGCCGTTTCATTTTCACTAAACCCTCGCGCGATACCACGCTTAATCGGCCGTTGTCCCATTCCATGTCCTGCCGACTATCCCAAACCTCTTTCAACTCACCCTCAGCCAAAAGCAAATCCAAAACGAACGGCTCCTCATCTTCTCCGGCAATCTTTGCCATTCGGTGGATTTGTGATCTCGCCGCAGCAATATTGAATGATCCCGTATCAATCGTGTAACCACACTCTTTGGCCAGCGTTCTTACCTTCTCCAAATCCTCAACCAAAATGAGCAAATCAATATCCATGGTCGCACGCGGCAGATCATACACCGCCATCGCCATTCCGCCGCAAAGGGCATACTCAACCCTCTCGCGGTTCAGCACAGAAATAAGGTTTTTGAATTCAGAGTAAAGGTTCATGCCTTCGGTTTATTTCCACCTTTGCCTATTCTATGTCTATTCATTTTCTGTTCATGCGCAACGGAGCTGGAAGCTCCGTCTACATTAAATATCCAGATTGGTGACGTTCAGGGCGTTCTCCTGAATGAATTCGCGGCGGGGTTCAACTTCGTCGCCCATGAGGATCGTGAACATTTCGTCGGCCTTGACGGCGTCTTCGAGCACGACTTTGGTGAGGCGGCGTTCGTCGGGATCGAGCGTGGTTTCCCACAGCTGCTGCGGGTTCATTTCGCCCAACCCTTTATAGCGCTGAATCGTCATGCCCTTACGCCCTGCAATACGGACGGCCTGCGCGATTTCCATCAATGAACTGATCGGTGTTTTCGATCCTTTGTCATCGAGGTTGAACTGCGGCTCTTCCAATCCGTTGAGCTGACCGAACGTAAATCCGCCCTCTTCGAGCTTTCCAACGATTTCTTTCAGCTTACGCGAGAAGAACAGCTCTTTATACCGCACGGCGGGTGCGGGTGCCGGAGCCGGAGCCGCGACTTCAACCGGAGCCTCATCCGGCTCTTCGCCTTCTGCAACTTCAGTCTCCTCCGTTTCTTCAGTAATTTCCTCAACCACATCCGCACCTTCTATACCCTCCGGAGCTTCCAGAGCTATTGCCGCTTCAACTTCAGCAAAGATCGCCTTAAGCGCGAGATCATCCTGTGCAAAACGAATATCAAGATCATCGCCGAGCTTGTTCATGTAGGCGCAGTAGAGCGGGAATGTGCCGGTTTCAGGATCGCGCTGAGCCAGATAAGCATCCAACGAAATACCCCGGCGGCGAAGTTGGTCGGCAATGCCTTCGATGGCGACGATGCTTTCGAGCAGCTCGCGCAGCCCTTTGGTATCGAGCAACTGTTCGCCGTCGAGTTTTTCGAGGCGCATGCCGTCGGCGCCGAGATCGAGCAGAATCTGCGTGAGGTGGGCGTCGGACTCGACGTATTCCTCGCGCTTGCGGCGCGTCACCTTATAAAGCGGGGGCTGGGCGATGTAGATATAGCCATGCTCGATGAGCTGCGACATTTGACGGTAGAAGAAGGTCAGCAGCAGCGTGCGAATGTGCGCGCCGTCGACATCGGCGTCGGTCATGATGATGATCTTGTGGTAGCGCGCCTTTTCGATGTTAAAGTCGTCGAGGCCGATTCCGGTTCCGATGGCGGTAATCATGGTGCGGATCTCTTCGTTGGCGAGCACCTTGTCGAGGCGCGCCTTCTGCACGTTGATGACCTTACCCTTTACCGGAAGAATGGCCTGATATTCGCGTTCACGGCCCTGCTTTGCGGAGCCTCCCGCAGAGTCCCCTTCCACAATGAAGAGTTCAGTACGAGCCGGATCGCGGCTGGAACAGTCGGCCAGCTTGCCGGGAAGACCGCCGCTTTCGAGTGCACCCTTTTTCCGTGCCAGATCACGCGCCTTGCGAGCGGCGTTACGGGCCTGGGCGGCAACCACCGCTTTCTCGATAATTGTACGGGCGACATTCGGATTTTCTTCGAAGTAGGTTCCCAGCTCATCGTTGACGACCTGCTGAACAATTCCCTCCACGTCGCCGTTGCCCAGCTTGGTCTTCGTTTGCCCTTCAAACTGCGGATCGGGGATCTTGACGCTCAGGACGACGGTGATGCCCTCGCGAATATCGTCGCCGCCCATGGCCTGCTTATCATCCTTAATCAACTTGTTGTTTTTCGCGTAGGCATTGACCGTGCGGGTGAGCGCCGAGCGTAAGCCGGAAAGATGCGTGCCGCCTTCAATCGTGTTGATGTTGTTGGCGAAGGTGAAGATGGTTTCGTTGTAGGCCTCCGTATACTGCATGGCGATTTCAACGACTACGCCGTCTTTTTCCCGCTCGAAGTAAATGACCTCCGGATGCATCGGCGACTTGTTCCGGTTGAGGTGCTGGACAAACTCCAGTATGCCGCCATCGTATTTGAAGACTTCATCGCGGCCGGTGGCCTCTTCCTTCAGTGTGATTTTCGCGCCGCGGTTCAAGAAGGCGAGTTCGCGCAGGCGGGATGCGAGAATATCCCACTGGAAGCCGGTATCGTGCGTAAAGATCGTCATGTCGGGCATGAAGGTGACCTTCGTGCCGGTTTCGGAGGTTTTTCCGATCGTGACCAGATCGGTGACTTCCACGCCGCGCTCAAAGCGCTGATGGTGAATCTGGCCGCCGCGTTTGACTTCAACTTCAAGCCATTCGGATAGGCCGTTTACACAGGAAACCCCAACCCCGTGAAGTCCGCCCGAAACCTTGTAGGTGTCGGAGTCAAACTTGCCGCCGGCGTGCAGGACGGTCAGAACGACCGTTACGGCCGGCTTGCCTTCGGTCGGGTGCATGTCGACCGGAATGCCGCGACCATCATCAACGACGGACAGGGAGCCATCTTCGTTGATGCAGACTTCGACGTTAGAGCAGTAGCCCGCCAGCGCCTCGTCGATCGAGTTGTCGACCACTTCGTAGACACAGTGGTGATAGCCGCGGGAACCCGTGTCGCCGATGTACATGGCGGGGCGTTTCCGGACGGCCTCGATGCCCTCCAGAACGGTAATATGGTCGGCACCGTAGCCCGCTGCATCGGGATTTTCCAAAGCCCTGTTAGCGGTATTTTCTTCGGCGTTTAGATCGTTTTCAGAGTCAGACATAGGCGTCCATTTCCTTTCGTGAGAATTAATCGTGAAATCATAGCTCACCCGGCATTGGGGAGCAACAAACAAAGAGGCCGAAAACCAGGATTCAGTGCCAAAAGGCATCCCGCAACGGCTCGCCGATGAAATCCACCAACCTCTGCACCTTCTTGTGGCACATCACGGCGACCTGGCGTCTACGTTGGGTGCCTTCCAACAACCCGAAGGATCCTCAGCATGCCATTGGATATAATGCAGCCGCGAAGCATAATTTCCGAAGGAAATAGGCCGGAGGCCGATTCAATCCACAATCAAATCTAAAACGGGGAATTGAGAACCAAGCACCAGCAACCAGAACCCTGAAACTCGCTACAACAAATCCAGCGGACTTTGCGGCTTAACGCCCAGCTCCCGGATCACATGCGTATAGAGCATTGTGGTCTCCACATTCTTATGGCCCAGCAACTCCTGTACTTCCCGGATATTCGTGCCCGACATCAGCAAATGCGTCGCAAAGCTATGCCGCAGGGTATGCACCGTCACATGCTTATGGATTTCCGCCGTAGCAACCGCCCGCTTCATTGCCGACTGCAGCAGCGAATCGCTAACATGATGCCGGCGGGTTTGCCCACTGCGCGGATCGATTGAAAGGTTCTTTGCCGGAAAAACATACTGCCACTTCCACTCCTTCGGGGCATTCGGATATTTATGCGCCAGGGCGTCCGGCAGGTGTACAGTACCGAACCCCTTCGCCAGATCCCGCTCGTGCAGTTCACGCACCTTGGCCAGATGCGTCCGTAACTCGAGGCAAAGACTCTCCGGCAATATCGTCGTCCGGTCCTTGTCGCCCTTACCGCTTCGCACGAACAAAAGTTCATTTTCAAAATCCAGATCCTGTACCCGCAACCTTAATGCATCCGAAATCCGCAGTCCCCCGCCATAAATCAGCCGCAGCATCATTCCCGCAGTTCCCTCGGTCTTGCCAAGCAAGGCCCGCACCTCCTCCACCGACAATACCACAGGAAGTCTCGGCCCCCGCTTCGCCCGTACAGCATTCACCTCCCCCACTTCAATCTTCAACGTAGCCTGGAACAAAAACAGCACCGCACTCAACGCCTGATTTTGCGTCGAAGATGCCACCTTTCGCTGTAACGCCAAATACGAAAGCCATGCCCGAATACTCGCCGGGTCGTCCCATGCCAATTCCTGCCGGGCAACGTACTTCAAATAGCGCTCAACCCACTCAACATACGTTTGCTCAGTCCGGTATGCATAATGCCGCAACCTCAGCAACTTCCTCATCTCTCGCAAAGCCTCCTCCGGCCCGCAAGATGCGGGCGATCCTGTGCCATCGCGTGACCACGTTGACGCGGAACGCGACTCACGTTGGCCGGCATCCTGCCGGCCCTGTACCGCAGGCGTCCCGCCTGCTCCCCGTAGCCTTCCGTCCTCCATCGCCCGACCTGCGCATTCTGATCCCCTCCCCTCCAAGCCCCCGGCTCCATGCTCCCGACCCTCTGCCTCCGGCAAATAGACATCCAAATAGAGCGCTACCGCCTGTAATGCTTGCCGATGCTGCCAGTCTTTCACCGAAGAATCCCGCGCAAGCTGCCCCGCAAAGCACTCCACCTTGTCACGGCCCTCAAGCTCCGACGCATTAAACTCCGAATTCAAAAATCGCCGGACCCAATGCACATAAAACGAGCGGTACGCCTCCGGCACCAGGTCCCGATCCGCCATAAACTGCTCAAACACCTTCAAATTCGTCTGTTTTGTCATAAACACTCCCTCACAATTTTTATAAGTGCCATGGATAACATGGTATTACATGGGAAAACCTTCCGAATGCGCCCTATTTTAGGTCCTTTCCCCTAAAATGGTTCCGGGAAAAAGGAGCGCCGGATAACATGGTATTACGTAGGTAATCGGATATTCCCGCCTTCTGACACCCTCCTTTTCATAACGCCTTTTTTACACATGTATTTTGTAAGTGTATATTTATTATTATTACATATGTCCATTAAACATATGAAACTTAAGGGGAAACTTCATTGAAAGGGGGTTTAAAGCGTGTATAGATAGTAAATGTTTTACCACCCACTTATCGGCCCCCGTGACCGAAGGTGGCAGCGCGCTTGGAAAACGACCCGCAGGCCGCAACCGATTTCATATTGAAATCGCCGGGAAAAAAGAGGGCCGTATATTTAACGTTCGCTACAAATAGATAAGGATATAAAATGGAAGTAGAAGTTGCTCAAAAAATCGTCCTCATTGCCATCGTTGTTATTGGTGGGTTGGGTTTGTTCTTCCTTCTTAAATTACCAGACCCACCAAGTCGTGAGCCGG
>JAUVCG010000005.1 GCA_030595785.1 Kiritimatiellales bacterium | reverse complement strand
GCCATCACCCACAGCGCTTATGGGACTGGGCCGCGATCGCAATGGAAGAAGTAACCCGTTAAAATAAAAAGGAATACCTATAATGAATGTACACACAACCTTGTTTCAAACCCTTATCGTCCGGTCGCTATTGCTTGTCTTCCTGGTGGTCGGCTGCGGTATGGCCGACGTTCCGCGGTTGGTCTCGCAACAGAATATAATCGATCCGCTTGAGAACCTACAGCGCGAGTTTAGTGAGCATCGGTTCGGCATGTTTATTTGCTATAACATCATGTCGTATGGAGCTAGATGGGGTGAAGCCAATCATTCGATTGAGGAAATCAATCCGCAACCGCTTGATTGTGATCAGTGGGCCGATGCGGCGATATCAGCCGGCATGACCTACGGTCTGCTGACCACCAAGCACCATGAAGGATTTTGCCTGTGGGACAGTGCCACCACCGAATACGACGTGGCCGGTGCTCCGTATAAACAGGATGTGGTCAAAAAATTTGTGGATGCATTCCGTAAGAAAGGGCTTGGAGTCGGGCTCTATTATTCGATCTGTGACAGCACCCACCATATTGGGAGAAAAGCCCTTGCCCCAGACCGTATAGAGTTTATCAAAACCCAGCTTACCGAACTGTTGACCAACTACGGGAAGATCGATTTTCTGTTTTTTGACGGGTGGTACTGGAATACGGGGCATAACCAGGTCTCTTTTCGGGAAATCAGGGAGTTGATCCGGGAGCTTCAACCCGCCTGCTTGGTGAGTGACAATACACATATCCAAGGGTATTATCGCAACGACTACGTAATGTTCGAATATCCCATGGGGGCTTATCCTCCGGCGGATAATCAATTGTGCTCTGCAATTTGCGACAAACTCGTTGGAGGAAACGGTTGGTTTTGGGGAGAACACACCCCCGCTCAGAAAGGACTCGATCCACAAAAAGCTGTTAAAATGTTGAAAGAACTCGAAGAGCGCTACTGCACCTATATGCTGGCGTGCCTGCCGAACCGCAATGGCTTGCTGGAAGAAAACCAACTGAACCTTTTAGCGGATATAGGTAAGCTGTGGGAACCCGACATGGAACGTCCGCCGCTCCCCCCGCAACCAAAGCACATCAGCTATTCGGTCATGCCCGTCAACGCCGAAGCGTCCAGCGGCGATGCCAGCCTTGCAATTGATGGTCGAATGAATGGCGTGAAATATACCGAATGGACTACCGACAGGGAGTTCCCCCAGCACATCACGATCGACCTCGGCAAAAGCTGGTCAGGACTGGAGGCGCTTACCTGCGTTCCAGCCCACCGGATGAAACCGGAACGCTCCATTAAAGAAGGGAATGTCACTCAATACCGTGTTTCAATCAGTCAGGATAACGTCTCCTTTAAAATAGTTTCCGAAGGTGAATGGGAAGCCGATGCACGCGTCCACACTGCCCTGTTTGACAACTGCGTGGCGCGCTATGTTAAATTGGAGGTTCTCGGAGCCAATGGCGATTTTGCCCAAGTCGGAGAGATTGACATCGGAGCTTGGTCGGCAGATCCGCAACCGGCAGATTAGCCCGCACGCGGTTGAAAGAGTTAACTCGAATTGAAGCAAGGACAGAACACATATGACGCATCCTAACGCAGGTATAAGTTGCCTGCACGCTGGACATCGGCGGCGGCGGACAGGAGCCCACATGGAATTTATCATGAAAGACATCTCCACCGTGCGCCATGACCCCCGAAGACTTTGGAACTGGGCCGCAATTGCCATGGAAGAGGCATCCTTGCCCATTCCAAAGATGGACTCGACTGGAAGCTGGACGAAAAGCCGGTGGCCTATACCAAAGCGGTCAAATGGGACGATGGCTCCGAACGTCAAATGGGCCAGATCGAACGCGTACAGGGTTTAATGCAGGACGGCCGGCTCACCCACCTGAGTTTTGCGGTTCTGGATGGACGCGGCGGTTTTGATGACGGAGGGAACGCCTGGAACATCGTTGTTCCGCTCGATGCCGACCAATAGAGCGGTGCCATATTTAGCTCGATAGTACTGAAGTAAATAGGATTTAGTCGGGGTGTTTTCGGGGGAAATCACAAGGCGAACCAACCATGAAAGCAGACGACATCGACACCCTCGATCGTTGGTATAGGTGCGATATTTCCCGAGAGGAAATAAAGGCACTTATGCAGCGAAGCGACCTGAAAGGACTGGCTCACACCGTTGCCTTCTTCGCCGTACTCATCGGCCTCGGAATTCTCGCCTATCGCGCGATAGGCACGCCGTGGATGATTCCAGCATTTTTTGCCTATGGAACCGTCTATTGCTTCCTGAACCATCTCATGCACGAAACCCATCACCGGACCGTGTTCAAATCCGTCTGGCTGAATGAGTTGGTGCACTGGATTTCCGGGTTCGCCCATGGAGCGGAACCGATCTATGATCGCTGGGGACATGCCCAGCACCATACCTACACCTACCTGATCGGCGATGACCCCGAGGTGATTACCCCGCGTCCGGCCGACATCCCGACCCTGGTCGGCCAGTTTTTCGGAATCGGCATTTTCAAACCCGGCCCGATCATCAACCATGCCTTCGGTATCATTCCCCCTGCCGACAAGGAACTGGTTCCTGAGAGCGACTGGAAGGCCATGATCTGGAGCTCCCGTCTTTGGCTGCTGGGCTACGCCCTCATCATTGCCTCCTGCTTTGTTTTCGGAACCATTCTTCCGCTGGTATACACCCTGTTTGCCCGCTTCTACGGAGCCTTCATCCCGACCCTGCTCAACGACACGCAGCATGTCGGTCTTGAGCAGAACGTCTACGATCACCGCCTGATCTGCCGCAATGTTTGGGTCGATCCGATCACCAGTTTCCTCTATTGGAATATGCAGTACCACACCGAACACCACATGTTCCCGACCGTGCCATTCCACGCGCTGCGCAAGCTGAACAAAAAAATAAAGCACCAGCTTCCGCCGATGTACCCAAGCGTATGGCACGCCTACCGCGAAATTATCCCGACGATTCTGCGGCAGCAGAAAGACTATGACTATCACGTCACGCCGCAGCTCCCGGCCGAATATCCCGCCACGCCGCAGAGCACCCATCTTCCAGACCTTGGAAAACCCGAAACGGTTCCTGAAACAGAAGCGAGTGAAACCGTGGTTGTAGAAGCATCCAGCCCATCGGTCTGGATCGACGTACCGGATGCAAAAGATATGCCGACGGATGATGTACTGGAGTTCCAGCATAATGGAGAGCAGTACGCCGTCTACCGCCTCAGCGACGGCTACCACGCCATGTCGAACAAATGCTCGCACGCCGGCGCCAAACTTTCTCGCGGTTTTGTCATCGACGGACAGATCGAATGCCCGGCGCACAACGGACGCTTCGACATCCGCACCGGAGAGGCTACACTCTCCCCGGCCTGCAATAAGATGCGGATATTCCCGGTTCGGATTGAAAACGGAGAGGTTCAACTGGGTCTTCCCGATTGAAAAGGATTTTATGGAGATCAAATTTTACTCTCCCCAATGGGGCTATGAACATGAAGAATTCGAGCACTACTGTGCGCGGCTTACCGCGGCCGGCTTCAATGGCATGGAACTTAATCTGGCGGAAGATCCGGACGATGCAAAGAAGCAGATTGAGCTGCTGGCGGCGAACGGATTGGATTATGTTGCTCAGCATTCCGGCACGCGAATGGCCGACTTCGAAACGCACCGGGCGCACTACCGCGCCAGTCTGGAGCGCATCGCAGCGTTCAAACCCCGGCTCATCAATTCCCATACCGGGCGCGACTGGTTCACCTTCGAGCAAAACCTGGAGTTGATTGATATCGCGGCAGAAATCGGCGAAGCCTTCAATGTCCCGGTGGTGCATGAAACGCATCGCGGGCGCTTTCCGTTTTCCGCAGCCCTGACACGTCGCTATCTGGAACAACGCCCCGGCCTTCGGCTTACGGCCGACTTTTCCCACTGGTGCTGTGTCTCGGAATCGTTCCTACAGGATCAAAAAGCATCGGTTGACGCGGCGATTGAACGAGCTGATCACATCCATGCCCGGATCGGGCATGACCAGGGGCCGCAGGTCAACGACCCGCGCGCGCCGGAATGGCGGGAAGCAGTCGATCTCTATCTCGGATGGTGGGATCAAATCATTGCGGCGCATGACGAGAAGGGATCGTCGGCATTCACCATTACCACCGAATTCGGACCGCCGCCCTACACACCGGTGATTCCGCATACACAGGAGCCGGTATCCGATCAATGGGAGCTTAACCTTCATATGCTGGATGTGCTAAAAAAAAGAATGGCCCCATAACGTGAACTGCTTTGCTCGTGAGCACAAAGAGAACGATGTCGGAATTTTACCAACATCAATCTTGGAAGTTTTTTTGCCTAAACGGGGGCATTATATAAGTACATTAAGGAAATATTTAAAATAAGGAGATAACTGCCTAATGCTTAACATACTCGATTTTTCAATTTTGATCGGCTACATGCTGATGATCATCACGGTCGGCTGCGGCTCGGCATATTTCCAAAAACGCAAGGCCGCTCGATCAGGCGGAGAACAAGACGAGGGCGCCTACTTTCTGGCGGCGCGCACCCTGAAGTGGCCGATCATCGGGCTATCGCTTTTTTCCACCAACATTTCGACCGTTCACATTGTCGGGCTGGCCGAACAGGGCTACAAAACGGGCATGGCCTATGCCAACTTCGAGCTGGCCGCCATTTTCACGCTGGTCATGTTGGCCGTCTTCTTCGTCCCCTTCTACCTGCGCTCGCACGTCACCACCCTGCCGGACTTCCTGGAGAAGCGATTCTGCCGAAAGAGCCGCGACTTTCTGGCCTTCATCTCCATCATTTCCGCCATCTTCATCCATATTGGGGTCTCCCTTTATGCAGGCGGAGCCGTAATCAATGCCCTCATGGGCTGGAGCACGGCGCTGAGCGCCCTATTCCCGACCATGATTGTGATCGCCCTGGCCACCGGCCTCTACGTGGTGGTTGGCGGGCTTCTGGCCGTCACCCTGACCGATGCCATCCAGACCACCACGCTGCTGATTGGATCGACCATCATCACCATCTTCGCCTTCAACAAGCTGGGCGACTGGCAAACCCTGCAAGCCACGGTCGGCCCCAACATGCTCTCGGTGATCCGCGACGGAAATGATTTTAGCGGACTGCCCTGGCACGCCGTGCTCGTGGGCTATCCCGTCATCGGCATTTGGTACTGGTGTACCGACCAGACCATTGTGCAACGCGTTCTCGGAGCCAAGAACGAGGAACATGGCAAGGCGGGCGCCCTGTTTGCGGCCTTCCTCAAGCTGTTGCCCATGTTCCTCTTTGTCTTGCCCGGCCTGCTTTGCCTGGCCCTGATCAACAAGGGATTGCTCCCGGAACTGGCCGACTCCAAGGAGGCCTTCGCCCACATGGTTGTAAACCTACTACCATCCGGCCTGCGCGGCTTAATCGTGGCGGCCTTGATGGCGGCACTGATGGGCACCATTGCCGGCGCCCTCAACTCCATCGCCACGCTGTTCTCCTTCGACCTCTACAAACGCTTCAGACCCGAAACCTCCAACAAGAAGCTGGTACGCATCGGTCGTATCGCCACGGTTACCAGTGTAGTGCTGGCCATCCTCTGGTCGCCGATCATCGGTCAATTCGACACCATTTTCCAGGCGATCGTCGCCATGATCTGCTACGTCGCCCCGCCGATCACCGCCGTCTTCATGGTCGGCATCTTCTGGAAGCGGGCCACCGCCAAGGCCGCCGTCATCACTCTGTGGTCCGGGTTTACCATGGGCATGATTGTTTTCGGCCTTGAGTTGGCCAAGAAGCACACGGGCTGGCCGCTGGGCTCAATGCACGCCTCCGGCATTCTCTGCGGAATCTGCATCCTGATCATGATTATCGTTTCAAAAATGGGCGAAGACACCAATACGGAAGAGAACCGATCCATGGCCTGGGACTCCCCGTTAACGCCGTTGCGGATTCCCGGAGCCAAGGGTCTGATGAACTATAAAGTCCTCTCCATCATTGTGCTGCTGGCCGCCTCCACCATCTACTTCCTCTTCCGCGCCCCGTCCGAAGAAAAAATGGATGCTTGGAAAACCGCCAACCCGGAAAACGCCGCCAAGATCGAAGCGCACTGCAATCCATAACAAGGAGACCAACCATGAAGCTGACACGCCTACAACTTTGCATCGGAAGAGGGACCCACGAAAAACACGAACCACACGAAAGAAATTCAGCGCACGGATTTCGTGTGCTTAGTGTATTTCGTGGTTTATTCATCATCCTGCTCGCCCTCTCTAGCCTGTCCGCATTCGGCTTTTCGCCCTACGAAAACCGTCTGATGAGCGGCGGACCGACCCGCGTCGGCCTGATCGCCGCCGCCAAAGCCGGCGCGGAGGACGCACTGGCTGAAACGCTGCAGACGCTCTCCTCTAAAAAAGCGGTCAAAGCGCTGAAAAAGAAAAAGATCACCAACCTCGCCACCTACAAGCAGACGTTTGCCGGAAAGACCTGGATCATGATCTACTTCGACTATGAAGGAATCGAATATTTACAAGCCGCCGCCGACTTTGAAAGCGCCGAGGGCATCCAGGCATTGGAAAGACTGATCGAGCCGCACCCGCGTGCCGCGCGTTACGGAACCAAGTGGCTTCAGATGGAGTGGATCAATTATATCCGCGCCTCGCAGAAAAAGGGCGAACCCGCCGACCGCTTCGCCATGGTCACCCGCATCAAGCCGGAAAAAGAGGCTGAATACCGCTCGCTCCACCAAACCGTCTGGCCCGGTGTCGTCGACCAAATGGTGCGCGGTAACTACCGCAACTTCTCCGTCTTCTTCGTCGAGATTGGTGACGAGCTCTATGAGTTTTTCCACGTGGACTATGTCGGAACCGACGCCGAGAAAGACGGCGAAATGAACAAGGCCGACCCCTGCAACCAGCGCTGGTGGAAACTTACCGATCCCTGTCAGGATCCCCTGCCCGGCGCCAGCGGCCCGTGGCTGATGATGGATAAAATCCCCGAACAGAAAAAATAGAAACAAATAGGCAGAATAATTTTTCTTTCCAGGCACCTTGATCCAATGGATTCCGCCCAACATGATCGACTATGTGTTCACCGCCAAGATCAAGCAGACCTCGGCGGGTTCATACAACCATGAACTCAAGGTTGAATACTTCGCCATCGGCGAGGAGGTGGATGGCGACAACTATATTCTGCTGGATCGGCAAAGGGATGTTTTCACACCTACCCATGAAAACAAACGATCCCACGCATTCTCTGGAAATCCGGTTTTATGCTATGCCTACAATGATTTTTATAGTGACCGCCGCGGCAAAAAATAGGGTGGATACTTGATCACCGTAACCGATTCCCGCAGGAAAATCATCGCGCACGGCACCTCGCACAAATGGCTGTTCGAAAACCTCGGAAAACTCAAGAAACTCCCGACCCGATGTCATTTCGACAAGACAATAACCAGGGCGTTTCCACCTCGCCCCAAACGGAAGTATTAACCCTATAAGTGAAGAAGGATTAAAATGACTTCAAGAGAACGCGTACTCGCAGCAATCAATCATCAGCAAACCCATCAGATCCCGGTCGATATGGGATCGAACCCCAGCTCCGGAATTTCGGCCATGGGCTACACCAAACTTAAAAAGGCGCTCGGTATAGAAAGCGGCCACACCCGCATTTTCGATGTGGTGCAGCAGCTTGCGCAGGTGGAGGACGAAGTGATCGACGCCCTCGGCCTCGACATCATCGACATCGGCCGCGTCTTCAACACTGCCGACGACGACTGGTACGACATCACCATGCTTGACGGTTCCACCGCCCAATATCCGAAATGGTTCCAACCCTTGGAACGCGGAGACAGCTCCAACGAAGTTGAGGTAGACGGCATCGTCATTGCCCGCCGGCCGGCCGACGGCGCATTCTACGACCAGACCCATTTTCCCTACGAAGCCGACTACCCCTCCGACTACAGCAACCTGCCCGAAGCCATGAATATGGTGCTGTGGCAAAACATGGCCCACAGCCCGTGGGACCACGCCGCCGATGACAACTTCTGGGTTGAGTTGCGCGAGCGCACCCTAAAACTGCGCGAAAGCACCGACAAGGCGCTGATGATCACCTGCGGCTGCAACCTGTTTGAGTGGGGCACCTTCCTGCGCAAGCTCGATAACTTTCTGATGGATCTGCTGACTGAACCCGAGGAGGTGGAAGGCCTGCTCGATGCCCTGATGGAAATTCATCTCCAGGGTCTGGAAAAAGTCTGCAACACCGTTGGCGACATTGTCGACATCCTGCGCTTCGGCGACGACCTCGGCACCACCGGCGGACTCTTCATGCCGCCGGACACCTACCGCGAGCTGTTCAAGCCGCGGCACGCCATGCTGAACGACTTCGTCCACAAGAACAGCCAGATGAAAACCTTCCTGCACTCCTGCGGCTCGATCTACCGCGTTATGCCGGATCTCATCGAAGCCGGCTACGACATCATCAACCCGGTTCAGACCAACTGCTTTGAAATGGAACCGGAAAAGCTGAAGGAAGAGTTCGGCAAAGACATCACCTTCTGGGGTGGCGGATGCGATACCGCCGCGATCCTGAACAAGGCTACGCCCGAAGAAGTCCGCAAACATGTGCTGGAGCGCTGTGAACTCTTCTCGAAAGATGGCGGCTTCATCTTCAACACCATCCACAACATCCTGCCGGAGGTTCCGGCCGAAAACATTGTGGCTTGCTTCGATGCCGTAAAAGAATTCAACGGGAAATAGAAATGGTCAAATCAATCCTGACCGGAGCGCTACTGCTGAGCACTGCCGTTGCCTCGGCGGCATCACAGCCCAACGTGATCGTGGTCATCACACCGATGATCAGGGTTACGGCGATCTGTCGTGCCACGGCAACCCGGTGCTACAGACACCTGCGATGGATCGCGGCTTCGAGGAATGGCTTGGCCAGGGCGACGGAGGAACGGGCACCACCGCCGACTGGTTCACCAATGATCGCGTCGACGACATGTATATCCACAACGGCGAATGGGAACAGCACGATGGCTGGGCGCCCGACGTTTTTTTCGGCAAAGCCATGGAATTCTCACGACCAAGCACACCGGCGGATATTGTCTGTGGGACAGCGCCACCACCGATCACGACATCTCCATGTTCAAAAACTACAAGGACGGCAAAGGCGATATCGTGCGCGAATTCGTCGCTGCCTTCCGCGCCCGCGACCTGAAAGTCGGCCTCTACTATTGCTTCCCGCTCTGGGGTGACGTTTGGGCGGACTACATGACGCTCCCTGCAGAAAACTATGCCGACGGGACCGTTGACGCACTCGCAATGATCAAGACCCACTTCACCGAACTGCTGACCAATAACCGCAGACTGCTGCACGAAGAAACCGTGGCCATGCTGAAAAAAATCGGCGCGATGTGGGATCCCGCCGAAGCCTCGCAGGCCGACAGCGAGCTCTACGACATCCAGCGCGAAGCGCTCAGCAACGTTCCAACCACTGAAAAACAGGTGGCCATCATCTTTCCAGCAGACTGGAAGGCTGCCGACCTGGAGGCCGCGGCTGACCTGCTGAAAACCGGCGGAACCAAAGGCACTTTCTTCGTGAACGAGGCCACTGCCAAAGCGCAAAAAGAAGCCCTGCGCAAACTGGTTGCCGCCGGCCACGAGCTCGGCAACGGCTCCCACGATGACACTCCTGTCACCGGACTCCAAGACGGACGCAAGGTGCTGGAGCAGTTCAACAACATCCGCAAAAACGTCCACACCATCCAAACCCCGAAATTCTACCGCGCCCCCGGCGATGCGTACGACGCACTGGTCTGGCCCGTCCTCACCTATGAAGGGCTAATTCCGGTCACGCCCGCCGCCGACCTCGCTCCCGGCGCAATTATCGAGGTAGAAAACCTCCTGCACCTGGAAAAGCAGCTCCAGGCGCTGAAGAAAAAGAAGCTTGAGTCTGTGACACTGCGGCAGCTCGTTGGATCCTCCACCTCGGCCCGCCTGCGCGCCGCGCTCGCCAACACCAACACCGGCGCCGCCGTCGTAACCGGCCGCCAATAATTCTCCGCCGAAATCAACCGCGCATATTCCAGGGATTGGACAGGTCCAATCCCTGGAATTATTTTACGGAAAAAGATGATCCCGATTGATCCTTCCTGCCGAAATCAGCTATATTCTGCGCCTCATAAAACGAAGGAGAAAGTCCATGCTGAGACGCAGTTTTATCAAAATCGCCACCGCCGCAACCCTTCTTTCAGGCGCCACCTACATGGTGTCGGCCCAGCCCGAAGCACGCCCGAACATTCTATGGCTGACCTCCGAGGACAACAGCGTCGACTGGGTGGGCTGCTATGGAAATCCACGGGCCCAAACGCCCAACATTGATCGACTGGCCGCCGAAGGATTTCAGTATATGCACTGCTATGCCAACGCACCGGTCTGCGCCCCTTCACGCAGCACATGGATCACGGGCATGCTGGCCATTTCGAACGGCACTCACCCGATGCGCAGCCGCAATGCGGTTCCGCACGACCGGATCAAATATTATCCCGACTATCTGCAGGAAAATGGCTACTACACCGGCAACGACAACAAGACCGACTACAACATTGGTGGGCGTGATGATTCCGACTGCTGGGACAACCAAGGCAAGGTCGACTGGGAGGCGCTGAAGCAAAAACAGCCGTTCTTCCAGATCTACAACAGTTATACCTCGCACGAAAGCCGCGCACAGGGCGACGTGGAAAACACACTGCACGACCCGAAAAACACCCAACTGCGCGCCTACCACCCCGACCTGCCGGATATCCGCAAAAACTATGCAAAGTACCACGATGCCATGACGCGAATGGATGCCGAAATGGGCCAATGGCTCCAAACATTGGAAGAACAGGGACTGGCCGACAACACCATCGTGATCTATTGCTCGGACCACGGCGGTGTGCTGCCGCGCAGCAAACGCTATCTCTTCCAAAACGGCCTGCACTGCCCGCTCATCATCCGAATCCCGGAAAAATACAAACACCTCTGGCCGGCGGAAAAAACCGGCAGTAAAATTGATCGGCTCGTCAGCTTTGTTGACATGCCGCAAACATGGCTCAGCATTACCGGATCGAAGGTTCCCGGCCACATGCAGGGCCACACCTTTCTCGGTGCCGCAACCGAACCGGAGCAGGAATTTCATTTTGCATTCCGCGGACGAATGGATGAGCGGCTCGATAACGCCCGTGCAGTTTGCGACAAGCGCTTCCTCTACATCCGCAACTACATGCCTTATGCCCCGTGGATGCAACACCTGCAATATCTCTGGAAAATGAAAGCCGCGCAGGCGTGGGACGCGCACGTCAAGGCCGGCAAGACCTCTGAGGTGCAGGCGCGCTTCTTTGCGCCCAAGGGTTGGACGGAAGAGCTCTACGACATGCAGCAGGATCCGGACAATGTCAACAACCTGGTAGAGAATCCAGAATATGCCGAAATCACCAGCCGGATGCGCACCACCCTGCGCGCTTGGCAGGAACAAATTCACGATACCGGCCTGCTGCCCGAATCCGAAATGGTTAAACGCGCCGCCGACCACAACCTGACGATCCACGACATGGTGCGCGATCCAACGCTATACAACCTGCCCGCCCTGCTCGATGCCGCCGATCTGGCACTGGAGAAAAACCCCGAAAATCTTCCACCCTTTGTAAATTTACTCAAGAGCCCCGACTGCGGCTTACGCTACTGGGGCATCGTCGGCTGTTTCCTTCTCAACCACACCGAAGCGGGGTTCCAAGGCCTGGAAGATTCCTCGCACGAGGTACGTGCCATGGCCGCATGGCTGCTCGTCCGCAACGGCCATAAAAAAGAAGGACTTGATTGTCTCGAATCTCTGCTGAAGGAAAAATCCTATGCCACGCTGGCGGTGCTGAATATCCTAGACTGGATGGGCGACGATGCCTCGCCCCTCATTCCGACCGTAAAGGCGATGAAGTACACCAACGATGAAGAGCGGATGCAGGAGCATCTGCTCCAGAAGTTCAACGCGTCCTAAAGTGGGGCAGACATTCCTGTCTGCCCTGCGCAGGCTGGAGCTGGATGGAGCTGGATGGAAGGATATTCCTCCGAACATTTGCCAACACCTCTTTGCCATTCAGGTTCACGGTGTACCGCTGGCTCCAGGCCGGAATGCGCATGCGGAATTCGAGGGCTTCGGATTGATTCATCGAAAAGTCGAAACGGATGGAGTGAACAAAGGGATAGTCGGTGGTCTGCTTGATCGCGAGTTTGGCACCGTTTTTCAACTGCAGGTCAACCGTTCCGGGGGCATAGAGCGCCGCCGTAATCTGGCGACCCTTCTGCAACCAGGCGCGTTTCAGGAAATCGGTGAACATGCGGTGGATGTTTCCGGCACAGCATTCGGTGTCGTGGCCCGCGCGATAGGTCATGCGGCCCTTGGTCATATAGCCCCATCCGTCGTGGTCGTTCCAATGGCTGGAACCGTCAGTGCTAATCATCAGGTTGGGCGAACCATAATATTGATACGCCTTGAAGTCCTTGGTGATTTTTCGATGCGCCGGTTCCGAGGCATCAAACTCCCGCAAACCGTTGTCCAGCGCCTCCTCCCGGGCTCCGGACACAACATTGGAAGCCATCAGGCCCATTACCAACAAACTCAGTAGTCTCAACATCTTTCGCATGCTCCAATTTTATTCATTGGCATCCTCAAGGGGGATGACGATATTCCAAGTGTTTTCTCCGTCGTCAAACCCGCCGCGACCATCCATCCCGGGTGTTCAGTCCGCGTGTGCTCCAGCGCCTTTTTCGTGTACGGCATCGGCTTCTTCTTGCGGTTGTGATAGTGATGATACACCAGTTCGTACATGGGACGAAACTCACCGCGTTTAATGTCCGAGGGCTTAACCGCCTGGTCGTGGCTATTCCCATTCCCGACGGGAGAAGAGTAAACCTCGAAGGGCACATCGTCGTCGCCTAGATTATAGCGTGCGCAATATTCAAAGCATTTACCGATCGATACGTTTTCAAAATCGTAGAGATCAATGCCCTGGTTCCAGGCGATCTCGCAGGAACGAGCTAGGAAATCGAGCCCCATCTGGGCATGATCCTGATCCCGTCCGGTTTCCTGGCACTGGCCGCTGGGCAGCAGGTAATGGGTAAGCCGCGTGTTTGTATTTCCGGTTTTCAGCCGCTCGATATTTTCATCAAACAGTTCTCTATCATCAAGAAACACCGCGATGGCCATCGTGCTCCAGGTGACCGCCGCATCCCAGTTGCCATTGTAGAAATAGGGCCGCGGTTCCATCGAAGGCAGAATCACCTCGCGCAACCATTCCTCAAACTGTTGTTGCTCGTCTTCCGGCCAAGGGGCTCCGGAACAGCGCAACAGCTCTGCGGCCTGCGCCCAGTAGCCGCTGTGAATCCCCATGATCAGGCGTGTATGAAGATACGGATCGTCCGACTGCGGCCGACTGGATTTCGCTTCGGCACAGGCTGTAAACATACCCACTGCGGAAACGATCACGACTGCACTCACCATTTTAAAATTCATTCAACACCTCCCCTTTTTAGATGATAATAAGTACACGCAACGTGTGAACGAAATCATTCCATTTAACTGACTCGACTTCGCATTACTTTGAAATAATCCGACAAGCAAAGAACTTGCCCGCCGAGATGGAGAAGCTGTCCAAGACGGTCCCTGCGGTCGGCATAATCCATTTCCCGTCCAGCGTTCTTAGTGCAGGAGATACCCGGAAGCGGCAACCCGTTGGCTAGTCCCAATGCGGGTGCTCCGGCAGTGCGGCATCGAATTCCTCGATCAGCATCTGCTGGTATGCGCCGGCGAAGGACCCTTCGAAGAACTTGGCCAGGCCTTCGGTGGCCAGGCGGTTCCACGACATTTCCTCGTTGCCGGGGACAATCGGATAGAAGAAGGCATGGTTGTCCATGGCGGCCTTGTAGTCGCCGGGGGCATCGCCCACTTTCAGGATCTTGTCGGAATCATAGCCCTTACCCTCGGTGGCATAGTGGATGTGCTCCGATTTGGTGCCGTGCTCCTGGCCGGCGATCAGGTTGACGAAGGGGGTCATGCCGTTTTCTTCCCACTCGCGTTCGAGCGCTTCGAGCGGGGTCTGGGAGACCACGATCATGTCGGCCTTTTCGCTGCCCTGCCCGAGCACGTCCATCACGCCCGGAAACGGCGCCACGCCGGAAACCATGTCGGCAACGCGGGCATTGACCTCAAGGCTCCAGTCGAGCATGCGCTTGAGTTCCTCGTTGCCGGTTTTTTCGACCTCGATCTTCAGCGAGGGATTGCCGAGCTTGGTTTCGCGCTTGATCCATGCATCAAGCTCCTTGAGTTCCGATACCTGGAAGTTGCGCGCCTGGACATCCTTGCGCTCGCGCAGCAGGTCGCGGAAATGCTGGATGGCGAGGAAGCGGTTGCAGCCGCGCGTCTTGCTGTAGAGGTTCACGAAATCCCAAACCTCGCGGGCGGCCTTGCTGACCGGCTGGCATTCCATGTGTTTGATCACCGCCGGACAGAAGCACTCCTTGTGCTTGAGTTCCATGGTGTCGAATACGCAGCCATCGCTGTCGAATCCGATGAAGAAGTCGTTCTGTTTCGGGATATCCTTTAATTGAGCCACATAATCCATAGTCATGGTTCCTTTTGCTAAATTCCGTTTATTTTTGCAGATGGGGCCAGCCGGCCTTGAGTTCCTGAGATAACTTTTTCACCACATCCTTGTATTCCGGATGGCCTGCAACATTGTTGTTTTCGTCGGGATCGACCTTGTGGTCGTAGAGCATGCGGGCGACCATCTCGCCATCGGCGTTCGTCCACTCGGTATAGAGATAGCGGGCGGTGCGGATCGAGTCGCCGGCACGGTAGCGGCCGAACACCGCCTTTTTCCAATCCTTGGAAGGGTTGTCCAACAGCGGAACAAAACTGGTTCCCTCAAGGTGCGCAGGCTTTTCGATTCCGGCCAGGTCGCAGATCGTCGGATAGAGATCGATAAACTCGACCAGCGCGACGGTGTTTTGGGTCGACTTGCCCGGCACGCGGACGATCAGCGGCACCTGCAGCGACGTGTTGAAATTGGCGTGCTTGCACCAGAGCGTATGTTCACCGAGCTGCCATCCGTGGTCGCCCCACAGGATCACAATCGTGTCGTCCCACATTTCGAGTTCTTCCAAGGCTTGGAAAATGCGCCCGATCATCGCATCGGAAAAGGTGGTGCAGGCGCGATAGCCGCGAATCATGTTAAGCGCCATCTCCTCCGGCACCGGCCCGGCTTCCGGTATGCCGTGGTAGCTACGTAGTTCATTGAAATCGTGGAGGGCTTCGGCCGGCGCGTTGGTGGGCACGAAAAAATTATCGGGCATGGCGATGGTGTCGGCCGGATACATGTCCCAGTATTTTTTGGGGCAGTTAAACGGCAGGTGCGGCTTGGTGAAACCGGCGGTGATGAAGACCGGCTCGCCGGTCTCCTTCGCGCGCTTGAGCTCCGCAATGGCCTTGGCCGCCACCTTCGCGCCCTGGTACGACTCGTCCGGCTCGTCCGCCGCCTCGTACGGCAGTCCTTTGGGGCTCGATCCATACCGGGCTTCGCCCTCCAGAAGCTTGAGGTTTTCCGCATTGAAATACTGGCAGAACTCCTTGGGCCGGAAAATCTCGTCCCACGAAGCGGCATTGTCGGTCTCGTGGTGGTAGATCTTGCCGTTGTTGATCGTGCGGTAGCCCGCCACCTTCAGCGTGGCCGCCAGGTCGGGAATGCCGGCGGCATCCTCATCGGCTCGGCTCATATAGCTGGTAAAACGCGTCGGCGTCGGGCGCAGGCCGGACATCAGGCTGGCACGCGACGCGCCGCAGACGGGATAGTTGCAGTAGGCCTTTCCGAACAGCACCCCCTCCTCGGCCAAGCGGTCGATGTTGGGCGTGATCATGTAGTCCTGCCCGTAGCACCCCAGTTCGGGACGCAGATCGTCGACCGAAATGAAAAGGATATTCGGCTTCAGATCTGCAATAGCGATGTTGCAGAGCAATATGGCGACAAGCGTCGTCATGGAAAACTGTTTAGTCTTTGTCATAGTCATCTCCTTTTCCAAGCCCGGTCACCTAGGCGTGACGGCATGCGTTTTTTTGTATTCGGCTCGCTGGTTGTTCAGGTCGTCCGACCTTCTTTGGCACACTGCCCTTAGATCGGAGAGGATCTCCTTGCCTTCATATTCGGCAATCCGATTGACCCTCTCTTCCGGATCGTTCTCCAAATCAAACAGCTGTTCAAAATCCGGGGTTCTTTCCCTGAAATCCGTGTCCTTTTCCGAGTAGGGTTCAATACCGTCGTACATCCGGATATATTTCCATTTCCCTTTTCGAATCCCTTCGGAAAACGGGGTGTCGCGGCCCGTGTAGAGGTTTTCAAGAAAGATGGCATCGCGCCAGGGTGCCTTCTCGTCGGCCAGCAACGGGCGCAGGCTTTGGCCGGTCATTTCGGACGGCTGGTCCACGCCGGCATAATCGAGAATGGTGCTGGTGATGTCCAGGCTTGAGATTAGCGCTTCGATGTTCCGGCCGCGTTTCCCATTCGGCATACGAGGGTCGTATATGAAACACGGAAATTTTGCGGTGAGGTCGTAGAGCAGCGCCTTTCCACCCATGCCGTATTCCCCCATCAGCAGGCCGTGGTCGCTGGCAAAAATGATCACCGTATTTTCATCCAGCCCTTTTGCCTTCAGGGTTTCAAGCATGCCGCCGATCACCAAATCCAGCCCAGTGATCTGCTGGTAATACCGGATGTGGTGCTCCCGGCAGGCTTCGAGCGTGTAATCGTAGGGATAGATATCGTTTTTGCGGCCCTGCTCCTGATCCATCAACGCCTTCGGAATATACTGGTATGGATCCGTTGCCGTCTCGGCAGGAATTCCAATGCCTTGATCTCGATACAGGTAGCCGTAGACCGGATGGCCTTTCAGCATGGGGTTCTCGCACGCCCGAGTCTTCCAGTCGTGCATCGACACCATTTGAGATCCGTGCGGGATGGAGAAACTCACCGAAAGGCAGAACGGCTTGTCGGCGGGTGCCTTGTCGAGAAACCGGGCGATGCTCTCGCCCATTACCGGGGTAATGATCTCCTCGCCGGAATCGTGGTAGATCTTACAGTTTGTATCGTTTTTCTTCGGGAAAAAATTTGCCCAGCCGTCATGGCCTCGCCAGAAATCGAAACGCTTATCCGCCTGCCTCTTGAACGTGTAGTACTCGACTCCAAACTTTCCGATAAATCCCGTATAATATCCGATGCGCTTCAATACGGCGGGATAGGTCTGCTCCCATTGCTCGTCGTTAAGCCTATAGCTTGAGGTGAAGCCAACGCCATGGACACGTTCATGCATCCCCGTAAAAAACGACACCCTGCTCGGCGCACAGGTCGGTTCGGCAATATAGGCATTGCTGAAACGAACCCCGTTTTGAATGAGTTTGTCAACGTTGGGCGTTTTAACGAATTCATGCCCCATGATGCCGAATGAATTGTCCCGCTGGTCATCCGTTAGCAGGAAAATAATATTCGGCGTCCCGCCGGCATGGGCCGAAACAGAAACAAGGGTCAGCAACGCCATCAGTGCCGTACGCTTTCCAGACATCGGAACTCCCTTTCTTAGTATGAAACGTTGCCTTCGATATGACCGTAGTCGACCTTGAAAGTGCGGCCGTCCGACAGCTCAATCTTCGCGCCCATGGGCTGTCCGCCCTTCAACCACGCGACTGGTTCGAATGTCTTCACGACCGAAAGCTCTTCGTCCGTGAATGGAGCGTCGTCGGTCTTCTGCAGCATCAAGGCAACCAGCAGGGGCATGCCCTGATAGTGCTCTTCACGGCGACGCTTGGCAAAAATCACGGTGCTATCGGCGGCTTCCGGATGTTTGCCGGTGTGAACCAGGCTGTCGAGCCCGTCCCAGCCATTCAGTGCAACCATGGCAACCTGACGGCCCGGGATGGAGGCGATCAAACAGTCGTTTCCGTTCACATCACGCTTCTCAACCTTAGCGGCAACACCGTCGATGTGCGGCAGGCCGTAATGGCCGAGCGACACTTCGTGACGGGTGGAGAGACGCTGACGGTCAACGCGCAGCAGTCCCCCCGGCACAACGATATCGGCCAGATCGAAACGGCCCGGCACGTCGTGGTGCGCTTTCACTTCCACGTGGCGGTAGACCACGCCGTCGCGCTCGCCGGCGAAGCCGACGCTGTAGGGCAGCAGGCGGTCTTCGGGATAGTCGAGCTCGGTGGCGCAGTACTGCATGGGCACGGCACCATCGGTGTTGTCGTCTTCCCACGGGAAGTCGGAGTTGAACGCCAGACGGCTGTAGTATGGCGGCAGGTTGTTATAGCCTTCCGATGACTTAATCTTGCCCATCTGGACGCTGCTGGTGCCGGTTTTGCCATCGGCGGTGATGGTCAGGCCCGGCCCCGGCAGGGTCACGGTCTTGAAGCCGTCGCCGATGGCGTCCCACTCGCCGTTATTTTCGGTGGCGGTCCAGAAGGGACTGTCTTCCGGCAGCGTCAGGCAGACAAATGCTTTCGCCATCCAGAACGGGCTGGTGGCGCAGCTGTAGAACTGGACCATGGGATCCCACGGACCGTAGTAGCCGAGGCAGGGAACCCCATCGTCGGTGTAGAAATCGTCGCGGCCGATGAACTGCATGATGTTGGCCGAGGCAATGCGGCGCATCCAGCCCGGGTCGGCCGGCGATTGCTTGAGCATGAACGCGGTGGAGAGCGGGGCGCTGGCGGCGAAGCGGTAGATGATGCTGCGGCCATACATGAGCTGGTGGCCTTCGCGGCTGAACATGAGCGGGTAGGTCTGCATGAATTCGGCGTGGCGCTGCTCGATAATCTTCGCCAGCTCCGGCTCGTGCTCGTTGCCGTACCACTCGCACCAGATCGGGCCGTAGAAATGGAAGCCCCAAGGGGTGTAGTAGTCGAAGCCGAGATCGCGGTACCAGCCGTCGCCGGCATAGAGCGCCATGATGTGCTGGAGGTGGTCCTGCAGCAGGCCTTCGTCGTGGTCGTAGCCGTTGACCTTCAGGAAGGTCAGCATCAGGACGTTGAAGAAGCGCCAGTTGTGCGAGAGCGTCTTGCTGTGGGCATAGTCGCTGATGAAGGCGGCCACCTGGTCTTTTTGCTCCTGCGTATATTTATCCCAGATCTGCTCGCGGGAGTTCATCAGGCTGATCGTGAGCGCGGCGCCTTCGACGGTGTGCTGGTACCAGCCGGGGCCGTATTCCGCCAGCAACTCGCTGATGGTGCCGAGATATCGCTCGGACTCCGGATCGGTGGCCAGCAGGATCTGGTTGGCATAGTAGTCGGCCAATTTGTATCCGCCGCATTCGAGATCCGGCACCGCATTGATCAGCGGCGCGGCCATCAGGAAAGTGCGCGAGAGCCCCTCGTATTCCTCCGACTTGAAGCGCCACGCGGGATCGCCCTCTTTCGGGTAGATCACATCGCTCTGCTTCGGCAGGATGATCGGAGCATCGAACGATGGAACATGCTTGAAGACGCCGTTCAGGATAAACGTGCCGGCCTCAATCCAATGCTGGCGGGTCATACCCGTTTCGGGGCTCAGGGTGTAGTCGGGATTCTGAATCTTAAAAGCCATCGTTAACCTTCCTTCCTTAAAAGCGCACAAGGGAATCCGCCATAGATTCCCTTGTGTACATGTCGTTCTGTTTATGCAGAAACCAGTTCGGCGGCTTCCTCGGCCTGCCCAATGTATTCTTGGTAGTTGTTTACCGGCAAGGTGCCGGTGGCTTCCTTCTTGCCGTAAAGAACCTCGGCAACTTCCTTCGAGGACTCGCCCATCAGGCTCCAGCAGTTGAGCACCGTGCCGGCGGTGGCCGGAGCGCCTTCTGCATACGGATCATTGGTGACGACCACCACCTTATTGCCTTCGTCAATCAGACGCTGGACAAACTTGGTGTTGGCTCCGCCGGCGTGGCGCCAGAAGAAGTTAGTGACCACCACGACGTCAGCTTCGTTCTTCGCAACGGCGCAGAGGAAGTCGGACTCTTCGTCGGTCGCAACAAACGAGCAGTCGGCATTGATGACATTGTCGGACTGCTTCAGAATCGCGGCGTTCAAACGCCAGTGACCCTGATACGTGTCGTTCGGGGTGAACTCGGCCATCTTGAGCTGTTCGATAACCAGAACCTTCTGATCCTGCTTGAGCGGCAGCAGGCCGGCTTCGTCGCGCATCAGCGTCAGCGATTTTTCGGCGGACTGCTGGGCGGCGTCGAGGATTTCCTTGGAACGGACGATCGACGGGGCGGCCGGAGCATCGACCTGGGCATTGTCGAAGAGCCCTTGGTCATACTTGGCTTCAAGCACCTTGCGGATGGAACCTTCGAGCAGCTTCGTGGAAACCTCGCCGGTGCGGGCGGCTTCGAGCATGCGGTAGTAGACCTGCTCGCGGGTGCTGTCGTCGGACTTGACCAGCATCAGGTTGACCCCGGCCTTAAGCGCCATCACGCAGGCGTTCGGCAGGCCGTAACGATTGACGATCGCGCCCATGCCCATGGCATCGGAGGTGATGACGCCGTCGAAGCCAAGCTCCTTGCGCAGGATGTCGGTGACGAGCACCTTGGAGAGCGTCGCCGGAAGATCTTCGCCCACCACCAGCGGATAGGCGCTGTGGCAGGTCATGACGCCCTTGAGGCAGCCCTTCTCGATCATGCGCTTGTACGGGCGCAGCTCGACGTCGAGCAGGCGATCCTTGTCCACGTTGATCTGTTCGAGTTCGTAGTGGGCGTCGGTGGAGGAGTCGCCGCGGCCCGGGTAGTGCTTGGCCATCGGAATGATTCCGCCTTCGATCAGTCCCGTCGAAAAGGCCGCAACGAACTCGGAAACCTTTTCCGGATCGTCGGAGAAGCCGCGGAAGCGGATTTCCGGGTTGGCGGCGTTCACGTTGATGTCGCAAACCGGCGAGTGCAGCATGGTGATGCCGACCGCGCGCAGCTGTTTCGCAATGGACTTGCCGACTTCCTCGGTCAGCTTCAGGTCGCCGCTGGCGGCCAGTCCCATCAGGGCCGGGTAGCCGGGCATGCCGCCGAACTGGAAATCGTTGGTGCAGGCGCCTTCGTTGTCGGTGCAGATGTTCAGCGGAATTCCGCCCGAACTCTTGGCCGCGATGTCCTGCAGCTCGTTGATGCACTCCGCGTATTCGTTCGGCTGAACATAGTTGGAGGGGGTCTTCGCCGTGAAGTAGGTCTTCGGGGTGTCGAAATAACCTTCCGGCTTTTCATAGTCGTCATCCGCCAGGGTCTTGCCATAGTAGGTCGAACGGGCCGACTCGGCCGTGTAGGGCTCGATGCGCAGGCCACCGACATGCAGCTTTTCGATCAGGGCCTTGACCGACGGGGTGATGATGGAGCCGCGCCAGGAAAACGTGAAGCACTGCCCCACTTTTTCCTCCAACGACATTTTGCCGAGAAGGCCTTCGATAAATTCATTACGCTTGTCTATTTCACTCATGGTTTTTTCCTTTTGTAACTGCGTTTTCAATTAATATTCCGCCTTGACCGGCGTAAATTCACTCTATTCCCACTCGGCATAGAAGTCCTTCAATACATTGAAGGCCAGCTTCCTGTGCGTTTTCGTCTCGTCCAGCAATCCTTTCCGATTGTAAAAGTGGTGCTGATGCGTATTGGTTCTGCGCGGACAGCGGAGGGATTTCCGCCTCGGTCATGGTCTTGCCGCCGACGGCGCTCTCCTCGTGGCAAGAGATTCCCTTGAGCTTGACGGGCTTGCCGTTGAGCAGGATATCGGTGCCGCAGGTGGAAATTTCGCGGAACCCGATCTTTTCGGTCAGCGTGTCGCTTCCATAGGAGATGGCCACCTCGTAGAGCTTCGGGTTGTCCGGGCTCCACAGCTCCGGCTCGGCATCGAGCGCGATGCTCCCCTTCCTTGATTTCCAATGATTGGAAAATTCCAAGCTCTGGAATTTTGACCGTCGCCGTTCCGTTTTGCTCCGGCCCGTCGACCGACACCTCCACATCGATCTTCTTGAAGTCCGAGCCCTTTTGCAGGCCGAGAAACGTGTCGTCGATGAAGGTTTTCGGCAGGCGGATCAGGCCGACGTCGCGGTAGAGGCCGCCATAGTTGAACCAGTCCGTGTTGTGCATCGGCAGCTGGGTCGGCTTGCGGTCGTTGTTGGCCACAATCAGAACACGGTTGGTTTCGTTGCCGAGCTCCTGGTTGAGGAAGTCGGTCACATCCACGAACATGGGGGTGGATCCACCCAGATGGCGGCCGACAAACCGGCGGTTGATAAAGATGAACGCTTCATAGTTCACCGCACCCACCTTCAGGTAGACGCGCTCCCTGCCAGCCTCTTCGTAGCAGATAAACTCGCGGGTGTAGACCGCCGGGCCTTCATACCAGAAATATTCCGGCTTTTGTAGGTTGAAGCAGGAAGGAACATCCGCAAGCTCCCAGCTATCGAAGCAATAATCCAGCGGGAAGAAAGCGCCGCGGGCATCGCGATCCCGCTCCGTCCACCAATCCCCGCGCAGGCAGGTGTCGTAGGGATCCACCGTAAAACTCCAGCGGCCATTCAGCAACTCGATCGGCCGACCAAAATCATTCACCAAGGATTCACTCGTGAGGAGACCCTCCTGAAACGGATCAAGATAGGCCTCGTCGTGAATCCCTTTATCAAAGTTTTTAGGTCTGGCCATATCATTGCCTTCGTTTTACCCCGTAATCAGCCGAGTTCACCGGTCGCACCGAACCCAGCATAAAGCGATTTATTTCCTGTTTATAAAAAAACCCACTGGCATGCAAGCGAATAATTTCAGGGATATAATGGCGTTGAGTAGAATTCTTGAGATATCATCCGGACTAACGATACTCATGATTCCCCCAATCTACGGACTTGTTGTACTCTAATTCAATAAACTATATTTGTGCTTGAAGCTTTCCGAACAAACTGACATATACCGTTTTATTCTATATACGGATAATGTGATTACCCACTGAACAGGAGCTATCTAGTGAAACCTAAGAAATTATTTTTTAATGCACACCACGCCCCGATCGGTGCCTTTTCAACCTTTACGCTCGGCATGGAGGGAGCGACCGGCGGCCTTGGCCTGGAGTTGCGCCAGCCCGCTGACCAGAGCGTCGTGATCGGCTACGAGGAACAACCAGGCAAATATGTCTTTCTCCCCTTTCAGGAAGACGAAAGCGATACCCTTAGTGATTTCGCTATTCTTGAAGAGGAAGCGGACGAAATAGGCACCCGCCTTTTCCAATCATCGGAAATCTCGCGGAATTTCAACGTCGCAACCGACACATGGACTGCCGGGCGACTGACCTTTTCCATCATCAGCCCCGTCATGCCCCTTCCGGACCCGGATATAAATGACCACGACGCACTCCAATTCGCCACATGCCCTGCCGTGCTCGCCGAGCTGACTATCGATAACACCGATTCCGCGTGCGACCGGCCGGTTGTGTTTGGCTACCGGAAACATGTGCAGGAACTCATGGCTTTCGAAGATCTACCTCAGCCAGCATATTATCCGGCACATCCTCGGCTATGAATGGGACGAGCAAGGCATCCGCTCCGATGCCGCGCACGTCGATTGGTTGCTCGACGACGAAAGTGGCTACTTCGCCTGGTCGGACCAGATGATCGACTTCAAGGCCATCGGCTCCAAATATTACCCCCGCGGCGTGACCTCCGTCCTGTGGCTCGACGAAGCGTAGCCCGCCGCCCAACTCATAGAACGCCAGAACATGGAGGCAGGTTCATTTGAGCGTAAGGCATAAAAGAAACAGAATTGACTGAAACGTGAAGACAATTAATTAATGGTGGAATAGAACCTGTTACGATGAGTATAACGGACTTTCGTCCATCCGAAACACACCTGTTCAACCGAAGAAGGAAGGTACATCATGTCTGAAGAAACCATGAACACAGAAGGCCTCAGCGATGCTGAAATCGTGACCGCACGCGATATAGCGCGCGCCGCATCCATGCAACCAAAAAACTCCCCTCTCGTAACCCACATGTACACCGCCGATCCGTCGGCCCATGTCTTTAACGATAAAATTTATATCTATCCGTCGCACGATATTGTAACCGACATGCCGATGAACGACGACGGCGACCATTTCGCCATGCGTGACTACCATGTCTTCTCGCTGGACCGTCCGTTCGGCAAAGTGAACGACCACGGATGCGCCCTGGACATCGACGATGTAAAATGGGCCGGCAAACAGATGTGGGCTCCGGATGCCGCTGAAAAAGACGGTAAATACTACCTCTATTTCCCGGCCCGCGGTCACGACGGTGTTTTCCATGTCGGTGTTGCGGTCGGGGATTCCCCGGAAGGTCCGTTTGTTGCAGAAGAGACCGGGATTAAAGGTACCTACAGTATCGATCCGGCCGTTTTTCAGGACGACAACAATGAATACTACATCTATATCGGCGGCCTCTGGGGCGGACAGCTTCAGCGCTGGAGCACCGGCGAATTCGGCGAAGACGCATACCCGGCTGATGATGAACCGGCCATCGCTCCGCGTGTTGCCAAACTCAGCGACAACATGGTTGCCCTGGCTGAGCCGCTACGTGAAATTGAAATTCTCGACAAGGACGGCACGCCGATTCTGGCTGGCGATCTGGAGCGCCGCTATTTCGAAGGTCCGTGGATGCACAAGCATAACGGAACGTATTACTTCTCCTACTCAACGGGCGAAACACACAACATTTGCTACGCTACCGGGGACTCGCCATACGGCCCGTTCACTTATCAGGGGCCGATCCTGACACCGGTTCTGGGCTGGACCACGCACCACTCCATCGCCGAATTCAAAGGCAAATGGTATCTGTTCTATCACGACTGCCAGCTCTCCGGCGGCGAAACCCACCTACGGAACATTAAAATGGCCGAACTCAACTACAACGCCGACGGCACCATTCAGTTGATCGAGCCTTACTACAACTAAGGAGTCCACATGAGCCGCCCCTTCTCATTCTTTCTAATCGCCCTCTTCGCGGGCGCAGTCCTCGCGGGGGAATCCGCAACCTATCGAAACCCGATCCTGCCCGGATTCAACCCCGACCCCAGCATCTGCCGGGTCGGGGAGGATTATTATCTGGTTACCTCCACCTTTGAGTATTTTCCCGGCCTGCCGATCTACCACAGCAAGGATTTAGTCAACTGGCGATTAATCGGCCATGCGATGTCGGATCCGGAACACCTCGACCTCGATGGGCTGGTCGATAACAAAGGGCTTTTCGCCCCCGCCATCCGCCACCACGAAGGAACCTTCTACATTTCCTGCACCGTGGTTCGCGGAAAGGGAAACTATCTCTCCACCTCCACCACCGGCAATTTCGTGGTCACCGCAACAAACCCCGCCGGCCCATGGTCCGAACCACACGAGAACTCCGCGCCCGGAATCGATCCCCAGCTGTTTTTCGACGACGATGGCAAGGTCTACTACATCGGCCCCGACACCAACTCCGTTCGCTCCGCCGCGTTCGACTGGTTTGAATACCAACCCCAACCGATTCCATCGCAATAGCACTTCCCAAAACAGAAACAGGAATCGCCATGAAAAAGAACCGCCCACTTAATCAACTATTCATACGAGCTTCCTGGACACTACTCTGTGCGCTCGCAAGCACCGCAATGGCGAAGGGTTACCACGTTTCGACCACCGGAAACGATAGCAACGACGGCTCGAAGGATTTTCCGTTATTGACAATTCAGCGCGCGGCGGACCTCGCGCAACCGGGCGATGTGATTACGGTGCATGAAGGCACCTACCGGGAACGGATCAATCCTCCGGGCGGTGCTTATGCAATGACCCTCCAGGAAGTGAAGCTTCTTCAGGATAATGAGGTGGAGTGAATGCCGAACTTGTTTAAAAGTCATCCAACAAATTGCGAACTGATCACAAAAGGAAATTAATCGATGAAAATGAAAAGCATTATTAGTACACTCCTATTGACTGCGGGCTCTTCTCTGGCCGGGGAATATCATGTGGCCAAACACGGCAACGACACCCATGCGGGTTCCGCCGCGAAGCCGTTTCTGACGATCCAACACGCGGCGGATCTTGCGCAACCGGGTGATGTGATCACCGTGCATAAGGGAACGTATCGCGAACGGGTCAACCCGCCGCACGGGGGCACATCCGATGCGCAACGCATTGTCTATCAGGCCGCACCCGGCGAATCCGTCGTCATCAAGGGCTCGGAGATCGTGACTAGTTGGGAGCGAGTGAAGGATGATGTTTGGAAGGCTGTGCTGCCGAATTCATTTTTCGGGGATTTCAATCCCTTCGACGATCTGATTTCGGGTGACTGGTTTAAGAATAAAGGCCGCGATCACCATACGGGAGCGGTTTATCTGAACGGCAACTGGTTGGGCGAGGCTGCGGAAAAGGAAGATCTTAATCATTCGGCAAAACAACAACCAGACACTGGTTTTCTGTTTAATGTCGCGTGGATGCGTCTGATCGGTGCCGAGGAAAATAAAATATTTGCCGCAGAACTGACCAAGCAGCAGGGCATTAAAAAGGCTTCTTCCAGCGAAGGAGGCGAGTGCATCGGTTTCATCAACGATGGGGATTGGGCGGTTTACGCCAAGGTTGATTTCGGAACGACCACCGAACATATGGAGTTCAATATTGCATCTTCAACGCGGGGCGGCCTTGTTGAAATTCATCTCGATTCCCCGCAAGGCGATCTATTGGGCACCGTAGCTATTCCGAGTACCGGCGGTTGGCAAAAATGGCGCACCATCAAAACAATCATCGTCCCGACCTCGGGTCAAAATACGGTCTGTTTAGTGTTTAAGGGGAAATCGGTAGCGGTCAGCGCTGCGCCGATGTGGTTCGCTGAAGTGGACGGAAATAACACTTCCATTTGGGCACAGTTCATCGGGATTGATCCGAATCAGGAATTAACCGAGGTCAATGCCCGGCAATCGGTCTTCTATCCGGAAAATCCGGGGATGAACTATATTACGGTGCGCGGCTTCAAAATGCGTCACGCGGCCACGCCGTGGGCACCACCCACGGCGGAGCAGATTGGTTTGATTGGCACTCACTGGAGCAAAGGTTGGATCATTGAGGACAATGAAATTAGCGATTCGGCCTGCGTGGGCATCACTCTCGGCAAGTATGGCGACGAGCGGGATAACAAAGCCGGATCGGCAGATGGATATAACGGAACCATTAAACGCGCAATTTCCAATGGTTGGAACAAAGCGACCATCGGTTCCCATGTGGTGCGAAATAACGATATCTCTCATTGCGATCAGGCCGGTATTGTTGGAAGCCTCGGCGCGGTTTTCAGCACCATTCACAACAACGAGATCCACGATATTTATGTTAACAAGAATTTCGCGGGTTGGGAAATCGCGGGTATCAAATTTCATGGGTCCATCGACTGCGTGATCAGTCAAAATCATATCTACCGGTGCCTCGGCCCGGGCGGAGGCATCTGGCTCGACTGGATGGCGCAGGGCACGCGCGTGACTGGCAACCTGATGCACGATAATTCCATCGACCTCTTTTTAGAGGTCAATCACGGTCCGTTTCTCGTTGATAATAATATTTTCCTGTCTTCGAGCTTCCTGCGCAACTGGTCGCAGGGAGGCGCTTTCGTGCACAACCTCGTAGCCGGTTCAACGTCGGGGAGTCGTTCTGAAAAACGGAAGACCCCGTTCCACAAGGCGCACTCGACCGAAATTGTAAAATTAAGCCCCATCGCCGGCGGCGACCATCGCTTCATCAACAATGTCTTTATGAACGGCATCAATCTGGATGGATATGAAGCATTTTCCAATTCCGTAGTCCTGGCTGGCAATGCCTTTCTCAAGACCAGTCCCAAGTTGATCTTGCAAGACGGGGGGTTCCATCTCGAGGTAGAACTCGATAAACCAACGCTGAACCGCGAACAACGCGTGCTGGTGACGAGTGACTTGCTGGGGCGCACGATCGTATCCGATCAGCCTTTTGTGCAAACCGATGGAACGCCTTACCACCTCGACACCGATTATTTCGGAAACAAACGAAACACAGGAAACCCAGCCCCAGGCCCCTTTGAAGTCCCCGCCTCCCGGCACCGCAAGGTCTGGCCGCGCGATGAAAAACCCCAAACCAGCCTAATATCCCGCTGATCCTCACCAACAAACTCGGACTTGGTTTCGGGCAGGAATGGACTCCCGTCGTCGAGCTGGGGTTCCAGTTGGTGGATCCCGTTTCCAAAGGTTGGAAGCATGAGCCCGAGGCCGCGCCGCGGGGTCAGCCTTCCGCAGACCACGCCGTTGCGCGATTCGGGATCGGCGAGGCCTCAAAAGCTTTCTTATGTTATGCGGGACAGGCGGGGTGTTATCCTCGAAAAGGAAAAGATCCGAGACTTTTATGGAACCAGATGGGGGTGGGCCCAGCGGGATTCTGTGAGAGTTTCATGATCTCGTTCCCCGCGCCCGCCCAGAGAATCTGCCGATCTTCGTCCCAATAGAGGCCGTGACCGCTGGTTTGGCTAATCTGCTGGAACGGTGTGGTGAGCACGGTTCCGGTGTAGTCGCTGATGCGATAAATCTTAATTGCGCTGTTGTCGGGGAAGGAAGCCACCTGACCTCCCGGCAGGAGCTCCGCGTCGTGCGCGCCCTGCGTGTCGGCGGCGAATAGGGCGTAATCGGTTATGCTTCCGGCGGGTGCAGTCCATTCCCATAGGGATTCGGTTGGATTCATGTAATCGATGATCCGGACGGTGTTGCCGTCGAGAATGATGATCTGCCGCTCTTCCACGGTTGGTGGGCCGTTCGTCGCGAGTTGATTCGCCTGACTCAGCTTCCTGATGCGGTAAAAAGATTGCGGGCCGGCGCCGATCCAATAGGGCGTGACACTGTCGCGGCCGTCGATGGCGAAGCGCGAGTCCCACGCGTTGGTCAGGCTGTCCGTGGTGTCCAGAATATGGATGTCCCCGACCGCGCGCGGCGCATGCAGATTATCTAGAATGGCGAAGTTTTGAGGGGTGCTGAAACGAAACGATATAGGCGGTGGTGCGACAGGCGGGGTGGTGGAGGCGAAGAGGGCCCGCACAGCCATGTTCGACAGGACGTTGGCGTGAAAACGCGTGGCGGAGGTGTGGCCGTCGCTCCAGTTTATAAACTGGCAGCCGTTGGCCGGAACGGCCGTGACCACTGCGCCGTCGGTGCCGTCGCTAACCTGCTGGAAGGCATTGCCGCTGATCGATCCATTTGGGCCGGCGGAGTAGGCTAGAACAAAGGTGCTGCTGCCCATATAGCTGACGGCATCACCCCCACCGCTGATGCGGAGGGTTTGAACGTCCGCGTTCGATGCGATGAGCGATGCAAGAAAAGTTGTTGCGATGAGAATGGAATGTGTATGTCTATTCTTCATAGAATCCTTCGAAGGGTTAGCCTTGGTCCAAGGCGGATTTCCCGCGCGTTATTGATAGACTTTCAGGTGTAAAAATCCCGTCGGACTGGTGATGGGCATCCGGTTGGTCACGATTTCGAATTCGGTATCGATGATGCCGCTGCCGAGCTCCGTGTTATTGGTCGCCCACGAGTCCGTCAGTCCCGTGTTTTCTAGAATCACATAATTCAGATCGGTGTCGCGCCGTCGGCGGTAGATATAGTTCAGCCAGTTGGTCCCATTTTCTGCGGTAATCGATTCCGTGGGGAGCATGCTTACGGCGTCGTGGTTGGTTGGGTTTCCGCCGAGCGCGTATTCGAGAAAGTTATCCATGCCATCGGGTTCCGCGTCATAGTCCAGGTTGGTCGACGAGAGGGAGGGATAGAGCGCGGTCCAGTCCGCGTAAGGATCTTCGACCGGTCTGCTGACTTTCATCACCAGGTTTTCAATGAGAAAATTTCCCGAGGTGTTCACCCGGAGCAGGAGTTCGGTAAAACTGTCGATCGTATCGCCCACTCCCGTGGTTCGAATCCGGCTGATTGAATCGGAAACCGTGGGCGAGGAGCCGCTATCGGCCCAAATCACGGTAATGTCATAATCCGTGGCGGTTGTTCGTTCCGAGGTTAGGGAAAAATGGGCTTGCTCGCCGGTTGAACGTAAGTCGTAAGCCGTTCCTTCGATGGCACTGACCTGGGTTCGGTCGCTAGAACTGTTCACCGCAATGCCCAACGTACCCCCGCTCGCGGCGGATGCGTCCACGCTGACGTTCCAATACGATGCGCTGGCCGTTGAGTACCGGATGCCGAATCCCAAGCCGTCGGCGTTATCACCAATGCCAAAGCTGAGTCCAGCGCTGTTTGATATATAGACGGGGTTGGTGACGATGATATCGAATTCCATCGAGAAGGTTTCTCCCACGTCCCAGAGCATGTCGCCGCCGGAAAGGTTTTCGAGTTGCACGTCGGTGCTTCCGGTGTAGTTGATGGAATCCGATCCACCGATGATGCTGAGCTCTTCGATATTCGAACCTTCTCCCTCGGCGAACACCGCCGTTGCCGCGGTGTCTTCCACCACATTCTCCAGCGAGAGGGTTGCACTGGTCGATTCCTGAGCACCGTCGACCGAGTTGGTCCACATCCACTTGACAAATACATGACCCGCCGATGGAGAGGCCGTGATGGCCGCCGCATCCTCGGTGCCCCAAACCTGCTGGACGGGCGGGGTTGTTGTGCCCTGCCCTGACACGGACGCCGAAATCGTGAAGTTGCTGCACGAGGCTAGCCAGAGATCGGCGATGGTTTGATTCGGTAGCCAGATATCGGTGCTGTTCGCAACATAGGTAGTTAGGATCGCGGGGTTGTCAAAGGCGTAGGTCTGCGATCCCACCGCCCCGGATCGACCCAAGGCATAGTCGCCACCACGCGCGCCGGCTCCCGACTCCGGAGCGTTCAGCGGATTGGTGACGACATCGAACGCGCCGGCGGGAAGGCGCTGGGCAATCACAGCATCCAGCCACTCCGTCGCGAAAAAGCTGTCTCCGATATCATTGTGGTTCGCGGTTTGCTGTATGACTCCCGTCCAGGGTGCGTGCCAATAATCCCGCGCCCCATCTCGCAGGTTGGTTTCGCACGTTCCGGTTCGATCTACGTCCTTGTCGTCGTTGTACGACATCACGCTGAGCACCGGCAGGCCGGGGCGGGCGGGCACTTCGATGGGGTCCACTGGAGCATCGCCAACGTAGTAAAACCTGCCGCGATAATTGACGGCGGCAATGCAGTAGGGCTTCCGAGCGCTTCCGTCAATTATGAGGGATGAGCAGGCATTTTGTCCCGCGAGAGACACTCCGGTAAAGATGAAGGGATAGGGACTCGGTCCATCATTCAGGACATCCGTTGAGAAGTCGGCGAGCTGAGTCCAGCTCCATTGGGTGGACGCCTCGCTGAACAGGAGGTTTCCGCTGGTATGAATTGTGGTAAGCCCGCTGGTCGTATTGAGCTGGCACAGCGCGAAATCCCATTTGGCCGCCAGCGCACGGTAGTCCGTTGAATTATAGACCCTTTCGCCCGTGCCATAGGTGTTGGCAACAATGACTCCTTTGCAGGATTTCGCGGCGAGCGAGGCATCGGAAATCCAAAGTTTCTCGCCTGAACTCGCAACAAATTGGGCGGCTCCGGCGGTTTGGGAAAGCAGGTAGCCTCCCGCGAGCAGACTTCCGGCAATTATAAACTTTAATCTCATTATATCTCCCTGTGTTCGTTCACCGCGCAAGCGGCGATTTCGGCGATCTTTTTCTGCAGTTGCCTTTCGTAGGCGGCGATGCGCTCGGACTGCTCAGGATTTCCGGCCAGGCTGCGGGTTTCAAGCGGGTCGGTCTGGTAGTCATACAGCTCGGTAAAGGCGGGTTCTGATTCCATACCAAAACCGGGCTTCTTATCCTTGTACACCTTTTCGTCTTTGACTTTGTACCAGGCGATGTAGCGATAGCGTTCGTCGCGCAGCGCATAGCCCATATAGACTTTTCCTGACGGTGTGCGGGGATACTGGCTGAATGCAAAATCCTTCACCTTCTCCGCTTTACCATCCATCAGCGGGACGAGGCTTTTGCCCGGCAGGTGGGAAGGAATTTCCAGGCCGGACAGATCACATAGCGTAGGAAAAATGTCCACGAATTCACTCGGGGCCTTGGTTTTCCTGCCTTTGCTCTTGGTCCACGGAGCGGCCATGATCAGCGGCGACCGGGTGCCCTGCTCAAAGTTGGTATGCTTGCACCACATGTTGTGATCACCCAGATGCCAGCCGTGGTCGCCCCACAGGCAAATGATGGTGTTGTCGGCAATCCCTAGCTCATCAAGTTGGTCAAGCAGGCGACCGACCTGCGCATCAATATAGCTGACGCAGGCTTTATAGCCGTGGATGAGGGTGCGCTGGTAGTCCTCGGGCAGCACCTCGTCGACCGGAACGTCGGAATACATGCCGCGCAGCTCCCAGCCCGGCTGGTAGCCGATCGAGGGAGCACCCTTGGGCATCTCAATATATTCTGCCAACTCGATCTTTTCGCGATCATACAGATCCCAATATTTTTTAGGCGCGACAAATGGCAGGTGTGGTTTCTGGTAGCCGACGGACAGAAAGAACGGCTTGTCGCTGGCTGCCAGTTTTTCGAGCAACTTTATGGCGCCAGCGGTCCGGGCACCATCGTAGTATGCATCGTCCGGCACATCATAGCATTCAAACGCAGGACGTGCGCCGGGGGTGCTCTTGATGATTTCCTTTTCGCTACGGCCATCCTTTTTCTTCTTTTCCTGCTGATAGAGTTTGGATGCGGCAAGGTTGCGCTTTTTGGTTTCCGGATTCTGGAAGCCATAGACCGGCTCTCCATAGCCCTTCGCATAGATCATGTTTTGGCCGCCCTTGGAATAAGGGATCGACCAGGAAGGGCCGTCGATCTGCTTATCGACACAACGCGTGTCATAGGTTTTTCCGAGGCCGGTGGTTTCGTAGCCCATCTGCTTGAAATATTGCGGCAGGGTCAGGATATCCGGGTTCATGTCGCGCATTTTGGTGGCCAGGTCGTAGATGCGGGTGGTGTCCGGATAAAGACCGGTCATCAGGCTGGCGCGCGACGGCCCACAAACCGCCTGCTGACAATGGTTGTTTAGGAACACCATGCCGCGTTCGGCTAGGCGATCAATGTTGGGCGTTTTTATCGTGTTGTCGCCATAGCATCCCAACATCGGCTTCAGGTCATCGATGGGGATGAAAAGAACATTCGGCGGAGCTGCAGGCTTTGAAGATGCCATCGCGGTCGCACGGCCGGTTGCTGCCAGTGCGAGAACGCAGGTTAGCAGAGTCATACGCTTGTTTTTCAGTGTGTTATTTTTCATCTCAAACCTCAGGTTAAACATAGTTAAAAACGATAGATGGAAAACAGGTAATCGACCCTCCTGCGAACCCCGATTCCTCTACCGACAACAAATCAGGATAATATATTTTATTTTAAGAGAAAATCAACGTAGATTAAGTGGTTTAAAATCAGCAGGCATTTACATTTTAACAGCGTTTTGGTTAATCTGCCTGATTTCGCGGTTAGGTACTAACGGATTAACGAAAGAAATATGATGAATAAGTTCTCTATGCTGGCGATAGCCTTACTTACTCCATGGTTAACGCTGGGAGCCCAACCCCCCGCTGGTGCCCAATCATTGGAAGAAGGAGTTAACACGACTCCTCAGCAACGCGCCTATAGTACTCTGATGGAGCAACCGGTATCGGTAAAAGCCTCGCAGTTTGTTGAATTCAACCTGAAGCCAACGATCGACCCCGCTTCGGGATTTGCTCATCCGGGCATCTTAAGCAACAGCCACGAACTCCATGCGCTATCCACAGAACTGCGAAGCGGTACGCCAGTAAATCTTGCTTTGTGGCAGCACATGATCGATTCGGAATACAGCAACCCGAAAGAGGGCACATGGGATCCCGGAAAAAACTGGGAGGGCTATGAGTGGGCCAATCCCGGACGGTATCACACCACCATTATCCTGGATGCACTACGCTGGATCATGGAAAATGATAAAGTAGCGGAAGCTCGCGCTATTGAAATGCTGAACACATGGGCGGAGGTCGACTCCTTTGAACTGGATCTGAACGACAGCTTCCGCCATGAACGCTTATTCGGAGGCATTAAATTCGGCTACCTCGCCTACGCTGCGGATTTGCTCAGCCACAGCAACAGTTCCTGGAGCAAAGCGGATCAGGACAAATTCAAAGCCGCACTGCGCCGGATCTATTTGCCTATGATTGACGGAACCCGCCCTAACTTTTACAACGGGAACTGGGATCTGGGCGCAACATGGTCCAGCATGGCTATCGCCGTTTTCCTCGATGACCGCGCGCTGTTCGACTGGAATATCAACCGCTTAAAATCCTTCAATATCACCAATGGCAGTATTTACAACTACCTCCTGCCAAGCGGTCAGAATGCGGAAACCGGTCGCGACCAAACGCACGCACAAATGGGCATGTATTTTATGGCCCTGTGCGCACAGGTGGCGTGGAACCAGGGCATCGACCTGTTCGAAATGGAAGGCCGTTCGATCGGCCGGAGCTATGAATATTTAGCGAAGTACAAGTTAGGCATGGATGACATGCCCTACCAGCGCTACCCCTGCCCTTTATATCCCCAGTATGCGGACAAGTTGAACGATGTGATCCGCCCATCCGAACAGGATCGCGATAAATTT
>JAUVCG010000023.1 GCA_030595785.1 Kiritimatiellales bacterium | reverse complement strand
TTTCTCGAGACCCGGGACACGACCGGAGTTCATTGCGGTATGGGTATCCATAAACCACACCTTAATGCCGTTAGCGTAGGTGGCCTCCATATCCCAGTTGATTACGGTGTTGTAGAGATCCTGCGGGCGGTATTTTCCGGTTGTTTTATATTCGACGGGAATCCCCAGTCCTTCCTTGTCGGCCCACCACTGCAGCTGATCGACGGGGTGCGCACCCCAGCCCGCAATAAAGCCGATGGCATAGTCATAGATAAACCATACCCCTTGGCACGGTTTGCAACGGTCATGACAGAACGGTGCCTCGGGTGCCGGCCCCAGCCACAGGTCATAGTCGAATCCTTCCGGCACGGGAAGCACCGGCGTAGCCGATCCACCACATGTGCCGCCCGGCGCCCAGACATAGACTTCTTTTACATCGCCGATATGGCCGTTCAGGACCAGATCAATGCCCATGCGAAGATGCTGCTGAGAACGTTGCTGCGTACCGTACTGAAAGACGCGGTTGTACTTTTCAACGATCGCCCTCGAGGCCAGATCCTGCTCGATGCTGATTCCCAGCGGCTTTTCACAATAGACATCCTTGCCGGCCTTTGCCGCCGCCATAGAAAGCGGAACGTGCCAGTGGTCGCCGGTGGAAATATGCACCGCATCAATGTCATCGCGTGCAAGCAGATCACGGAAATCACTGTAGTGATCCTTAACGCCCCATTGTTGTGCTTTTTCCAACCGCCGTTCCAAAACCGGGTCACATACCGCAACGATTTGTGATTTTGCATAGTTCTGATATTCCATGCATGCGCCCGAGCGGTTGCCGCAGGCCAGTGCGCCGATGTTGACCTTGTTGCTCGGCGCAACTTTCCCGTTCTGTCCCAAAACAGTAGAGGGGATGATGGATGGAAATCCTGCGGCAGCTCCAAGAACAGCTGATGTTTTTAAGAAGTTCTGTCGTGATGTTTTTATTTTCATATCTCCTTAACCAATCCAGCCGCGCAGGCGTTCAATGGATGTTTTAACATTATCTTCGCCGGCAATCTCCAGTGTAGTCGATCCGTCAAATCCAACCGACTTTAATTCTTTTACAATGGCTTCAATATCTATGACACCGTCGCCCAGCGGAATAATCGCCATGCCGCAGCCGAATTCTTTGCCTCGTTTTTCCTGCCATTCTTCGGGCATATCTTTCCAATGCACATGTTTAATTCGCGACCCAAAGCGCTTAATATAGTCCATCGGCTCTGCGCCGCCCAGCCAGCTGTTGCCGGTATCCAGGCAGATGCCGACCGTCTCCTCATGGCCCAGTTTATTGAGCAGGTTTTCCATATGGTCGACGTTGTCGGTAATCATGCCATGCGTTTCAATCAACAGCTTAACACCCCGTTCTTCCGCCCAGCGGATCGGTTCATAGAGACGCTCGGTAATCGCAAAGATCTGCTCTTCCACGCTCAGGTTTTTGCCGAACTCTGTTTTCGGGTCGCCGTCGGTAGTGATGACGTGGTCGATGCCGCAGTCGGCGGCGAGGCGGATCGCCTTGATGATCTGGTTCGTCGAATAAACATCCGGCGACGGCGGATCGATCAGGTTGGCATGCGCACAGAATGCCGTCAGCTCGATGCCCGCATCGGCTGCCATCTGTTTGATCTTTGACGGGTGGCTGTCGAGGCTGACCGTTTCTGCGAATCCATATTCCGCGCCCAAACTGCCGCCATCGTGGTTATCGGTGACATCGGCATAATCGACGCCCATTTCCTTGATTAACTTCAGTTGCTCTGCAACCGGCAAAAACGGCTGCACCAATGCAAAACATCCAATCTTCATATCAGTCTCCCTTTTCAATAATTGTAACAAACCATCAGACTATCAGTAAAAGACAGTCCCGTCGTTTCGTTTAGGCCAGTGAAGGATTTTGAATATTCAGCTTCTGTTCGTCATTTTTTCGGGTATGATCCCGTCATGGCTCAACAACACGCGCCCATCTATAAAGAGCAGGGAAAGACCTACCACCCCGATACCTGCAATCCACTGATCGAGGCGGTGAATAATGGCGAACTGGAGTTGGCCGCGCTCGGACGTGCCACCTATCCCGGCGAACGCATTCCGGATCAGGTACTGCCCGGCCTCCAGTCGCTCGGATACTGGGATGCGACACATCAGCAGCAATGGGGTCTGCCCTGGCACCGCAATGAAGGCATTGAACTCTCATTTCTGGAAACCGGATCCATGCCGTTTTCAGTGGATGGGAAAGAGGTCAATTTGACACCCGGCGCACTGGCCATCACGCGTCCATGGCAACCGCACCGGCTCGGGCGTCCAAACATTGGAATCGGGCGTCTGCATTGGATCATTATCGATGTCGGGGTTCGCCAGCCTCATCAGGAATGGAAATGGCCGGACTGGCTGATCATCATGCCGGATGATCTTGCCGAGCTGACGGCCTTCCTTCGTGAAAACGAACAGCCGGTTTGGGAAGCGACAGGGGAGATTGAAAACTGCTTCCGACAGATCGGGAAAACCATTCGCGAATACAAGAGTCCGTCCAGACTCGCGGTCTACGCCAACGAACTGTTGCTCCATTTGCTGGATCTGTTCCGTCAACAGAAGGCTACAAGAACCCGGTCGCTTACGGACGCACGACGAAGCGTGGATTTGTTTCTCGATTCACTCGAGGCGAGTATTCAGGAGCCATGGACTCTCGAATCCATGGCGGAGTGCTGCGGGCTGGGCGTAACGCGCTTTGTGCACTATTGCCGGCAAATCACCAACTCAACCCCGCAGCACTATCTCAACCGCCTTCGTCTGGAAGCCGCCGCCGACATGCTGAAAAGTGAAGCCGGGAAAAGCATTGTCGACATAGCCCTTAACTGCGGGTTTTCCACCAGCCAGTACTTCGCCACCGCTTTCCGGAAGCAGTTTGACTGCACTCCACGCCAGTTCCGTTCTGCTTAAGCTAATCTACACATTATGATATTGCGGAATGCTTCAGACTCTGGAAACGTGGCGGCATGAAATATTTCCTGTTTGATATCGGGCATGTGCTGGTGGATTTTAAAACCGAAGATTTCCTGAATGAAGTCGCAAAAGAAACAGGGCGGCCGGTTGCGCCTCTGTCGGAGCACGACCTGATTAAGATTAGCGAGGTCGAAAAGGGACAGATCAGTGATGCTGGGTTTGTTGAGTACCTGAACGAGTCCAAAGGATTGTCCTGGACAGTGGCGGATCTCACCGCGACCTGGACCCGGATGTTCAGCATTAACGAAACGGGACGAGGATTGTTTCTGGATGCAATAAAGGCCGATGTACCCGTCTACACGCTCAGTAATATCGCCCAGCACCATATCGACGCCATCGAGAGCAACTGGGGCGGTTTTTTCGATGGAGCGGTGGAGCTATTCCTGTCGTATCAGATCGGTACCCGGAAGCCGGATCCGTTAATCTATCGCTATGCCCTCGAGGAGCTCGGCGCTAAAGGGGAGCAGTGCTTCTTCGTCGATGATCGACCTGAAAACATCGATGCCGCGCGTGAGGCAGGTATCCATGCACATCAATTTATTCCTGAGAATCATGCGGCTATTCAATCGGCCGCCGCTGCATTCTTTGAACTGCCCGAAATGTCCTAAAGGAGTGTTATGCAAAAGATCGGAAGCTTGATGCGGGTATTCACATGGATGGGTTTCATCGGCATGGTTTCGGCACACGGCGGAAGTAACGTCCGTGTACTTATCGTGGATGGATTCAGTAACCATGACTGGAAGCATACGACACGTTGCATCCAGGCCATATTGGAAGAGTCCGCTGAGTTTGATGTTGCAGTGTCAACCTTCCCTGCCGATGGCCGTGTGGACGTAATCGAGGCATGGAACCCGCACTTTGCTGACTACGATGTAGTGATTCAAACCTGCAACGATATCAAAAGCGGAACACGTTGGCCGCGCAAGGCAGAACAGGCATTGGAACGCTATGTGGAGAAGGGTGGCGGCTTGTTTGTGTTTCATTCGGCAAACAATGCGTTTCCTCATTGGGACGCTTACAACCAAATGATCGGCCTGGGATGGCGCGATAAGAATTTCGGATGGGCAATCACCGTCGATGACGAAGGCGAAATAGTTCGTATCCCGGCCGGTGAAGGGGAGAATACGGGCCATGGGAAACGCGTGGATGCATTGCTGACACGGTCGGGTGACCATCCTATCCATGTCGGCTTTCCCCGGCAGTGGACGGCTGCCGATATCGAAATCTATCGCTATGCGCGCGGCCCTGCACTAAACCTGTCTGTACTTTCCTATGCAAAGGATGCAAAGACTGGACTCAACTTTCCGATCGAGTGGACGGTCGCCTATGGCAAAGGGCGCGTCTACAACTCCACCCTTGGCCATGTGTGGCACGACCAGCCGAACCCGGAGGGCATCCGCTGCGCCGGTTTCCAGGTGCTGATGCCACGTGCCGTCCAATGGCTTGCCGGGAACACCGTGGACTCAACCCTGCCGGGAGACTTTCCCGGTAAAAAAGAGAACAGTCTGCGCCCTCTTTCGACGGCGGAATAATCCAGGGAGAATCAGTAATGTTCAGAGAAATAACTTTGATGGCGGTTATGTGCTGCGGCGCAGCATGTGCTGAAGTTGACCTGAACCTTCTGCAGTTGACTTACGAGACGCCTGCAAAAGCCTGGACGGATGCACTGCCCGTTGGAAATGGTTCTTTAGGCGCCATGATTTTTGGCGGGATTGAGACCGAACGCATTCAATTCAATCATGACACGTTGTGGGCGGGTGGCCCGCAGTCTTATTCGAACAAGGGTGCATCGGAATATCTTCGGCAGCTTCGGCAGCTGTTGTTCGATGGGAAGCAGAAGGAGGCGGAGAAACTGGGGATGCAGCAGTTTATGTCGGATCCGCTGCGTCAGGTTCCATATCAGCCTTTCGGAGATCTGCATCTGGAATTTCCAAACCTCGGAACCGCAACGCAGTATCGGCGCACACTCGATCTTGATGGGGCCGAGGCTTTCACCGTTTTTTCGGTGGACGGAACGGTATTCAGGCGATCAGTGATCGCCAGCCATCCAGACGGAATCATTGCGGTCCGCATCGAATCCGATCAGCCCGGCAAGGTGAGCTTTACAGCCAGACTTTCCACTCCGCATAAAAAAGATCCAAAGATTGAGAAACTCGATGACCGCACCCTGCGGCTGACCGGCATGGTGGATGATTTTCTTTCCAAGAGGGATAATGCAGCACTTGAAGGTCAGGTTCGTTTTGAGGCCCGGGTGCGGGTTGATACCGATGGAGGAAGTGCGGTCGTGAGGGACGGGAGGATTGAAGTAATGGCCGCGAATGCCGCTGTCCTTTATTTGGCAACAGCAACGAGCTATAAGAATTACCAGTCTTTGGAAGCTGACCCGGCGGTCTTGTGCGATGCTGTACTGCAGCGGATTGAAGGGAAATCCTACGAAAAGATTTTGGCCGACCACCAGACCGACCACCGTGCATTGTTCAGAAGGGTGAAACTTGATCTGGGCGGAGGACACTCCGGGGCGTTACCTACAAATGAAAGGTTGAATGGTTATCAGGCCAACCCTGACCCTGACTTTGTGAGACTTCTTTATCAGTATGGCCGCTATCTGCTGATCGCTTCCTCGCGTCCCGGCGGGCAGGCCGCCAACCTCCAGGGCCTTTGGAACGACAGCAAGTCGCCAGCCTGGGACTCAAAATACACCATCAATATTAATACTGAAATGAACTATTGGCCGGCAGAGCAGACCAACCTGTCCGAATGCCATGAACCGCTGTTTGATCTTATTGACGATTTGTCTATTACCGGCAAGGAAGTCGCCCGTGATTTCTATGGTGCCAACGGATGGGTAACTCATCACAACACGGACGGCTGGCGCGGTGCTGCGCCTATCAATGCTTCGAACCACGGAATCTGGCCGACGGGCGGGGCATGGCTTTGCACCCACCTTTGGGAGCGCTATCTCTTTACCGGCGACAAAATATTTCTCCGCAACCGTGCTTATCCTCGATTGAAGGGAGCGGCGGAGTTTTTCCTCGACTATCTGGTTGAGGATCCCGTGTTCGGAAAAGGCTGGCTGGTAAGCGGACCGAGCAACTCACCAGAGCGCGGGGGATTGGTGATGGCGCCGACGATGGATCACCAGATTGTCCGCCACCTGCTGCGAACCACGGCGGAAGCCGCCGATATTCTGGAATGCGATGCGGAGTTTGCCGCGCAGCTGCGCGGGACGGCCGAAAAGATTGCGCCGAATGAAACCGGGTCGGAGGGGCAGCTCAAGGAATGGTTATACAAGGAGGATCCCAAAACAAACCACCGCCACGTTTCGCACCTGTGGGGCCTGCATCCCGGCGTGGAGATTACGCCGGATACTCCGGAACTTTTTGAAGCCTGTAAGAAGACGCTTGAACTGCGCGGCGACGGGGGAACCGGTTGGTCACGCGGCTGGAAAGTGAACTTCTGGGCCCGCCTGCGTGATGGCGAACATATGGAACGTATCCTCGCTGGATTTTTCCAGAACTCAAGCCTGACGAATCAGGCCGGATTTTATAACAACCTGTTCGATGCACATCCACCATTCCAGATCGATGGCAACTTCGGCCTGACCGCCGGCATTACAGAGGCATTGCTTCAATCACATCGACGCGATGGAAAGGGGAATCCTGTTATCGATCTCCTTTCCGCACTTCCGCCCGGTTGGCCGGATGGTTCGGTTTCCGGACTCTGCGCCCGTGGCGGGTTCGAGGTTTCCATGTCATGGAAAAGCGGCAGGCTGGAAAAGGCCACGTTCAAATCCCTGCTTGGTAATCCCTTGGTGATCCAGACGGCATCCGGTCGAGAGGTGCTCCAGGCCAAGACGGAGCAGGGCAAAACCTATGAATGGAAACGTAAGTGAAGCTTCCCGCGGCAGCCGGGGCGTAGCGGAAACAGCCCCGCTTTAGCGGGGAGTGGCCGTAGATGGGTTTGAGCGAAAAGCGGATCATCTCGGCCACCCGCGGGGTATTGCCGCTTCGCTGCCTCGCGACGCGGGGGCCGGCTCCCTTCGGTCGGTTTTGCCGCGCTTTGCGGCTAAAAAACCCACCTATGGAGCATCGCATACGCGAAAAACGTGCAGGTAGGCGTCTCGCCTGGAACCGGAAAAGTTGGAACCGCTGCTTAACCTAAAAAGGGAAATGAACCACTGATGAACACCGATAAACACGGATATTGGAAGAGGTTGGGCTTTCAATGTCTGGATGAAGCAGAGGCTTTCCTACTCAGAGAGTACTTCGTTAAGGCGGGAGGCGAAGCCGGCAGGGTCGTCGAGCTTGGCGCCTGAAGCGATGACGGCCTGATCGTGAAGAAGCTTAGTCAGCGTTCCAACCTTTGGATCATTGCTGTCGGCATCATAGAGCGCCTGCACCTTTTTAACGACCGTGTGTTCGGGATTGAGTTCGAGCACGCTTTCGCGCTTCGGCACTTCCTGTCCCATGCGGCGCATCATTTCCTCAATGTGCGGGCTCATGGAATATTCATCACCCACGAGTACGGCAGCTGAATCCTTCAGGCGGGTGGTCAGCTTGACCTCCTTGACACCGTCGAGCAGATCCTTGGCGAAACCGATGAAGCCCTCGAACTGCTTCTCTTCGTCCTTGAGCTTTTCCTTGTCCTCTTCAATCTCACCTTTGTTGACGGCTTTGAGCTTCTTGCCCTTGTATTCCATCAGCTGCGGAATCACAAAGTCGTCGATCGGATCAATCATCAGCAGGACTTCCTTACCGTCGGCCTTGAAGGATTCGAGGTAGGGGGAGTTTTCGATAGAGCCACGGTTCTCGCCGGCGAGATAGAGGATCTCCTCTTGGTCATCGGCCATGTTTTCGAGATAATCGGCGAAACAGGTCTTTTCTCCAGCATCCTTGGCGGTGGTTTCGAACAGCAGCAGGTCGGCAATCTTTTCCTTGTTTTCCCAGTCGTTCTGTAGTCCTTCCTTGAGAATCGAGCTGAAGTTGTCGTGGAAGACAAGGAATTCGGCGTAATCCTTTTTCTTCATTTGCGCCAGCGTCTTGAGGACGCGGCCGACAAGGTTCTTGCGGATCTTATCCAGCATCGGGTTTTCCTGCAGGATTTCGCGCGAAACGTTCAGCGGCAGATCGGAGGAATCCACGACGCCCTTAACGAAACGAAGGTAGCCCGGCAGCAGGTTATCGAATTCGTTGCTGATGAATACACGCTGGACGTAGAGGTTCAGGTGGGCTTTCGGGTCATTGTTCATCATCATGTCGAACGGCTTGTGTTCCGGGATGAAGAGCAGGGCCTTGAACTCGATAGCGCCTTCGGCATTGTAGTGGATGGTTTCGGCCGGGCTGTTCATATCGTGCGAAATATGCTTATAGAATTCGCCGTATTCCTCATCCGTAATTTCATTTTTCGGACGGAGCCAGATCGCCTTCTGGGTATTGATCTGCTCTTCTTTCTCTTCTTCAACTTCGGTCTCTTCATCCTTTTTCATCGTGAAGAGCACGACGGGGTGTTCGAGGAAGTCGGAAAACTTTTTAACCGTTGATCGGATCGTCCACTCGTCGAGATATTCCGCAGCCTCCTCTTTCAGGTGCAGGGTGATCTCCGTGCCGCGGGTTTCCTTGTCGGCGTCGGACAGCGTGAAGTTTCCGGTTCCCTTGGACTCCCATTTAACGGCCTCTTCGCCATGCGCTTTGGTGACAACCGTTACGTCGTCGGCCACCATGAAGGAGGCGTAGAAACCGACACCGAACTGGCCGATCAGCTCCGGATTATTTGCAAGATCGGCTTCCTTGGCCTTCGCCAGGAACGCCTTGGTGCCGGAGTGGGCGATAGTGCCGAGGTTTTCAATCACCTGATCGCGCGACATACCGATGCCGTTATCGGAAATGGTCAGCGTCTTGGCCTCCTTGTCGGTGCGCAGCGAAATCTTCCAGTCGGATTCGCCGTCGAGGATGTCGGGATGGTTCAGCCCTTCGAAGCGCACCTTGTCGATGGCATCGCAGGCGTTGGAAATCAGCTCGCGCAGGAACACTTCGCGGTGGGAATAGAGCGAGTGGGTGATGAGGTGAAGCAGTTGCTCCAGCTCGGTCTTAAATTTCATTGTCTTTTTAGCCATTAAATATCTCCTTGTTACTAATTCAGCAAAAACAGGCGCGAAACTACGAGAGCGGGCGATGCGTTTCAAGTTATAAAGGTGTGTAGTTCCGCCTTTAGGCGGTTTCTGTGGGCTAGCCGCCTAAAGGCGGAACTACAAACTTCATTTACAGAATCAGCATGCAATCACCATAACTGAAGAAGCGATACTTTTCCTGCACGGCGGTTTCGTAGGCTGTCAGCATCAATTCGCGGCCAGCGAAGGCGGACATCATCATGAGCAACGTCGACTTTGGAAGGTGGAAGTTGGTGAGGATGGCGTCGACGTTTTTGAATTCATGGGGTGGGTAGATAAAAATGTCGGTTGCGCCTTCGGCCGCCTGAATAGGCGATACTGATTCCAAGGTCCGGACGCTGGTGGAGCCCACGGCAACGATGCGGCCCCCGGTCGACTTGGCGGAATGGATGGTGTTGGCGGCCTCCTCAGAGATGGCGTAGCGCTCGTGGTGCATTTCGTGGTCGGTAATGAGTTCCGCCGAGACCGGGCGGAAGGTGCCGAGCCCGACATGAAGGGTCAGTTCGGCTTTGCCGATGCCTTGCTCTTCGAGGTTTTTCAGCAGTGTCGGCGTAAAGTGAAGTCCGGCGGTCGGGGCGGCAGCCGCACCGGGTTCGGAGGCGTAGACCGTCTGGTAGCGCTGCTTATCCCTTTCTATCTGCTCTTGGGACTGCTCCTTGCGGACTATATAGGGGGGCAGGGGGGGCAGTCCCTCCTCCTCGAGAATTTCCATCAGCGGGCGGTCGGATTCTATTCTAAGGACAGCTTCGCCCTGCTCGCCGTCATAGAGCATCGTTGCTTTGGCTTTGCCGGAACAGAGGATGAGCTCATCGCCTTCCTTTGGGCGGCGCGAGGCCTTCATCAGCACCTTCCAGTCGCCTGGCGTGGTTTCTTCAAGCAACAGCAATTCAACCTTCCCGCCGGAGGCAACCTTGTGCCCAAAGACGCGGGCGGGAATGACCTTCGTGTTATTGAGTACCAGCACGTCAGGGGGCTGGAGGTAGTCGATAATATCGGCAATTGTTCTGTGCTCAATCTGACCGGATTCGCGGTGCAGCACCATCATGCGCGCCAGCTCACGGCGTTCGGGAGGGTGCTGGGCAATCAGCTCCGGTGGCAGATCATAGTTGAACAGGTCGGTTTTCATCTGATAGCTTCCAAGGCCGCAGAAGAATACGCGTCCGCGGCAGTAAATAAAGTCAGAATGTCCCGTGGGGGTTGGTTTTTAGCAAGGAGTAAGTGAATGAAGATATTGGTGGTGGGCAACGGCGGGCGTGAGCATACGCTGGCCTGGAAACTGGCGAACGATAGTGCGAAACCTGAGATTTTCTGCACGCCCGGCAACGCGGGAACGGCGGAATTGGGAACGAATCTCGATTTTGGAGCAACCGATATTGACGGCATCAAGGGCTGGTGCACCGCAAACAAGCCCGACCTGGTGGTGATCGGCCCCGAAGCACCGCTGTGTGCCGGGCTGGCCGACGTCCTGGAAGCCGATGGCATCCGTGTGTTCGGTCCCTGCAAGGCGGCGGCCGAGATGGAAGGCAGCAAGCAGTTTGCCAAGGAAATCATGAAAGCGGGAGGCGTCCCGACCTCGGCCTACGAAACCTTTACCGATCCCGATACGGCCTGCGATTATGTCCGTGAGCGCGGCGCACCAATTGTCATCAAGGCCGACGGCCTTGCCGCGGGGAAAGGCGTAACCGTCGCCGAAACGGTCGAGCAGGCTGAAGCAGCCATCCGCGATGCCCTCGAAGGCAACGCCTTTGGCGATGCCGGCAACCGCGTGGTGATCGAGGATTTCCTTGTCGGCGAGGAGGCCTCCATTCTGGCACTGATCGATGGCGAAAATGTGGTAATGCTCGCTTCGTCGCAGGACCACAAACGCATCTTTGAAAAGGATGAAGGCCCGAATACCGGCGGCATGGGTGCCTATTCCCCGGCCTCGATCGTAACTGATACGGTATTAAAGAAGGTGAAGGAAGAAGTGTACGACCGTACGCTGGCTGAGCTGAAAAAGCGCGGCATCACCTACAAGGGTGTTCTTTATGCCGGCCTGATGATCGATAACGACCAACCTAGCGTGGTCGAATTTAACTGCCGTTTTGGCGATCCGGAAACGCAGGCTGTGCTGGCGCGCTGGGACGGCGACATGCTTCCGGCTATCAATGGCGTGATCGACGGCAACCTTTCCGAAGAGATGATCCAGTGGAAAAATGAGCACAGCGTCTGTGTCGTCATGGTGGCGGGCGGATATCCCGGTCCATATGCCAAGGGTGAAGAGATTGAAAATATCGACAAGGCCAACTTGGTCGATGATACCGTCGTCTTTCACGCCGGCACTGCGCTCGAAGGCGGTAAAACCGTAACGGCAGGCGGTCGTGTGCTGGGCATCACCTCGCTCGGCAAGGATTTGCCCGATGCGCTTTCCAAGGCCTACATCGCCGTGGAATCCATCAGCTTTAAGGATGCTTTTTATAGGAACGATATCGCGCACCGCGAAATGAAACGGCTGGCGGAATAATTTTTTTGACAGGATGAACAGGATCGTCAGAATCAGGCATGACTGAATCTCGTTTATCCTGTTAATTCCGTCAAAATATTTAGGTTTGAATAAGCAATAGGAGAATAATCATGGCAGCAAAGAAAAAACCGACCGTTGCAATTGTGATGGGCAGCAAGACCGACTGGCCCGTGCTGGAATTTACGGTTAAGACGCTCAAGGAGTTTGACGTGGAAAGCACCGTCAAAGTGATGTCCGCACACCGTACACCGCATGAGGCCTCAGAGTTTGCGGAGAATGCATCGAAGAACGGTTATAAGGTCATCATCGGCGCAGCGGGCGGTGCAGCACACCTGTGCGGCGTGCTGGCCGGACACACTACGCTTCCGGTGGTTGGAATTCCGGTGAAGGGCTGGGCGCTCGACGGCATGGATTCGCTACTCTCCACCGTCCAGATGCCTAAGGGTGTTCCGGTGGCCACGGTGGCGATTGGCAAGGCCGGTGCCATCAACGCCGCCATCCTGGCGGTGCAGATCATGGCACTGTCCGATGTAACGCTGAAGCGCAAGCTGGTGGCCTACAAGAAAAAGATGGCTAAAGACGTCCTTAAGGCCGATGCCGAGCTTCAGAAGGAGCTTGAAGCGTAAAGAAATCAAGTGCGGAGACGCTGCCTCCGCTTTCAAAACCGCCTAAAGGCGGAACTACAAACTTTCTTCTTCTTCCGGCGAATGAAGCAGCAGTTCGTAGAGCTGGCGGTAGTAGCCATCGTGCTCCATCAGTTCGTCGTGCGTACCTTGATCAACCAGCTCGCCGTGGCGCATCACAAGGATGCGGTCGGCATGGCGGATGGTGGAAAGACGGTGGGCAATCACGATACTGGTGCGGTTGGTCATGAGTTTTTCGAGGGCGTCCTGAATCAGGATTTCCGTGGCGGTGTCGACGCTGGCAGTGGCTTCGTCGAGCACAAAGAGCAGTTCCGGATTCTGTGCGAGTGTGCGCGCCATAACCAGCAGTTGTTTCTGTCCGAGTGACAACCCTTCGCCACGCTCGTTCATGACTGTGTCGTAGCCTTCCGGCATGGCATCGATGAATTCGTGCGCATTAACCGTTTTGGCGGCGTGGACCATGTCTGCCTGGCTGATGCCCGGCGTCTGCAGGCCAATATTGTCGTTAATCGATCCAGTGAAGATGAAGGGATCCTGGAATACATAGCCCAGCCGGGAGCGCAGGTCGTGCTTACCAAACCGCCGAACGTCGATTCCATCAATGGAGACGGAGCCTTGTTGTACATCGTAGAAGCGGCCGATCAGGTTAATGACGGTGCTCTTTCCTGCACCGGTTGCGCCGACGACGGCCAGGACCTGACCGGGCTCAACCGCGAAGGAGAGATCCTTGATCACCCAGTTGTCATCATTGTACGCAAACCAGACGTTGTTGAAGGCGATGCTGCCGGCAATGCGGTCCGGTGATTCCGGTTTGGCCGGCTCGTTCACCTCTTCGGAGGTGTCGAGCAGGGTAAAGATCCGCTCGATGGAAGCCATGGCAACCTGGAACGATCCCGCCTTGTCGGAGAGCGATCCGAGTGGCCGGAAAAAGTCGCGGATGTAGGCGAGGAAGGCCACAAAGATGCCGAGTGTGATCGCCGTCGAGCCGTTGAGGACCAGCAGTCCGCCCACCGCAAGAATGATCAGCACCGACAGGGCCTGGCCGCCTTCCACAGTAGGGAAGTAGAGGCTGAACCAGCGCACTTCGTCAAAGTAGGCCGAGCGCAGGTGCGTGTGGCGCTTGTCGAAATCGGCCATGGCGCTGGCTTCGCGGTTGAAGAGCTGGATGGTGGTCATCCCGGTCAGGTCTTCTTGCAGAAGTGCGTTCAGGCGCGATTGCCGGTCCCGGATATCACGGTTGGCATCGCGCAGCTTGCCGTTGATGTAGAACATGATGGCAAACAGGAGGGGCAAAGTGATGAAGATGGAAAGCGAGAGGGTCGGGCTGATGTAGATCATGTAACCCATGATGCCCAGCAGCATGAAGAGATCGGCAATGGTGCCGACGACGCCTTCCGTTACGAAATGCTGGAGCCGTTCAATATCGGAGGTCACGCGCGTCATCAGTGTGCCAACAGCGGTCTTGTCGAAATAGGCTTGCTGCATGCGCAGCACCTTGCGGAAAACTTCGAGCCGAAGGTCGTAGATAATCTTCTGGCCGATCCATGCGGTGAGCAGTCCCTGGAAATAGCGGACGAGATGGCCGATGGCGGCAATTGAGATGTAGAGAATGCCCAGCTTCGTCAACAGGTCGATACGCTCGGCGACCGGGCTGGAGGTATTCATCAGGCATTGGTCGGTCATGCGCTGGATGAGTACCGGCAGGTAGTTGATGGTCAGCGAAGTAAACATGATCATCGCAAAGGCGGCGACCAGCGAGCGCCAGTAGGGCAGGGAATAAGCTAGGAGGCGTTTGGCCAGTTTCATGCGCCTTCCTCCAGTTTTTCTTCCAGCTGCTGCAGGGTGTTGAGCTCGGAATAGTAGCCCGGGTGCCGGATGAGTTCGGCGTGCGTGCCGCGCTGGGTGATGCGGCCGTTTTCGATAACGATGATTTCATCGGCATAGCGCAGGGTGGAGATGCGATGGCTGACGAACAGGGCGGTGCGTTCGGCCATGACGGGCTGGAGCTTCGCCATGATCGCGGCTTCGGTTTGCGTGTCGACGGCGGAGAGCACGTCATCGAGAATCAGGATATCAGGCCGGCGGGCGATGGCGCGGCTGATGGCGGTACGCTGGCGCTGCCCGCCGGAGAGCGTCACCCCGCGTTCGCCGAGAATCGTTTGGAACTGGTCCGGAAAGTTTTCGACATCGTTGCGCAAGTGGGCGATCTCAGCCGCCCAGCCAATCAGGTTCTTGTCGGGCTTAACTACGCCAAAGCCAATATTGTGTTCCAGCGTTCTGGAAAACAGTACGGGTTCCTGTGCCGCGAAGCCGATCATGCCGCGCAGTTTAGTCAGCGGGAGGGTGCGGATATCCTTGTTCCCAACCGATACGGTGCCATGGGTTGGATCCATGAGCCGCGCGACGAGCGAGACAAGCAGGGTCTTCCCGCTACCGGTCGGGCCGGTGATGCCCAGCGTGGTTCCGGCGGGAATTTCGAAGTTGATGTCGTGCAGAAATGTCCGGCCCTTGATCGCCAGTTCCAGATTCCGGAATTGGATCGACGCGTCAAGTTTTCCGGTTTCCGTGTTGGCTGTTCCGCTTTCACGGATGTGCGGTTCGCTTTCGAGGATTTCTTTTACACGAACCCAGCTCACCTTGCCGCGCTGCATCATGCTCATGGTCCAGCTGAGTGCGAGCAGCGGCCACTGCATGTAGAGCAGATACTGGATGAATTGTGTCAGCATCCCGAGCGTCAGTTCGCCGCTGATAATTTTCCGGCCCCCCAGATTGAGGATCAGGATCATGCCGAAGCTGAACCAGAACGCCATGAAGGGCCAGAGGCTCTGACGGGACATTTGCAGTACCATGTTCTTTTTGACCAGTCCGCTGTTCAGCCCTTCAAACTGCGTATTGCGTCGGCGCTCGAGTGCGAAGCCCTTGATGCAGCGGATGCCGGCAAAGCTTTCCTGGCAAAAGTTGGAGACTTCCGAAACGTGCTCCTGCAAGTCCTTCTGTTGCCGACGCATCACGCGCAGGATCAGGAAAAAGATCACCACCATCGGGAGGTAGAGCGAGAAAACCAGTAGCGCTATGCCGGGATCGGTGAGGGCCATTACGATGGAGGCGAATACCAGTACGGCAATCGTGCGGATACCTTGAAGCAATCCCTGGCCGATCGAGTCGCGGACAATGTTGATGTCCGACGACATGCGTGTCATCAGGTCGCCTGTGCGCTCACCGCGATAGTATTCCTGATCGAGCTTGGTCAGGTGATCAAACACATCGGTGCGCAGGGCATATTCGATTTTGTGTGATAGCTTCAGCGGAATTTTTCGCAACAGGCGCGAAAATAGTACCGAGATCACGACCAGCAGTAAATAGGTGCCCAGATGATGGATCAGAGCGGATCGGTCCAGAGCGTTGTCGGTCAGGCCATCGATGACCTGCCGCATAATGAACGGCAGGTAGAGATTGATGCAGACCGAAATCAATACACAGACCACCGTCGCAATAATCTCTGCGCGATGGGGCATGAAATAGCGGCCCAGCCTGATTTCTTCCTTGCTGATAATCGTTCTCCGGTTTCGGTCGCGTAAAGGTAAAGCCTGCCCGCCGGAATACAAGTCCGCTTTGCAGGAGCGTGTAACCATTTATCCCGGATTCAGGGAGGGGGCCACGGATGAACACCGAAATACTTAGCGGGGCAGAGCCGCAACCAAAAATGAATGAACCACGAATGAACATCGATGGACACGGATTTTTAACCAACGGATTTATGTAAATGGGAGTTTCCTGTATCTGCATCCGGTTTTCATTAATCCGTTGGTCACCAATAAATAGAGAGTTCGGCAGAATGATTTACAGGCAGGATTTTCTTACACCAAGACCGCAAAGCACGCAAAGATAAGGGGTTCCGTGCTTCGCGATCTTTGCGTCCTTCTGTTCAAATTTGGTTCCGGCTCCGCCGGGTTGGGTTTATGACTTCCCTTCCGGTTTGGATATCGCCAATGTGCGCCAGTCTCTTGTAGAAGCGCGGCCGCGCCGGATTATTGGAGGAGAAAACCATGAGTGAATTCATCAAAGGGATCGGTCATTTTGGCCTGTCGGTATCCGATCTCGACGAATCGATCCATTTCTATGCGGAAGTGCTGGGGTTGGAGATGAGCGAGCGACGCGGGAAGGACGCCTTTTTCCGTGTTGGCACCGATGATGTGCTGGCACTGATCCAGTATCCCGGCGATGCGGTGCGATTCGATACCGAGATGCGGCCGAAGAATCGGGGCAAGGCATTCACGCATTTTGGCTTAATGGCGGAGTCGGCGGAATCGGTGTTCGGGTTCCAGAACCACCTGAAAGCCAGCGGCGTGGAAATCGTCAAGGAGGCTTATGAGCGTTGGGATGGCGCGAGTGTATATTTTCTCGACCCAAACGGCTACACGCTGGAGTTTATCTATTATGCACCGGACGCGGAGCGCATTGAGTAACGAATAATGCGTATTTCGTATTGCGTACTACAGTTGGGGATATTTTCGTTCAACGTTCAACGTTCAACGATTCCACGTTTACGATCTCCTCGACTTTGGCGATAATGTCAGGGAGGTCATTCCGGGTTACACCCGAAAGCAGCACTTTCTGCGGATAAATCATAATATTCGGGCCTGATTCGCAAACGCCCAGGCATCCGGACGTGGATACACGTACAATACCTTTCCATCCGCGGTTCTTGATTTCGGCCTTGATCGCGGCCTTGAGGTCGGGTGTTCCTTCGTCGCCGCAGGACTTTTGTTCCCCTTTGCGGGAGTTGGTGCAAACAAAAAGGTGGCATTTGTAGGGGGTAATACATTTTTTCATGCTGAATTTCCTTTTGTTTTAAATACCTGAATATAATGATAATCAATTGTGAGAATAGGAAGCCAAATGGCGAATATATTTGGTATTAGAGACAAAGAGAGACCACAGGCTTCGGCATGCTTGACGGTCATCGAATTCGACCGTAGAGTGGCTTCAATCATGCAAGATAAAGCGTGTGGCATGCGCCTGTTTTGGAGAATAGTGTTTGTTCGGTAAAACCTATAACGAAGTCATAATATCGTCTCCTCCGGCGGGGGTGTCGGAGCTGGTTTTCTGCGTTGTTGATGAAAAGCAGAAGGTTCGATACCGCTTTCAGGCGGGTCCTCCCGATTCGGTGGGCGCGGACGCGTTTCAATTTTTGGAAGACTCCTCCCTCGTTGTGGAAAACCCTTTACTGATCGACGCATTCAAATCCCGGACTTCCGTGTCGTTGGCGCTTTCTTATGGAGAAGGGCGGAAATACATCTACATCCTTCCCTACGAAAGAAAACGGGGCAAGTGGCGCTTTGCGTGCATGCAGGTGACAACGGTGCCGCCCGATCCGGATACCGCTGAAGATCCTGGCGTTTGTGCTATGGCTGAAGAACGAGTCTGCCTCCTGCTTGTCGATTCCCATCTGACCATCCGTTCGGTCAGTTCCCGCATACCCGAAGCATTCGGCTATGCTGCGGAAGGTCTGGTCGGACTGGATTTACAGGATCTGTTCAACGCTTCAGACTTCGAGGTGCTTCAGGCCTGCTCGGCGGATACCGGCGAATCTATCATGAGTTGTACCTTCTTTTGTCTGGATGGTTCCAAGCGGGATGTGCAAATCAAGAAGTTTTCCGTCCCGGATAAATATACGCTGTATGGCATTTGCGATGTATCGCCGCGCCAGCGCATGGAGGAGTTTGCGGAAGTCACTGCGCGGGAACGCCGGAGGATCGGGCAGGATTTGCACGATTCCATCGGGCAGACGCTCACAGGGATGAGCCTGCTCAGCCGATCTCTTTCAAATGCGCTGAGGCGGGACGGGCATGCGGGCAGTACCGATGCCTCGCAGATTTCAGGGCTGGCCGACGAGGCCAGTAATCAGATCCGCCAGATTTCGCGCGGCCTGATGCCCTCGGAGATTGTGCGGTCTGGATTATGCGCGTCTTTGCGCAAGCTGGCGCGGATGACGACGGATTCGTGCGGCATCCTTTGCGAAGCCCGCCTCGATGAGTCCCTTAAATTCCCGGATGTGGCGGTGGAGACGCATTTGTATCGTATTTCGCAGGAGGCCGTTAACAATGCGGTGCGGCACTCGGGAGCCAGCCGGATCGATATTGTCATCTCCGAAATCGATGGCCTGCACCAACTTCAAGTGATTGATGATGGCCGCTGGATCGAGCCTGAATCCGATATTGTCGGGATCGGGCTGAAGACCATGGAATACCGTGCTTCGGCTGTGGGTGGAAGATTGCATATCGGCACGAGCCCGCAGGGTGGGACCCAGGTGACCTGCCAACTGGAAACAGATGACTCCCTGGCAACAAAAGCGTAGTTTATGGATGCGATACGATTTAATTGGGAATTTGCCGCGAAGGAACGCAAGGAAACTCAAAGATGCTTTTGTTGCAGGTCTTGAGATCTTTGCGCTCTTTTGCGGCCATCAATGCCTGTGGCATGTAGGTTGAAGAGAAGGAAAACGATGGCAACCGCGAAAAAAACGAAGAAACCGAAAATCCCGAAGAAGCAGGTCTATCTGGTGGACGATCATCCGATCGTTCGTCAGGGCCTGATCAAGCTGATTGAACAGGAGGATGGTCTCGAAGTCTGTGGCGAGTCGGGCTCGGTGATGGAGGCGTTGGAGGATCTAAAAAAACTGGGACCGGATGTAATTTTGGTTGATATCTCCCTGGAGGATTCCAACGGGCTGGAGCTCATCAAGCTCGTTGACGACCTCGGCATGCAGATTCCGATGCTGGTGCTTTCGATGCATGACGAATCGCTCTACGCAGAACACGCCCTGCGCGCCGGTGCCAGTGGTTATGTCATGAAGCAGGCCGCTTCAAGCACACTGATCCAGGCCATTGAAAAGGTGCTCGACGGCGAAATTTATGTAAGCAAATCCATGTCGTCCCAGATGCTTAA
>JAUVCG010000086.1 GCA_030595785.1 Kiritimatiellales bacterium | reverse complement strand
TCTGGGCGAAGCCATGCTCGACATGCAAAACATGCAGGCCGAAGCTTTGCCGGTCATCGAAAGCTCCGACAGCGGAAAGCTGCTCGGCGTGCTCGATCTGCGCGAAACCCGCCGCAAGGTCGGTGCCGAGCTTGTCCGCCGGCAAACTGCGGCAACCTAGCAACCCGTAATTTAAGATGAAGATCAAACGTCCAACTTTAACTGCGCTCCCGGTACTGCTGGTACTGGTATTGTTGGTGTCTTGGATCGCCTCCTCAATGGATGTCCGGTCGTTGACTATTTTCTCCGCTTCCTGTGAAGATCTGGATGGGCGTTTTGAAGAGGAGTTGGAAGAAGAATCGCCGGAGCATCTCTTATTCGTTTCGGTCCTCTGTTCCTCCATCCTTGAAGCCGACACTTTAGGCTTCATGCAGTGCTGTCGCACGATTGTAAATTCAGTCGCCGACAGTACAACCGGCCACCCCTCCGGCTGGATAATGCCCTTGCGCATTTGATCCGGGAATAATGAACAGCTTGTCTGGGGAATGCGTAGCGTATCCCCGCCATTCTCTGTGCCCAAATCGGGCCGCCATTCTTCTATTGATCAAATTTGAAAGGGTTACCTATGAAAGCCAATCTGGAAAGAACCACCGTTAAGGATATCTCGTATCTCATCAATTCATCATGCCTGCGCGCCAACAGCGGCATTTCACTCGAAAAGCTGGCCGATATGCTCTGCTCATCCGATCACTACAAGGTCTATCTTGAAGACCCCGACGGAAAACTCGTTGGCGTCATTCAGGCCAAACAGATTGCCATGAAGATTCTGGAGCTCTCGCGCCAGAAATCGGATGAAGAAGAAATGCTCCCCGCCATTGCCTACGTGTTGAATTTTCACCACGGGCAGGATCTTGCCAAGCCGCCGGTCACCATTTTAGCTGCCTCGCCGCTCAAGCAGGTGCTGGAGCTGATGGATCGAAACAGCATCCGCGAAATCCCGGTGGTGAATGGGTCTGGTCATCTGGTCGGCACGCTCGAGGCAAAGCACATCCTTGCGCACTATCTGCAAGCCAAAGCTGAAGCGGCACTGTAGCGGAGAGGGCACAATGAAAATAATGAACTACACCCGCCGCGAGGCGTCGTGGCAACCCGGGCTTGCGTCCGGACCGCGCGATGCCGTTCTCGGAAACATGCTCGAACAGCTCTGTTCGAATGGATTCTATACGGTTAACCCCGAGCTTTCGCATGAGGGTATTATGCAAGCCCTCATCGTCCGCGAAGCTCAGCGCACCACGGCCGTCGGGGACGGCATAGCCTTCCCTCATGCCCGGTTGCCACAGCTCAATCAGGCCCTGTTTGCCGTTGCAACATTTGAGAGCCCGATCATGTTCGAGGAATTTCCCGTGCAAATCATCTGCCTGATCCTCGTGCCGACGTCCGATCCCTCCGTCTCGCTCAAGATCATGGCGCAGCTCTCCCGGTTGCTGATGGAGGAAGGTGTAAAGGAACAGGTGCTCAATGCGGACTCCCCGTCAGGGCTGCGTAACATTATCAGTGAATACAACCCGCAGATCGACAAGCCGATTTTGGTGAGTGACATCATGCGTCCGCCGCGCTTCAGCGTGTTCGACACAGATTCCGTGGCCCAGTGCTCGCATCTCATGAGCGTGAACAACCTTCAGGCGGTGCCGGTGGTGAATGAGCATCGCGAAGTGCTGGGGGAGATCACGGTCGAGCGGCTCTTCTGCTACGGACTCCCGGAGTTTTTCACGAACCTTAAAAGCGTTTCGTTCATTGCCGAATTCGACCCGTTCGAAAAATATTTTGCCGATGAGAGCGGAATCAAGGCCGTCGATATGATGGAGCCCAAGGCCCGCATTGTGCCGATGGACTACACCATCATGGAAGCCGTATTCGACCTCGCCATACAGAATTATCCCAAGCTCTACGTAACCGATGGGGATGGGCGATGGGTCGGAACGATCGATAAGGGCCTGGTGCTCGACAACGTGATCAACCACTAACGCTCAGGAGTTTTTAAAATGTTATTACCCATACTTGTGTTTCTGGTGGCCTACTTTTTCATCGCCACCGAAATAATTGATAAAACCATCGCCGCGCTCATTGGTGCAGGCCTTATGATCGGCCTGCACTTCATCGGCTACGAAGAAGCGCTGCACGCCATCGACATGAACGTGCTGTTCCTTTTGATCGGCATGATGATCGTGGTCAACACCCTGACCGATACCGGTGTCTTTGAATGGCTTGCCATCAAACTGGCGCGGCTGGCCAAAGGCAACGGCCTGGTGCTGACGGTTTTCTTTATGCTGCTGACCGCCGTGCTCTCGGCCTTCCTCGACAACGTCACGACCGTCATACTGATGGCTCCAATCACGATCCTGCTCTGCCAGTTGCTGGAGATCCCGGCGGTTCCGATTCTGATTATGGAAGCGGTTTTTTCCAACATTGGCGGCACCGCGACGCTGGTCGGCGACCCGCCTAACATTCTGATCGGCTCGCAGACTCATCTGTCGTTCAACGACTTCCTGATTAATCTAAGTCCACCCGTACTGGTAATGATCGTGGTGCTGATCGGTGTGATGGTGCTGATGTTCCGCAAAACGATTAAGACGACGGAGCAGACCCGCAAACGCATCGAGCAGTCGCGGCCGGACAAGGCCATTCTGCAACCGGTCGTATTGAAAAAGGCGCTGATCGTGTTTGGTTTGATTCTCGCCGGGTTCTTCGGTGGACGCGTGCTGGGCATTGAACCGGGAATTATTGCGCTGGCCGGTTCGATGGTGATGGTGCTGGTCTGCAAAAAGGATATTCACCATTCGCTGGTGCACGTGGAATGGAATACCATCCTATTCTTTGCAGGTCTGTTCATGATGATTTCTGCGCTGGAACACCATCACGTCTTCGAGGCGATGGGTGAATTTATCCTGCACATCTGCGGCGGCAATCTGATGGCCACCGCGCTCACCATCCTGTGGTTCAGCGCCATCGCTTCGGCGATCATCGACAACATTCCACTGGTGATGGCCATGATCCCGCTGGTGAAGGGTATTATCCCGGTCTTCGCCCAGCACATGGGCATCGACGATCCCATGCTCATTCAGGCGCAGATTGCGGAGCCGCTGCTTTGGGCGCTCGCGCTCGGCGCGTGCCTCGGCGGCAACGGCACACTCGTCGGCGCATCGGCCAATGTCGTGATTGCGCAGGTGGCCAGCCGCAATAACTGCCCGATCACCTTCTGGTCGTTCACCAAATACGGGTTTCCGTTTATGATCGTCTCGTTGTTGATTGCGCATGCCTATCTCTATTTAAGATTCTTCATGTAGCGTCAGACCAAGGAGACCCGATGAAAAAATGCCCATACTGCGCCGAAGAAATCCAGGACGAGGCGATCAAGTGCAAGCACTGCGGTGAATTTCTGGACGGGCGGAAGGCTTCCCTGGTGCCGAAGCCGAAAGTGCCGTGGTATTTCCGCGCCCCGTTCATCGTCATTACGCTCTGCTGCGTGGGCCCCTTTGGCTCTGCCGCTGATCTGGTGGCGTCCGAAAACGAGCCGCATCGTGAAAATCGTGCTGACTGCCGGCATTCTTCTCTTAAGTTGGGTGATATACCAGACCTCACTCAAATCCATTGAGACGATAAAGCAATACTATGATTTGATTGAGGATCTGTAAAATAACCAGTTGCGCCTTGAACGCCTGGGCGGAGCTTGCAATCATAGCCAAGTCGCGGGTGGGGGGCGCTTAACAAATTAGGAGAATGCAAAATGGAAAAACATCATCTATATCTTTCGGTCATTCCCGAGGCCCTGGTGGCCTCCATGCTGCCGGCGGAGGAATTCGGCCGTTATCTGGCGGTGGGCTCGCACAAGCGGACGAGCGGTGCGGCAATCTACTTTGAGGTTGATCCAGGCTTCAGCGCTGAATTCTTCGATATGGACATCGTGAAGGAACGCTGCGTTGCAAAGGCCGATGATTCCCCTAAACGTTCGGTCTATTTGGGAATCTACCGGGTACTAGAACACATTCCGCTAGAAGCGCTCGGAAAACTATATCTCACCACACGGGACGGGCAGGTCCTTGCTTTGGAGCAGGGCGCACCGCCCGAGGATTTCGCAGATGAGTACTATCTTTATGATGAGCTCTGCCCGGTTCATCCCCTAATCGCCAGCCGACTCGATCCCGCAGCCTTCACGCGGTTTGCGACCAACCCGGAATCGCCCTTGTGCGTGCCGAAAATATTCTTCACGCAACTTGACCCGGATGCCATTATCGGTACCGATAGAACCGCAGAAGGTTCACCTGCCATCCACAATCTTCCCGCTCGCATCAAGGAGTGCTTCGAGGAGCTGGATGCGGCCGACAAACCCACAAAGACGGTCGACCGAACCCGCCAGCTCACTTTCCGGTGGAACCACATTAAGAATGGGTGCTTTATCGGCGACCAGAGCCGTTTGCTGTATTATCCGTTCCCGTCCGCCAGCAAGCTTGATCGGGATCATTACCAGTGGTGGCGTTCTGCCAATTTGTAGGTATCATTCCCTAGCCATTTGACACCGCTTGCTAGACATATCTATGGCAGGCTGGTATCTTCCTTTTGTTCAAGAGAGGGAACCGTTATGCATATGATAGCCGATTTAACCGTAGTGCCGATCGGAGTGGGTGTTTCGCTGTCGAAATATGTCGCGGCCTGTGAGGATATACTGAAACAACCGGGGTTGAAAACCACCCTGCACCCCAATGGAACCGCCATCGAGGGCGAATGGGATGCCGTGATGGCCGCCGTCAAGGCCTGCCATGAAAAAGTACACGGCATGGGCGCGCCGCGCGTCTTTACCACCCTGAAGATTGGAACGCGAACCGACCGGGAGCAAACCCTTGAAGACAAGGTTGACAGTGTGGTGGCCAAGCAACAGCTTTAATTTTTTTGGCCACGAAAGAGCGCAGAGAAACGCAAAAACCATGCGGATTTCTCTTTGCGTTCTCTGCGCTCTTTTGTGGCTATCCCCCGGTTGCCTGGCCAAGGAGGAGTCGATGGATGCACAACGCAAGGCGATGGCAGACGTTCTGCGGCGCTATAAGATTCAGGACGAGCGCGTGATTGAGGCCATGGGCAAGGTTCGGCGGCATCTCTATATTCCCGAGGAGATACGGGGCCGCTCCGACCCCTACGGTGACCATCCGTGCCCGATCGGATTCGGGCAGACGATTTCGCAGCCCTTTATCGTGGCCTACATGACCCAGCACCTGGAACCGAAGCCCGGGCTCAGGATATTGGAAATCGGCACCGGTTCCGGTTATCAGGCGGCGGTACTCGCCGAACTCGGGGCAGAGGTGTTCAGCATAGAGATTGTGCCCGAACTGGCCGACCACGCCCGCACAGTGCTCGCTGCCGAAGGGTATGGCGGCGTGAAGGTAAAAACCGGCGATGGCTACAAGGGCTGGCCTGAACATGCTCCGTTCGATGCCATCATCGTCACCTGTGCTCCCGATAAAATTCCAGCGGCGTTGGTGGATCAACTCAAGGATGGCGGGCGAATGATCCTACCCGTCGGAACCGGGGTACAGCGACTCACCATCCTTGAAAAGAACGAGGATGCTTTTCGCGAAATTCCCGACCTTTATGTCCGGTTTGTCCCGATGGTGAAAGGGCCGGAAGATAAAGCAGAAAAAAACCAAGATTTTTAGTTGTCTCATTGTTCCATTTTGCTACGGTACGCCCTCGTTTTTACCGACGACCCCTTCGTCTAGTGGCCTAGGACTCCAGGTTTTCATCCTGGCAACACGGGTTCGAGTCCCGTAGGGGTCGCCATTTTTTTGCAAAAACGTCACGTAGACCCCTTCGTCTAGTGGCCTAGGACTCCAGGTTTTCATCCTGGCAACACGGGTTCGAGTCCCGTAGGGGTCGCCACTTCTCGCTATCAAGCTCTCTCGTATCCCACGAATGCGGGCTCTCGGTATGTTTAGCGAATCTGTCGCAGAATCCCCCGGGGCTTGCCCCGTGGGAGTTTCACTTGACTCTCCCCCAAGATCGGGGAAATCCTCCTTTCTGATGCAGGTGAACGATTCTTGATATTTGCGGTCTGATGGTGTAGAAGATCCGGCTTACTTTGGAAAAAAGGCGGAAGGCGCGTATGGACGATTTGAAGATAGACAACACCGTGATTTGGAGCGATCGCTGGAGGCTGGGGGCGTTGTCGAAGGACGAGCTGATGAACATCGGCTTTGTTTCGGTCATCATCGGGATGCTTTTTTTAATGTTCCATCTGCTCGGTAATACGGTCGAAGACGTAAGCAGCCGATCCGCCTTTACCTGGATGATTGCCCGCTGGAGCGACGAGGTTTCATTTGGCGCGGACTATTCGCACGGATATCTGATCCCCTTTGTGAGCCTGGGCATTATCTGGTACAAGCGAGATGAATTTTTTTCAGCAACAAAGAACATTTGTGTGGTTGGGCTCTATGTCATTATTGCCGCCCTGATCATGCATTGGGTGGGTGCAAAGATGCAGCAGACCCGTATTTCACTGATCAGTCTGATTCTCCTCATCTGGGGAATCCCGTTCTATTTCTTCGGCTGGCAGATCGCCAAACTGCTGATCTTCCCCTGCGCCTACCTGATCTTCTGCGTTCCGTTAAACTTTCTGGACGCGCTCTCCTTTCCGCTGCAGCAGACGGCGACGGCCATCGCCTACAACATACTCAACGGACTCGGGATTGAGTGCGAGCGCGTCGGTACGCAGCTGATATCACCCTACTTCCAGCTTAACGTGGAAGCGCCTTGTTCGGGACTTCGATCCCTGCTGGCCATGACGGCCCTGACGGCGGTCTATGCCTATCAGACGCAAAAGACCTTCATTAAGAAGTGGCTGCTGTTTATCCTGTCCATTCCTATCGCGGTGGCGGGGAATATTGGCCGCATTATTTCGATTGCGCTGGTATCGATTGTTTCAGGACAGAAACTGGGAGCCGGCCTCTACCATGACTGGTCGGGCTATGTGCTCTTTACCGTGGCCATCAGCTTAATGGTCGCTACGGCCAAACTGCTTAACGTCAACTATCGGGAGTTATTCTTAGAATGGAAAAAAGCATATATAAACCCTTCCTGACCGTAGTCATCCTCATGGTGCTCGCTTCACTGGCACTGGCCTACACCGTGGATGTCGCGTTGAGCGATAAACCCGGCGTGATCATGAAACTGCCTGACACGCTGGAGGGCTGGGTCGGCAATGAACTGCGCTATTGCCACAACGAAGAGTGTTATTCGGAGACGGACCTGGGGGGGCAGTACTATCTCAGGGATCTCGAAATTCCGGATATCTGCCCGGACTGCGGCGAAAACCTCTATTCCATGAGCTGGGCGGAATATGGCGTTTTGCCGAAGGACACCGAGTTTGTGAAGTCGGCCTACACCAACGAAACCGGCGGGCGCATGTTTACCTCGATCGTTCTCTCGGGACAGGAGCGTAGCTCAATCCACCGTCCGCAGCGCTGCTTGAAGGGGCAGGGGAATGCGATTATGAACGAGCACACCATCGAGGTTCCGATGGAGGGGCGGAAGTCACTGAAGGTGGCGGTCATTGAGACTGAGCGTGTATACGCTACGGCAGAGGGTGAGCAGACCTACTACGGATACTATGCCTATTGGTTCGTTGGGCAGGATCGCGAAACACCGTCGCATTACGCCCGCATGTTCTGGCTGGGGTGGGACCGTGTTGTGCGCAGTGTCTCGCACCGCTGGGCCTATATTGCCGTATCCGGGGAACGCGAAGCGGAAGGCCGCGAATACGAGCAGGAAATCGCCGATTTCGTTCAGATTGTCTATCCCCCGATCCTTGTCGGAAATACCGAACTTGGCGGAACATCAAACGATATTTGAATTTTGATTTCCAAATGCCAATGGATTGAACTCGTCGGTCTTAAGCAATAATTGGAGCTGTCACCTTTGTTATACCGTAGCTTTTAGGCGAAGGCGGAGTATCCGAAAATCAAAAATCGGCGATCAAAAATCCGAAATGGTCTGTTGCGCCATGGCCCGCATGTTTTTATAGTGCGGGCTTTGTTTTTTTAAACGGGAGAACCTGCAATGCCTGAAACAAAGGATGGAATGGATGTCGGCTATGTGGCGCACCTTGCGCGCATCGACCTGACCAAAGAGGAAACCGTGCTTTTTCAAGGGCAGCTTGATCAGGTGCTGCACTATGTAGAACAACTCGGCGAACTCGATGTCGATGGTGTTGAGCCCACCGCCCACGCGTTCCCCGTCTACAACGTGCTCCGTAAGGATGAAGTAGGCCAAAGCCTCGGCCACGCCGAGGTCATGGCCAACGCACCCGCCGCCGCCTCCGACGACCATATCCGTGTCCCTAAAATTATTGACCAGTAGGAACCTCATGGCTGATTTACATACACTTACACTTGCTGAACTCTCCGAGAAGCTGTCTTCCGGTGAATGCACCTCCGTTGATATCGTCAACGACGTGCTTGCCGCCATTGATTCCATCGATGAGAAGGTCGGAGCCTACTTGACGATTGATCGCGAATCGGCGCTGAAGCAGGCTCGGACTGCCGATGAAGCGCGCGCATCCGGACGGAACTCCCCCATGCTTGGCATCCCGATCGCGATCAAGGATCTGTTGAATGTGGAGGGGCAGCCCTGTACGTGCTCATCCAAGATTCTTGAAGGGTACACCGCGCCGTATGACGCTACGGTCATCGCGAAACTCCGTGAAGCCGGGGCCGTACTGCTCGGTCGCGTCAACATGGACGAATTTGCAATGGGTTCGAGCACGGAAAATGCCGCGCTTGGAAAAACCTCCAATCCGTGGAATCTCAACCATGT
>JAUVCG010000097.1 GCA_030595785.1 Kiritimatiellales bacterium | reverse complement strand
CAACGAGCGCTACGAACTTACCATTGAAGAGTGCATCGCAGCGTGGAATCAGAAACCGGAATAGCTGGGAGTATTTTAGCCTCCGCAAACTACAAACGACAAACCATGCTTTTGCCGCCATTAACATTCGGAACGTTGATCAAGCGCTATAAGCGATTCCTCACCGATGTGGAGCTGGAGGATGGGACGGTCATTACGGCACACTGCCCGAACACGGGACGCATGACTACGTGCGCCGAGCCGGGGTGGCGGGTGGCACTTTCCGACAGCCAAAACCCGAAGCGCAAGTATCGCTTCACGTGGGAACTGGTACATAACGGCCAATGCTGGATCTGCGTCAATACGGGCCGTGCGAACGAAATAGCGTTCGAGGCGGTATCGAACGGTACCATTCCCGAACTAGCCGGCTATGCCGAGGTGCTGCGCGAACAACCGTTCGGCAACAGTCGGTTCGACTTGCTGCTGCGGACCGGTGACACCCTCTGCTACGTCGAAGTCAAGAATGTCACCCTGCTGGCGGAAGATGGTTGCTATGCCTTTCCCGACGCCGTCACCGAGCGCGGGCGAAAGCACCTCAACGAGTTGGTACATGTCGTCAAGGCCGGTCATCGCGCAGCGATGCTCTATGTTATCCCACGCTCTGATGGAACCACCTTCCGCGTGGCCGATGAGATTGATCCGGAATATTCCGCCGCGCTGAATACCGCTGTGGCCGCCGGCGTCGAGGTCTACGCCTGGCGCGCCGCAGTTTCGCCGGAAGCCTTGCGACTGCGCGAGCCGTTAACATGGATAACCTGAAATTTGTCGTGGCCGGGCACCTTTGGTAGGAGAAATGCTGAATATTGCCTTCAGCGCAAAAACCCACTTCGTGATAAAGGATCTGTTATGAAACGAATGATTTTCATTCTTTGTACATTGGTCATGCAGGCATTTGGGGCCCTGGTTTCGCAGGAAACGGCCATCGCACGGGCACTGCAGTGGATGGCCGATAATCCAGTTATGAAAGCGGCAGCAGGTCGCGATGTTTTTTCTGTAGACACCTTTCCGGACACAGGCGGATATTCAGTTTATGTCGTGCATCTTTCGCCCTCAGGTTATCTGGTCCTGAACTCGGACGACCGCCTTCCATTGGTTGTTTCCTTCAGTGCGGAGTCGACCGTTGATTTGTCGGACGTTCCGCAGAACGCCTTCCGGGCGATGCTGCTGCAGCATGTGGCGCGTATGGAGGAGCAGTTGGCACAGCCGGCCGTGATGCAGGCCCATGCTGCAGATGAGGAGGCACCTGCGGCGGCGACAGAGCTCTACGGTCCGTTTCTGGAAACCACGTGGAACCAGTGCAATCCCTACAATCTGCTGTGTCCAGACGATCCGGATGGAAGTGCGTATTACGACGACCGCGTGCCGGTGGGCTGCACGCCAACAGCTTACGCCCAGATACTTTATTATCATCGCTGGCCGCACGCTGGGCAGGGGTCCTTTGCATACTCCGACAGCACTGGAAGTATCATCGGTCCGCACATCGCAGATTTTTCCGATCCGTATGACTGGAGTTCGATGCTTCTGGACTATGATCCATGGAATCCGAATCCGCCTACGTCGGAGGATGCCGTGGCAGAACTGATGTATGAGCTGGGAGTGACCGCCGAAGCAAACTATGAAAGCGCGGGTACCGGCTCCAGCGTGCAGATGCTTGGCGGGCGCCTTAGTGAGTTCTTCTTCTTCGAGTCCTGTGAATCGCATGCTGATCAGACCAGCCTGATCGCCCCGATGGAGGCCGACTTGAGGGCGGGTTTCCCCTGCGTGGTGGCCGTCCCGGGACACGCTATTGTAGCAGACGGTTTGATGGTGGACAGCGGATCCACTACGTATCACATTAACTATGGGTGGGGTGGATCAAACAACGGTTGGTGGGATGCCAACGGTATCCCCGGAGGAGCTCTGCAATACGGAATTACTGCACTGCGCCCACGATTGATGGCCTTTCCGGTTACCAACGAGGCTGCAGGGGAAATCGGGAGCTCGACCGAACTGGAATGGATTCTTCCGAAACGACGTACCAACGAAGTTGCCCAGCTTGAAATTTTTCGGATGGAACAGCAAACCGGTAACTGGCAATCGGGCGCCTCCGGGATTACGGGAGCAAATGTTGGCTGGGTGGTGGTTTCCGCGGGTCGCTCGGGCGATTGCTGGTTTACAGGCCCCAACGATTATTCTTCGCATTTGCTTGGCGAGCTCTTTACGCCGGATGCCTCTACACAACTGACCTTCTGGCAATGCGCCCAGTTGTATGTATCCCAATTTTCCGTTGAAGCTTCGGCGGACGGAGGGGAAAGCTACGAAGTCCTCTATTCAACGCCGCGCGATATATATGAATCGGGCTGGTCGTATCATACCCTTTCTCTTGGCGCGTATGCCGGCCAGCAGATCAGGTTGCGTTTTGTTCTGTCGGAGTCCGGCGGCTATTACAGTGGCGACTGGGCCGGAGTTCGGGTTGATGATTTGGCGGTCACCAGCGGAGACTGGTATGCTTGGAAGTCTTTTGCCGTAGATTTCACGATGGCCGCCCGCAATCCCGATCTGGTCACGAATCCCGAACTGGAGGGGCAGCCTGTGCACTACACCGTGCTGACCAACCTGCCGGCCGGAACACACACACTTGCAGCCGTACTCACCGACACGCTGGCCACAGAGCATGGGCTGGCCCCTGCTTTTACCTTAACGGTGGATGATGGTGATGGAATGCCCTCGGATTGGGAAGCATTGTACGGACTGGATCCAGGCATAAACGATGGAGGCCTCGACCCGGATCATGACGGCTACGGCAACCTGGAGGAATATATCTGCGGAACCGATCCAACCAATGCAGCCAGTTGCTGGATGCTTGACTCCGGTGACGGAAACCTGCCCGCATTCTACGCGATGGAGGAGCGAACCTATACCATTCTATATCGCACGAACCTTACCTCGGGAATCTGGATACCGCTCGTCACCGATATTCCGGGATCAAACCATGTGGTTACCGTGGAAAACTATGATGCAGCGACGAATGCTGCTCGGTTCTATTGCGTCGAGGTTCAACTGGAGAATTAAAGCGACTCGATGTCCAGTACCCGTTTGCTGAGCTCAATTTGTTCGTGCTGCTCCATCTCCAGCAGGTTTTGGAAGACCTCGCGCACCTTTTCGGAGAGGGCGCGCTGTGCCATTTCCCGGTAGAACGCGACCAGGCAGGCATCGAAGTGCATCGCGGCAGCCACTACATCATCCACTCCCATGTCCGGTTCAATCTCGAAATCAGCGATAGCGGTCAGTTCGGTGCTTTCGGACCCATACTTGAAATAGGTGTCGAGCACGTTATCCGACACCTGCTCCTCGTACTCGGCCAGGCAGGCATCGAGATGTTTTTCATGCCGGCTCATGTAGTCGAGCAAGGTGCGGACCCGCTCTCTGCTAGCCGATTCCTTGAGGTCTTCATAAAAGACGCCGAGTTTCTGATGGAACTTCCGCGCGTGTTTGAGCACGTCTTTGGTTTGATCGAATGCCATGGAATACTCCTTTCGCCGGTTTTGATTCTAAGCCGCATCGCAGACGTGTCAACCAGTCCGTCGTCTAAATAAGTGCCATTCCGTTGATTAACCCCCCGGAATTCTTCCGCTATGGGGTTGCAGGCTTTCACCCTCTTGGTTATGTTTGGAAGCAGATAATCAACGAGAGGATGAAGTACATGAAGAGGGTTATATTGGGTGCACTGATCGCCATGCCGCTTGCAGGTCTCGCGGATGAGGTCACGAATGTTACATGGAAGAGCAGCCTGGCGCTGGGTGCGGCCTACAAGGACGGCAACACGGAAAAGTCACTCTTTACCGGCACCCTCAAGGGCGACCGCTATGCCCCGATGAGCGATTGGCTTAACAATCTTTACACTGAATACGGTAAGACCGAGGGGGTCCAGACGGAGGGGCAGGTACGCGCCCAGTCCGACTACCGCTACAAGTTTGGCGGAAAGAATTTCTTTGGCAGCGTGTTCGGAGAAGCCTACTACGATGACATAAAGGATATTCGCACCCGCCTGAAGCTCGGCCCGAATATCGGCTATTACTTCATCAACAAGGAAACCATGAAGTTTGATACCAGCTTCGGCGTCAACTATGTCTATGAAAGGACGGCGACAACCGAAGAGGATTTCGCCGAGTATCGTGCGGCTTCCAACTATCTGTGGGATTTCACCGAAACGGCCTCCTATTACTTTAACATTGAATACAGCGCGAACGTCGAGGATACCAACGACGGTAACGGCCTTCTCGTGACCGGCTTAAAAGCTAAGGTCAGCACCCAGCTTGCAATGTTTGTCGAACTGCGGGACGAATACGACAATACCCCTCCCATCGTTGATACTGCCACGGGTGAGTATGCCGACTACAACGATGTTACCATCACGGCCGGTTTGGTGTACGACTTCTGATTACCCGCTTCCGGAATTTTGGCAATACTCCACCACGTCGCGGTAGGACAAAGTTCCTCCGAAGAGGTCTAGTGCGGAACCGATCGTGACATCGACCCTGCCCTGCCCGATTTCATTCAGCTTTGCCAGGTCTTCGAAGGATCGAACGCCGCCAGCATAGACGCACGGGATGGGTGAATGATTTGCAAGTAGCTCAATCAGTTCCTCGTCCATGCCTTGCTGCTTTCCCTCCACATCCACACCATGTACAAGGAACTCGCAGCAACAGTCGGATAGCTGTCGGAGCGCCTCCGCATTGACGGTCGTTTCGGTGAAGGTTTGCCAGCGGTCGGTTACCACATAATATTGGCCTTCCTTCTTACGACAGCTCAGGTCGAGCACCAACCGCTCTTTCCCGACCTTGGAAACCAGATCATCGAGCCGCTCCGAATCAAGCTGCCCGCCATGAAAAATAGCTGAGGTTACGATCACCTGCGCCGCGCCGGCGTCCAGCCATTGGACTGCGTTTTTGATGGTGATGCCACCGCCGAGCTGCAGCCCGCCCGGCCAGGCCGCCAGGGCGTCGCGGGCGGCTCCTTCATTTCCGCTTCCGAGTTTAATCACGTGCCCGCCGGTGAGTCCGTCGCTCTTATAGAGCTCGGCAAACCAGGACGGGGATTTTTCTGAGACAAAGTTGGTTTCGGGTTCCCGTCCATCGGCCAGTGAGCCACCGACAATCTGTTTCACTTTGCCGTTATGCAGATCTATGCAGGGTCTTAATTTCATATTTTGTAACCGCGAATGGACATGTATGAATTCGAATATTTAACCATGGAAATTATTTTGCCACAAAATCATTCTGCCTAAACCCTCCTGTTTCTCAGGAAGCTATCAGGGCGAGACGCTCAATTCAACGCTTGTATCTTACGGTGTTCTCTCTATCATCAGCCGTCTTTCGTCAAGCTCGCATGTAAACACAGATGGGGTGTTTGGATAACTGGATTTCGGGCTTAGTTTAGGATTTAGTGATTAGAAATTAGAGAGTCCCGACCGGGAGGGTGCCATGAGCGAAAAACCATCCAAATACTATGTAACCACACCGATTTACTATGTGAATGACAAGCCGCACATCGGCCACTCCTACACAACCATCCTCGCCGACGTGCTGGCCAACTACCACCGCCTGCTCGACGTACCCACGCACTTCCTCACCGGCACCGATGAGCACGGCCAGAAAGTGCAGCAGGCGGCCGACGCCAACGGCATCACCCCGCAGGAGCAGTGCGACCAAACCGTTGTTCGTTTCCAGGAGCTGTGGAAGCGCCTCGAAATTACGAACGATGACTTTATCCGCACCACCGAACCGCGCCACAAGACGGTCGTCCAGCAAACCCTGCAGGAGCTGTTTGACCGCGACGAAATCTATAAGGCCGAATACGAGGGCTGGTACTGCGTCGGCTGCGAACGCTTCTTCACCGAAAAGGACCTCGTCGACGGCAACTGCCCTGAATGCAACCGCCCGGTGGATAAGATTATCGAATCAAACTATTTCTTCCGGATGAGCAAATACCAGGACTGGCTCATTCAATATATTGAAGACCATCCGGGCTTTATCCAGCCCGCTTTTCGCGCCAACGAAACCCTTGGCTTCCTCAAGAACAAAGAACTGCAGGATCTCTGCATCTCGCGCCCCAAGTCGCGCCTTGCATGGGGCATCGAGCTTCCGTTCGACGCCGACTTCGTCACCTATGTCTGGTTCGACGCACTCATCAACTATATCTCCGCCATCGGCTATAAATCCGATGAGGAGCAGTTTAAAAAATGGTGGCCCTGCTCCTGCCATCTCATCGGCAAAGACATTCTCACCACGCACACCGTCTACTGGCCGACTATGCTCAAGGCGATGGGCGTCGAGATGCCCCAATCCATCTTTGCCCACGGATGGTGGTTGACCGGGCGCACCAAAATGAGCAAGTCGCTCGGAAACGTCGTTAATCCGATGGACATGATCGACAACTATGGTGTCGATGCGTTCCGCTATTTCCTGATTGCAGAAATGACCCTTGGGCAGGATGCCTCCTTCACCGAAGAAGCCTTCGTGAAGCGCTACAACGCCGACCTCGCCAACGATCTCGGCAACGTCGCTAACCGCGTGCTTAACATGATCTCGCGTTATTGCGACGGAAAAATTCCGGCGGCTTCAGGAGGGGGATTCGACACTGCGCTCGAAGACGCGCTCTGGAAAGAAACCGTTGCCGCAGCCGAAGAGATGGGCACGATGATTGGAAACATGAAGCTGGATGGTTCAGTATCCATGGTCATGTCGGCTGTCCGGAAAATTAACGTCTACCTGCAGGAACGCGCGCCTTGGAGCCTCGCCAAGCAGGAAGGCACTGAGGCGGAAGTGGCGCACTGCCTCTATACAGCAGCGGAATGCCTGCGTGTCTGTTCGGCGCTGCTCTACCCGGTCATGCCCGAAAAAATGCTCGCCTTGCGCACCGCGCTCGGCATGGCCGATGCCAAACCGCACCTCGGAAAACTATCCGAATTCGGCGTGCTCATTCCCGGCTCTGAAATTTCTCAGCCCGGCGCGCTCTTCCCGCGCATCGAGGTCAAGAAAGCAGATAAAAACGTGGAGCAGGCTTTCCAGCCTGCTCGCGGCAGCAAAGGGCAGACTGGAAAGTCCGCCCCACAAAAGGAGAAGGCTGACGGCCTTATCACCTTCGATCAGGTCATGAACGTAAAGCTCAAGACTGCTGTTGTACTCGAAGCCGAAGCGATTGAGGGCGCGGACAAGCTGCTCAAACTGCAGGTCGACCTCGGCGAAGAAAAGCGCCAGGTCGTGGCGGGTATTGCGTTGCACTATAAGCCGGAGGAACTCGTCGGGAAAACTATCGTAGTCGTCGCCAACCTCAAGCCCGCCAAGCTACGTGGCGAAAAATCCGAAGGCATGCTGCTCGCCGCCTCCATCGGCGACACCCTCAAGCTCGTTACCGTCGAAGGCGAAATCGGCCCCGGCGCAAGTGTGAAGTAGAGGAGCGCC
>JAUVCG010000077.1 GCA_030595785.1 Kiritimatiellales bacterium | reverse complement strand
TCGGCTTGTGCCAGCACTTCGCGTGCGGCCTCCGGAGTGACCGGTTTTTCAAATGAAACGTGCAAGGCTTCACTATGCGCGTTGATCACCGGAACCCGCACACAGGTACAGGAAACACGGATTGAATCGTCGGCCAGGATCTTATGGGTTTCGCGCGCCATTTTCAGCTCTTCGCTGGGATGCCCATCCTGCGCACCGCCAATCTGCGCCAGTACGTTAAAGGCGATTGGATGCGGGTACGCTTCGGCCTTCATCTCTTCGCCCGCCACCCAGGCTCTGGCCTGTGCTTCCAGCTCGCGGATCGCGGCTGCGCCGCTGCCGGACACCGCCTGATAGGTCGAAGCCACGACATGCTTGATTCCAAATGCCCTGTGCAACGGTCCCAGTGCCATCAAAGCAATGATGGTGCTGCAGTTTGGATTGGCAATCAGACCTTTATGCCCTTTCAAAGCCTCCGGGTTGATTTCAGGAATCACCAGCGGCACCCGGTCATCCATACGGAAGTCATCGCCGTTATCGATCACAACGCACCCCTTCTCGGCGGCCTCCCAGCCCCAGGTCTGCGATGCTCCCTTGGCGCCTTCGGTTCCTGCAAAGAAGGCAAAGTCCATCCCGTCGAACGCCTCGGCGGTGGTTTCCTTCACCTGATAGCTTTCGCCGTCAATGATTTCCTCGCGCGCCGATCGCGCCAGAATCACAATGCTCCCCGCCGGAAAATTGCGCTTGCGCAACAGGCGGATCATCTCTTTGCCTACAGCTCCAGCCCCGACAATGCATACGTTATATTTTTTCATCCCGTGTTCCATCCGTTTAAATTGTTGTTATTAAACCGGGGCAGAAAATAATGAGATCATCTGATAAAGGCAAGTCGATCCGAGTTTAATTTGCTGAGAAAAACGGTTGATTTTCCAGCGGGTATCTATATGTTTCCCGTTCACTTTCAGTTGGTGATTGTAGCTCAGTTGGTTAGAGCGCCTGATTGTGGTTCAGGAGGCCGCGGGTTCAAATCCCGTCTTTCACCCCAGTTATAAGGGGCTAGAGCTTACGCTTTAGCCTCTATTTTATTGCCTAAATCCAAAAAGATGCTTGGTTAATAATTTAGGCGTAGCACTCCGAAATAGATTGTTCGGCGTTGCAAATCGGTTGCATCGGAATTTTGGGAAGTGACTGCCCTTGCCCCCGTCCTTGAGAGAAAGCCGAACCTTAGAACTGACCGGAGGTGGAAACATTTTCCAAATGGGAGGCATGAAAGTTCAGCGCGACAGCAGACTGAAGGATCTGAAGGATCTGAAGAAAGAGTATAGGCAGTCCAAACTGCTCAACGGAAAGCTTCGATCCCGCGTTTTCTTGGGATACAGTTCGACCACACCTCGCATAAAATCCTGTCTTTCACCCCAGTTTCAAGCTTCTTTGCATTGCGCGGAGGAGCTTTTTTGTTTATTCCGGTAACGGGATGAAGCTTCTGAAGCCCAGCTTGTTGGTTCTAATGCTGCTCGGCCTGCCGCTGGCGGGGGAGTGGGTGGCGGGACACAACGTCACCGCCTACCTCGAATTTCCGCCACGCACGCAATATGTCGAACACGCCCCGTTTTCATGGCCGGTGTTCATCGGGTTGGCCGGCGCGATCCTCGCGGTGGTGCTTTCGTTTCTTTTCCGGATTTTGAAGCACACCCTACCGAGATCAAGGATCTCGGCTACACCATCCCATTCCCAAACTGTAGCCGGGGTCGATGCCCCCGGAAAATTTCCAGGGTGGGGCTGGCTCGCCCTTGGGCTGGGCGGGCATTTCTGGATTCTGGCGTGGACGCGGCAGACTTGGTTTTCGCCGTTCCAGCCCTACACCTTCACGCCGCTATGGCTCGCCTACATCGTGGTGGCCAACGCGCTCACCTGGCGACGTACCGGGCGCTGCCTGTTGACGCATGACACGGTTTATTTCCTCAAGCTGTTTCCGCTCAGCGCGGTGTTCTGGTGGTTCTTTGAATACCTCAACCGTTTCGTGCAGAACTGGTGGTACATCCTCGGCGCGGAGTTTACGCCGCTGCACTATTTTTTCGCCGCCACGCTCTCTTTCTCCACGGTCCTGCCCGCTGTACTTTCCACCGAAGAGTGGCTGGCATCCAACCCCGGAAACACCGCCGGACTCGATCACTTTATTCCTATCCGTTTTGCCAGGCCAAAGCCGGCCGCATGGATCACGCTGGCTTTCTCGGGTGCCGGGCTGTTTTTTATCGGCTGGTTTCCCGACGTCCTCTTCCCGCTGTTATGGGTCGCGCCGCTGATTCTACTGATGGCCTTCCAAACCCTGCTAAACGGCCCTTCGTTCTTCCCGGAGGTTGAAAGCGGAGATTGGCACCGGATTTATCGCCTCGCGCTGGCCTCGCTTATTTGCGGCTTCTTCTGGGAGATGTGGAATCTGCACAGCCTTGCCAAATGGATTTACTCCATCCCCTACGTCGACCGGTTCCATCTTTTTGAAATGCCGATCCTCGGCTATGCCGGCTACCTCCCCTTCGGCCTTGTATGCGCCGTCATCGCGCAGCTGTTCCTGAAACGCCAAAAATGACAATTTTGGCGAGTTGTCGACATATATGTCAGATGTGGCTTGATCATCCGCCTGCGGTGTATTTCTATAATTAACTTAACACCATATACTTAAAACCTAAAACGCCCCAATGGCATACCTCGTGCGTTCAGCGTCTTAGTTTTGTTGATTCCAAACCCCCTTTCTCGAAGTGGATGGAATCGAGGATGTAGCAAAAGGAGAGAAAAATGCGAAAGTCAAAGTTGGCAGCCGTTCTGGCTGCCTTTGTCGCGTTGCTGTGCTCTGCAGGCACGGTATTCGCGGCCGATGGATCCCCCGAAGTTGATACCGGAACAACGGCGTGGATGTTAACCTCTACCGGTCTGGTACTGCTGATGGTTCCCGGACTGGCCATGTTCTACGGCGGCCTTGTCCGCACCAAGAACGTGCTTGGCACCATGATGCACAGCTTCGCGGCCATGGCGATTGTCGGCGTGCTGTGGATGGTCTGCGGCTATTCCATGAGCTTTGGACCCAACGTGCTCGGCGGCTGGTTTGGATGGAATCCCGACTACTTTCTGCTCAAGGGCATTGACGAAAGCATCATGGATGCCGGCATTCCGGAATATGTCTTCGCCATGTTCCAGGGCAAGTTTGCCATCATCACTCCCGCGCTGATTGCCGGTGCATTTGCTGAACGCGTAAAGTTCCGCGGCTACTGCATCTTCATCGCCCTCTGGAGCCTGATTGTCTACAACCCGCTCTGCCACTGGGTCTGGGCGGAAGACGGCTTCCTCTTTAAGAAGGGCGCCATCGACTTTGCCGGCGGTACCGTAATCCACATTTCCGCCGGTGCAGCGGCCCTTGTCGCCGCACTTTATCTTGGAGCCCGCCGCGGCTACCCCAAAACCGCTATGCATCCGAACAACCTGGTCATGACCTTGACGGGAGCGGGCCTTCTCTGGGTCGGCTGGTTCGGCTTCAATGCGGGTTCGTCCGTGGATAGCGGGCTCCTGACGGCCCAGGCCCTTGCCGCCACGCAGGTTGCCGCTGCCGCCGGCGCACTCTTCTGGATGATTCTGGAAGGCATCCTCCATAAGAAGGTCACCACCCTCGGATTTGTTTCCGGCGTCTTGGCCGGCCTCGTGGCCATCACCCCGGCGGCCGGTGCCGTGCAGCCATGGGGCGCGCTGATACTCGGAATGGTCGCCTCTGTCCTCTGCTACCTCGCCATCGAGATGAAAAACAAGCTCGGTTACGACGACACGCTCGACGTGTTCGGCATCCATGGCATCGCCGCCCTCTGGGGAGCAATCGGCCTGACCTTCGTGCTGCGCCCCGGCACGATCGATGTGAGCGTACCGCACCAGCTCTGGGTACAGATCGAAGGCAGTCTCGTCAGCCTGGCCTACTCCGCCATCATGACACTTATTCTGCTCGTAATCGTCGACAAGCTGTTCGGCTTCCGCCTCAGCGAGGCTGAAGAGAAAGCCGGCATGGACCATAGCCTGCACTCCGAACGCGGCTACGGTATGCTCAACCTTAATTCGTAATGGAAATGAAGAATTCAGATTTAAAGGAATCTAACATGAAACTCATCACTGCAATTATTCAGGAAGATAAACTCGATGAGGTGCGCGAAGCACTCATTGCCGCCGAGATCACCCGCATCACCGTCACCCGTGTGGACGGACACGGAAAGCAGGAGGGAACCGAAATCTACCGCGGACTTGTGGTAGTACCAAACCTGTATCCAAAGGTGGAAATCAAGATTGCCGTCAACGAGGCCTTTGTTGATGTCACGGTCGACACCATCCTCAAGGCTGCCCGTCATGGAGAGAACGGGAAAGTGGGCGACGGTAAAATTTTCATCGCTCCGCTCGAGGAATGCATCCGCATCAGCTCCGGTGAACGCGGTGGAGAAGCGATCTGAATATAGTTATCAATCAATTGTTATTGGTTGTCAGGACTCGGCGGTGGCAATGCAGCGTAATTTCCCGGGCAACGCAGCGCTTATGAAGGGCGGTCATTTGACCGCTCTTTTTTATGGCGTATTCCGCTCATGCACATTTCGTTCAAATATCGCCCAGATCGGCGTATACCTGCATGAGGGAGCCGGCCAAGTGGTCTTCAAGCTTGCAGAGCTCATTTAATGCCGACGGACGAGTACCTCCATATCACTGAAATGTGCGGTCTTTTTGTTCGCCCCGAATAGTCCGGTTGCTATCATCACCCACTTATGGCTGAACAGCGTTTAATGAAAGATGGCCTGAATGCGGCTGTCGTGAACGACTTGCGCACCCCGCCGGGAAACCGGCTGGAAAAACGTGGAGGCAACCGGAAGGGAACCTATTCCATCCGGGTCAACCAGCAATACCGAATCTGTTTCCGCTGGACTCCGCATGGAGCCAAGGAGGTCGAATTCACAGACTATCATTAATCAGAATTAAGCAATTACTAGAGACCACATTTAGACAAAACTATAATTACCAGGAGAATGCCCATGAGCATCAACGTACATCCAGGCGAAGCACTACAGGAGTTTTTGGAAGACTACGGCCTAAGCCAGAGCAAGTTGGCGCAGGAACTTCGCGTTCCGGTACGGCGGATCAACACCATCGTGCGCGGCGAACGCGGCATCACCGCCGACACGGCGGTGCGGCTTGCCCGCTTCTTCAACAACCGCCCGACCTTTTGGCTCGGCCTCCAGGAGCTTTTCGACATCAACGAAACCGAGCGGAAGCTGGCGGATGAACTAGGCAAGATTCACCCGATTGCTGTTTGAACGAATGTAGATGCGGCTATCTTTTTCACCTCCCCATAATCCGCTACAATTCCGTGGGCATTGGGGTGGGCTGGTAGTCGGCTACATTGTCGTCGGTTTAGAAAAGGTCATTTTGGCATGGAGCACCCTTTCCCCCCGAGTGCGGCGTTTCACTTTACGCTCCGCCTGTTTTCCTACGTCCAAAGGCTTTCCGGATAGCATCCTTCGTTGTGCATAGCCTTGAGGCTGGCGACGACGGATGGCTTGTCCTCGGGGTAAGTGATGCCAAACCACTGACCTTCGGAGCTGAGCACTTTGACGCGGGTTCGGCCGCTGTTGATCATTTCATCGACAATATCGGGGATGTACCACTCGGACTTCAACTCCTGCCCTTTTTCTTTGAGGAAGGCGGTGAATTTTTCTTCCAGGGTTTGGAAAAACGCGGGGGTGAAGCCCCAGAAGTTCATGGAACAGGTTTCGTCGCCGGTCATGTTGACGGACTGCCCATCCTCAATATGCTGGATGGTTCCGGCGGCGTTGGTTTCAATTTCGAACCGCTCAACGATTCCAGAGAGGTGGCCATCGGAAGTGGTACAGATTCCGCGTGCTACCGAGCCGTGCGGCGAGAGCGTGTTGCGAACGAGATAGCCGACCATGCAGCTTCCGTCTTCCGGTATCTGCGCGAGCTCATCGGCAAGAATCCGATAGGCCTCGGCACCGTAAAAATCGTCAGCGTTCTGAACAGCGAAGGGCTCGTTCACAAGATTCCTGCACGAAAGAACGGCCTGCCCGGTTCCCCACGGTTTGGTGCGGCCTTCGGGTACCGAGAAGCCTTCAGGAAGATTTTCCAGCTCCTGATAGGCATACTCGACTTCGATTTTTCCTTCGAAGCGGACACCGACCGAGGTTTTGAATTCATCCGCAAAATCCCGGCGGATAATAAATACAACCTTTCCGAATCCGGCGCGCAGCGCATCGTAGACGGAGTATTCGAGCAGGGTCTCACCATTAGGGCCGACAGGGTCCATCTGCTTGAGCCCGCCGTAGCGGCTCCCCATACCGGCGGCCATCACAACAAGAGTTGGTTTCATTCGTTTATATTCCTATTGTTTGTATTCATTGTTTCTTTAGCCGATAGCCGATGGCCGATAGCCGATGGCCGATGGCCGATAGCCGATAGCCGATAGCCGATAAATTCTATGTATTCTGCGGATCCAATTATAGGTTTATTTTCTGTTTGGAATCGGCCGTATCAGGGTTTCCTGACAGGCACACGCTTCAGCTTCCCGATCCGCGGCAGTTTTCCAACGATCGGAGCGGCGTAGTCAATAAAGGCCTGTGTGACATTGTTTCCTGCTGCATTGATGAACTTTGCGGGCATGTGTTGGGTTTCTTTAGCAACGCTCTTGAGCGGCACACGTTTGAATTCAACCGCATACTTCTTTCCCGGCTTGCGCTTGATGGCAATGGAACCGTCCTTGTTGCCGCTGATCGCTTCCCTGACGGCGGAGGCACCAACGCCGAAGGCCTCTCTGGCATCGGTTTCAGAAACACATCCGGCGAAGGAGCGCTGGAGATAGCCGAACGTATCAGCGCGCACACGGGTGATCTTGGTTTTGCTCTTAATTTCCTGCGCCAGGATATCGCCCAGTGCGCCTGTTCCGCTCAGCTGCACGTTGCCGTGAGCGTCGACCTCCTTGGAGGACGCCGCCTTAGTAACGATCGGTATTCCCCTGACATCCACAATGCCTTCAGAGACGGCGATTACACAGCGGCCGAGCTTATTGTGGACGGCCTTCACGTCCTTGACGAAGCGTCCCATGGCAAACGGGCGTTCCGGGAGATAGATCAGGTGCGGACCGTCTTCTTCGTCCTGACGGGCAAGAGCGGCGGCGGCCGTGAGGAAGCCGGCATGGCGGCCCATGATCACGTTGATCTTCACGCCACCCAGCGCGATGTTATCGAGATTGTCGCCCATGAAGGCTTGCGCCACAAACTTACCCGCCGAACCGAAGCCGGGCGTGTGATCGTTCTGCCGCAGGTCGTTGTCGATCGTTTTGCAGATGTGGAAACAGCGCAGCTGATATTTCGCCTTCCGGGCTTCCTCGTTAATGATATGGGTGGTTTCAGCAGAATCGTTACCGCCGATATAGAAGAAATAGCGTACGTTGTATTTTTCCAGCACCTGGAAAATCGCGGCGCAGTCGGCCGGGGTCGGCTTGCGGCGGACGGAGCCGAGCGCGGAGGAAGGCGTGTTGGCCACGGTGTCGAGCGCGGTTTTTGATTCCTTCTTCAGGTTAATCAGGTTTTCATCGAGAATACCCTGGATGCCGCAGAGCGCACCGTAGATATTCTTGATTTCCTTGTGCTTCTTCGCCTCCAGCACCGCGCCGACCAGACTCTGGTTAATCACCGCCGTCGGCCCACCGCTTTGTGCTATGAGCATATTGCCTTCAATCGTATTTTTCGCGACCATGGTTCCTCTTTTTTTGATGTAAAGTGAATAGGAACCATAATCGTTCGGCATTCGAAATCAAGCAAACCGTGCACGATGATTGAATGACCACAGAAGAACACCAGAGCAACACGGAGCATAATCTGTGTTCTTCCATGTTCATCTGTGGCCGCTTCTGCGGCAAACATTTACGGGCAAACGAGGTTGACTCGCCAGAATGATTCTATATAAATGCCCGCTTGTTTCCCGTAAAACGGAATCCTGACGGAAGGATCATCGCCAAAGGAACAAATACCGCACGGTGCGGGGCGAGCGCCCAGGCTCGAACAATGCAAATGGGCGGCCGGTAGAACCGGCTTAATTCAGAAGGATGTAAGCGGGAGCCACGAAAGGATAGATATGAAATATACTGGACCGAAAATTAAGAAGGCACGTCGTCTGGGCGTAGCCGTTTCCCCGAAATCCGAGAAATTCCTCGAGCGCCGACCGAATCCTCCGGGACAGCACGGCCCGAGCCGCCGCCGTGGCAAGCAGTCCGACTATGGCCGCCAGCTGATGGAAAAGCAGCGCCTTCGCCATCAGTACAACCTGAGCGAAAAACAGCTTCGCGGTGTATTTACTAAAGCGGCACGTAAGCCGGGCAATACCGGTGAAGTGATGCTGCAGATGCTCGAAAGCCGTCTGGACGCCGTGGTGCTGCGCGCCGGCCTCTGCCGCTCGATCTACCAGGCCCGCCAGATGGTTTCCCACGCGCACTTCCGTGTGAACGGCAAGAAGGTAAACATTCCTTCCTACTCTGTACGCGTCGGCGACAAGATCACTGTCCGCGAAAAATCCAAGGAGCTCGACAGCTTCGTACTCGCACAACAGGTTGCCAAAACCCCCGAATATATCACGGCAAATGACAAAGAGCTGACCGCGGAACTCAACCGCCTTCCCACCAGGGAAGAGGTGCCGGTCACCTGTGAAATCTCAAGCGTTGTCGAATTCTACGCCCGCTAATCGTTCCCTTCAGGGATTCGCAAACCGCTCCATTCCGGGGCGGTTTTTTTTGTTTCTCCGGAGAGCGACGGCAACCAACGGGCGATGCCGCTTTCCGGCTGAACCGCAGCCAATTGCATCCCAACCGCGCAGTCGTGTCTTTCGTCTTGCCTGTGCTCCAAAGCGGTTGCGCCGCTACGCCAGGGCTTCTCAACAGACTGGGGTTACTTCAGTTCGCCCGAGTGAGGCTGTCGCGTAGCGACGGAAATGGAGCGAAAAGGCAAACGTTGCCTATGGGCGCACACGGCAGGCAGAAGGCTCGAAGTTTGTAAAAAAATGCCTATTTGGAAACACCGAAGTTCGGCCCGTCGGGGGTGCAGGTGCCGGGCTCGATCTTCATTAGAGGAATCAGGTCTTTCGGAATATCGCGGGTTTTGAATATCGGCAGGAGTGGGCGTCCGTCCTTACCCTTGGGGTAGGTCACACCATCCTGCTCGATCAGCAGGTGGCAGAAAAAAAAGCCGCCCGGTCGCTCGCCAATGATCACTTCGATCTCCGTTGACTTGTTCTCATCCAGATAGAACCAATCGCCAACCCGCACGTTCTGAGCAGACATCTTGTACTTCTTGTCCTGCTCATCATCACTGGTCCAATTGGAGAGATCCATGCTCGGCCAGTTGGCGTCGATGACCAGGCGTTTTTTTACCCGGACCATCAGGACGTCGTCGGAAATCCCCCAAAAGCGGTAGCGCCCGGATTTAGGTGCGGCGATCACCCCATGGTAGTAAGCCATCCATTGCTTGGGTTTTACTACGTCTTCGACATGATAGGCCTTCGGCGCTTCTTCGGCATTCATTTTCGGCAGCATGAAGGTCGTCGCAAATCGTTTCATCGGTGCCATGAAATATTTTTCTTCCATGCGACTGATCCTCCATGAATTGCAGAACTTACGTATCACCTCCTTATAATAGTTCTCATCCATTTTGGCCGGACTTCCATCGGGTTTCAGTTTCAGGTCGAAGAAAGTGCCCTCCAGCTCATTGCCTGTCCCTTTTTTTCCGCCGAAGATGTCAATCTCTCCCAGGTAGAAACCGATTCCGCCGAGGCCTCCGCCCTCGTCCAGATAGCCCGAGCCTCCCTTGATGCCGGCCATCTCCGGCAGCTTGATATCAAGTGATTTAGTCGTGGGCTTGGAAACAATATTTTTCCGAAGCTTCGGCGCCTGCATCTTCTTTTTCTTGATGTTGACCGGAACCTGCAGCTTCTTAAGCTTCATGCGGGGGCGGCTTATTGTT
>JAUVCG010000080.1 GCA_030595785.1 Kiritimatiellales bacterium | reverse complement strand
TTTAACCCCGAATTAGCGCGGAACTGGTCGGCCGTATCCCAGAGGTTCTTTTCCAGCGAGGTGGCGGCAGCGTCTTTTTCAGAAGGGGCAATCCAAATCATGTTTCAGCGTTCCTTTTAAGCGGAACGCGTGCGCCCGGTTGGCGCTTTCAGCCCCGCAAGAATATCGACATATACAAAATCGTAAAAATCATAGTAATCACTAGGTGTTTTAGCAAGAACTACCCCGCAGGAATGATGTTCCACAGAGAGTTAGTACTTTTTACTAATCATCCACCTCCCTGGCCGGTTGGTTTAGGCTTTGCCTGAACCGTTCTCGATTCCAAAAGAGGGAAGGGCAGCTATCGCCTTTGCTTTCTGATCATCGCCAGCATGGGAGTAAACGGCGGTCATGGCAGGGGAGCCGTGACCGACCAGTTCCTGCAATGCCACTTGGGGAACGCCTTCAGCCGCACACAGTGAAACAAACGAATGCCTCAGCGAATGGAATCCGACCCGCGCGACCGCATTCTTACGTTGCACCCCGACGGAATCCGCGGCCTCATTCGTGATGATTTTGCATTTATCGCGCAAGAAGGTGGTGAATAGTTTCGATATGGCTGAAGCGTCGCGCTCGTAAGTTTTGACCAAGGTCGGAAAGAGGTATTCTCCCTTGCTGTTTTCCCGAAGGTTCGCAAGCACCGGGGCAAGCATGGCATGGATCGGCACACGTACTGCCTTGTTCTTTCGCTTGGTCTTGGCCGGAACGTGGGTAATCAATCTGGTTTCCAGGTCAACTTCATCCCATCGAAGATTTACGCAATCTCCAAGGCGCATTCCCGTGAAGATGCCCAAGGCTACCAAGTAGCGCAAATCTCCCTTGGCTTTGGCGAAGATTGTTGTCAGCTCCTTCGCAGTAAGGCTCCGACGGCTCTCCGTGGCCGCTTCTTTTCGGCGGATATGGTCGAAAGGATTGACTTCTACGCCAGCCGTCAGCCGCAATACCTTAACCACGCTTTGCAGAAACTTGGTGTGAGCATTGAATGTTCGTGGCGATATGCCTGATCCCCAAAGATCAGCTGCATACTTTTCTGCGAGGGAAGGTGTGATTTCATGCAAATATTGAACGCTTTGGGGTTTTGCCCACTTCTCGAATCGATCCCATTGCCCCTTGTAGCCGCTCAAGGTTTTTGGGGCTGGATTTCCTGTGTTTGGGTGATCTGACCATGTTTGCCATGTCTCGGAAATCGCCAGCTTTTCCCCGAGCCCATGCTGCAAACGCCTCGCAAAGTCCTGCCTCGCCTTATCCTGTTCCGCTTCCGGTAGTTCAGCAAGGGAACGTTGTAGTTCAAGGAATCGTTGTTCCGTGCCTGCAGCGGTTTCTGATTCGTCCATGATACGACGCATTTCGGCCAACGCATCCGCCCGCTTGGTCTTGCCTGTGGAGCGAAGATAGTCCTTTCCCCCCATCTGGAAGCGGCAATAGTAAACCTTGGACGTCTGTTCGCTTCCGTCTTGCGCTGTCAATTTACGCTTGAAGACCTGTGCCATAACCATCCCGAAATGTTGACTGTTCAGGTTGTTTCAATAGCATTCAGGAGCGTTTTGGGCAAGAATTAACGTATCAAATGTCGTAACATTATTGATTATAGCGTGTAAATTAGATTTGAAATCGGCCCTCATGGTCAAGGTTTTACCGATATAAAGAAAAGCAAAAGCCCCTGCAACTAAACGAGTTACAGGGGTTTTAAGAAAATGGTAGACGCGCAGGGGCTCGAACCCTGGACCCGCTGATTAAGAGTCAGCTGCTCTACCAACTGAGCTACACGTCCATCTTCAAAGCGCAGAAAGATAATGAGGCGTGTCAGTCGAGGCAACCAAAAACAACCTGTGAAATCCCTTAATTTTTCTTTTTGATTGACTCACCCCCCTGTGAGCCTCTACACACTCCGAGCTATGTTATACGACGTACCAGTAAATCTAGGAGATCGCGCCTATGAAATCCATATCGGCGCGGGTGTTTTAGGTCAGCTTGGCGCTCTTTGCGCCGAGGCGGGGCTGAAGGGAAAATGTTTGGTCATAACCGATGAAAACGTGGGTGAGCACTATGCGAAACCCGCGCTCCAATCGCTGGAAACCGCCGGGTATACCGCCGGCATGACGACACTTTCGCCGGGTGAACAGACCAAGTGCGGCGACCGGGTTTTTGAACTCTACAGCCGCTGCATCGAGAGCGGACTGGACCGCCATTCATTCATTGTGGCACTCGGTGGCGGGGTGGTCGGCGATCTGGCTGGCTATGTGGCCGCTACCTATTTAAGGGGCATTCCGTTTGTGCAGGTGCCGACTTCGCTGCTGGCGATGGTCGATAGCTCCGTCGGCGGCAAGACCGGGATCAATATTCCAGAGGGCAAAAATCTTGTTGGCGCATTTTACCAACCCCAACTTGTATTGGCCGACCTCGACACTCTGAAAACACTGCCGTTGCGCGAACTCCGTGCCGGCCTGGCTGAGGTGGTCAAATACGGCATTATTTACGATGCGATGTTTTTTAATGAGCTGGAAGCCAGTAGCCAGCAGCTTGCAGACCTGGGTGACATAGAGCTGCTCGCGCAGGTGGTCGGGCGCTGTTGCGAGATCAAAGCAAGAGTGGTTGCGCAGGACGAACGTGAAGGCGGTCTGCGTGCCATCCTTAACTTTGGTCACACCGCCGGGCATGCACTCGAAAAGGTGGCGGGGTATGGCGAATATGTTCATGGCGAAGCCGTGGCTATCGGCTCGGTTTTTGCCGCGCGGGCTTCGGTCGAACTGACCGGTCTTTCCCCGGCAGACTGCGACCGCATCGAAAAGATCTTCCAGGCCTTGGGGCTTCCGGTGAATGCGCCCGGGTATAAATGGGCCGACCTGCGAGAGGCGCTGGCGGTCGACAAAAAAACCGTCGGCGGCATGCCCAAATTTGTTCTGTCATCAGAAATCGGTACCGTCAGCATCGGCAACGAAATTCCCGAAGAAACCATGGAGCGCATCTGGCATGGCCTCAATGAATGAACAGATCGTCCGGGAATACTTCGAGATGCTGGGGTTCTTTGTGATCCAGCCGAATAAATACCAGGTGGCGGCACGGAAAAAAACAGCCGACGAGGAAATCGACATGCTGATCTGCCGTCCGGAAGGCAAGGCCGGGGCGCTCCCCGATCATGGTCTGTGGGGGGCGGAAGAACTGCACGAAGTGGATAAGGCCCTCGTGAGTGTACGTGGCTGGCATACCGACCGCTTTTTCCCGGCCGTGCTGGATTCCCTTAATGACCGGGATGTTAACGGGGTAGTCACTTTTAGAAATATGCTGCAGGAGCTGGCGGCAGACATTGATGTGAAAAACAATTATGAAAAATCGGATGTACTGCAGATGCTCCGGATATTGAAGAACTATGATCTGCTGAGAGAACCGCAGATGGAACTCTTTACCCGCCGTCGGAAAGGTTCTAAATCCTGAAGGTTTGGCAGATGGCAACAACTAACCACAAAATATTATAGATAAAACTTATATATATAATGTAAGTATTGGGGCAGACGCGGAATTATTTTAACCGCGAAAGAACGCAGAGAACGCGAAAAGGAGATGCCCCATGACTACGGACCAGATAATGGAATTGTGTAATAAAGTAAGGGAAACGGCTTATGCTATCCATCGGTATCATGGAAATGGGTATTTGGAAAAGGTCTATGAAAACGCTTTGGTTCACCGCTTAAGAAAAGCCGGGCTGGAGGTGAAGCAACAGCATCGACTGGTTGTACACGATGAAGACGGTACTGAGATTGGAGAATACTATGCGGACCTGCTCATTGAGAATGAGCTTGTCGTCGAATTGAAGGCCTGCAAGACCGTTGTTGGAGAACATGCGGCCCAATTACTGAATTATCTTAAGGGGACAAGGAAGGAGCACGGGCTCCTGATAAACTTTGGTTCCCATAAATTTTACATAAAGAAATATGTTAAAACTAATCCGCTGGGCAACTACTCTCACATACTACCAACCCTCATTTTCGCGTTCTCTGCGTTCTTTTGCGGTTAATAAAAAAATGGATCAACGTAACGCCTATATTGTTTTAAATATGATCGAGGGACTGGGCCCGGTAGGGGTTCGGCGCCTGATCGATACGCTTGGTTCGCCCAAGGCGATCCTCGAGGCTGATCGCGAGGCGCTGATGGAGGCGCGCGGTGTTGGCGAAAAGGTTGCCCTTAAGATCATTGCTCAGCGCGACAGCATCGATGCCGAAGAGGAGATCGATGCGGCTGCCGATATCGGCGCGCGAATTGTTACTCCCGAGGATGACGAATATCCGAAAGCTCTGAAAGCCATCCACGACCCGCCGTTGGCCTTGTACGTCCGCGGTCGGATTCTGCCTGGCGACGCCAAGGCAATCGGCATTGTTGGGTCGCGTTCCACCTCGAACTATGGTCTTTCAGCCGCGGATCGTATGGCCTACCAACTGGGGCAGACCGGTTTCACAGTGGTGAGCGGGTTGGCGCGCGGAACCGATACAGCGGCGCACAGCGGGGCACTGAAAAGCGGCGGACGAACCATTGCGGTTCTGGGCGGTGCGCTGGACTGCCTCTATCCGCCGGAAAATGCCGGGCTGGCTGACAAGATCGCTAAGAACGGCGCAGTGATCAGCGAATACTCGATGGGGCGAAAGGCCGATCGCATGACCTTTCCGTACCGTAACCGGATTATCAGCGGCTTGAGCATGGGTGTGCTGCTCACCGAGTCGGCCGTCAAGGGCGGTTCGATGCACACGGTCGAGGCGGCGATGGAGCAGGGACGTACGGTGTTTGCCCTGCCGGGGCGGATTGATACGCCCGGTGCTCGCGGGCCGCACATGCTGATCAAGAACGGCGCCAAGTTGGTGGAGCGCATCGACGACATTTTAGAAGAATATGAATTCCTGATTCCACCATCGGAGCTGGAAGCACCGGAAAGCGCAACCGCTGCGCGTCCGGATGTGCCGATGACGGAGCAGGAAAGCAAGGTTATGGAAGCCCTGTGGCAGGAGCCGATGGATACCGACTCGCTGGCCCGCGCGGTTGGGATGCAGAGTCACGAGCTCAGCAGCCTGCTGCTCGGACTGGAAATGAAAAGGGTGATACGAACACTTCCCGGCCGAATGGTGGAACTCGCAGAGGACTTGCGGGGGATGAGAGGTTAAACACGAAGACACAAAGGACACGAAGACGGGTTTTTATTATAAGAATAGCAACTTAGTGCTCTTGGTGTCTTGAGCGTAGCGGGTGTTTAAAAACAGAGAATTAATGAATGAAGCATGAACCTATATCGGAAGAGTTGGAGCGAATTGGAAAGGAAATCATTGATTCAGCTTATCGGGTTCACAAGGAGCTTGGTCCGGGCTTGTTGGAGTCGGTTTATGAAGAATGCATGATTTATGACCTGCGACGCAAAGGCCTTAAAGTAGACGAACAGGTTTATGTGCCGATAGCATTTGATGGCCAAATTCTGAAACGCAATAAGTTGCGGATCGATTTGTTGGTGGAGGATGAGGTGATCGTTGAAAACAAGTCCGTGGTTGAAATGACTCCGCTATTTCAGTCGCAGCTCCTTACCTATTTGAAATTGAGCAAGAAGCGGTTGGGTTATTTGATTAACTATAATGTCCCTTTAATTAAAAATGGTATTAAGCGATTCGTCGTCTGACCTTGGTGTCCTTAGTGCCTTAGTGTTTAAAAAAAAACAATAGGAAGAGCAATGAGTAAAAATCTAGTGATAGTGGAGTCGCCGGCAAAGGCGAAGAAGATCAACCAGTTCCTCGGCAAGGATTATACGGTGATGGCCTCGGTCGGCCACGTCCGCGACCTGCCGGCCAAGAAGCTGGGTGTGGATGTTGAGAAGGATTTCGAGCCGGAATATGTCGCCACAACGCGCGGCAAAAAGGTGCTGAAGGACCTCAAGGCGGAAGCCAAGAAATGCGAAAAGGTTTTCCTCGCACCTGACCCCGACCGTGAGGGTGAGGCGATTGCATGGCACCTTTTTGAGGCGCTGAAGAAGCATGTGTCCGAGGAAAGCTTCTACCGTGTGACGTATAACGAGATCACGAAGCCCGCGATTCTGGCCGCGTTTGAGCAGCCGGAAAAGATTGATATGGATCGCGTGAACGCGCAGCAGGCACGGCGTATCCTCGACCGTTTGGTCGGCTTCCAGGGCAGCCCGGTCGTGCGCAAACAGATCCGCGGCGCGCAGAGTGTCGGCCGTGTTCAGACCGTGGCACTTCGGCTGGTGGTCGAGCGCGAAAACGAGATCACCCATTTTAAACCGGAAACCTATTTCACCGTCGGCGCGGAAGTCCGCAAGCAGAAGGCTCCGCTTGACCCATTCACCGTCAAACTCGCGCGTATCAACAACGAGCCGGTCGGCATCAAGGATCGCAAGTTGCTTCCCGGCGCCGTGAAAACGCAGGAACAGCTGGAAGGGATTCAGAAGGAGCTGGACAACAGCCCGCTGAAGGTTAGTGATGTTATCACCAAGGAAGTCACCCGCCGGGCGCGTCCGCCGTTCATCACCAGCACGCTGCAGCAGTCGGCCTCCGGCGCACTCGGCTATGCACCCGCCCGCACGATGGGCATTGCACAGAAGCTCTATGAAAGCGGCTTGATCACCTACATGCGTACCGATTCGTTCAATATTGCCAAGTCGGCGCTGGATGAATGCCGTGCGTTTGTGGGTGATACCTACGGAACGGAATACCTGCCCGAAAAACCAAATTTTTATAAGAGTAAAGGGGCGGCGCAAGAGGCCCATGAGGCTATTCGGCCGACCGATGTTGCGGTCCGGCCCGGCAATGAGGGAGTGAAACTCGATCTGGTCGAGCAAAAGCTCTACAAGTTGATCTGGGAACGTTTTATGGCCAGCCAAATGGTGCCGGCGAGGATCGCCCGCCGCACGGTGGAGGTCGAGGCCGGTTCCGAGAACACCTATCTCTTCCGCGCCACCGCGTCGGATATCGTGTTCCCCGGTTACATGAAGGCCAGCGGAATCGAAGCCGCAGCTGATAAGCCGAAGAACGGTGAGAACAGCGACTCCGAAACCGACAAGCTTCCGCCGCTCGTGCAGGGAGAAAACCTGGACGTGCTCGATTGGCTTTCTGAGCAGAAGGAAACCAAGCCGGTTGCGCGCTACACGGAGGCGTCGCTGATCCGGGCGCTGGAAGAAAACGGGGTAGGGCGCCCGAGTACCTATGCCGCGATCATGTCGAAGCTCGATGAGCGTGAATATGTACTCAAGGAAAAGCGTTCGCTTGTTCCGACTCCTCTCGGCATGGAGCTGGTCGAACTCGTCCTGAAAACCGAGGAAAAACTGAAATCCGACCATAAGGTGGATTTGTTCGAAGTCCATTTCACCGCCGACATGGAGACCAAGCTGGACGATATTGAAGAGGGAAAGATCGAATGGACTGCGATGATGCAGGAGTTCTATCCCTCACTGCTCGAATGGATCAGCCACGCCAAGGAAACCGCTGATCCGGCGCTGATGGCCAAATGCTTTCAGGCTTTATCAACTGTTTCCGAGTGGGCACCGCCCGTAAAGTCGGGACGTCGCACTTACGATGATAACAAAACCTTCGAGGATCTGAAGGACAAGGTGGCCGAGGGAGAACTCCTTTCCAAGCGTCAGGGCGAAATGCTGCACAAGATGTGCTGTCGCTATATCAAGCAGGTTCCCGAAGCCCTCGTCGCCGAACTGGAACTGGTCGAGCCGGAAGCCGTGCGCAGCGATACGCCGCGCAAACTTGAACTTCTGGCCAACGTCCAGTTCGAGGAAGGCCGTAAGGTCGGCAAGCGCACCTATGACGACAAGAAATTTGTCACGTCGCTCGGCGACCAGGTCACTATGGGCAAACGCCTGACCGACCGGCAGCTGGCCTACCTTGATACGCTGCTCACCAAGTATTCCGACCAGATCGAAAACTTTGATGCCCTCAGGGTCGAGTTCAAGCTCGACGAAAAGAAAGAGGTTGAGGCCGATCCTTCAACGGCGCCGGTTCTGGCGTTGCTGGAAAATATCTCCGAGTGGGCGGAGCCGGTCATGCGCGGCAAGCGCGAGTTTAACGATAAGACCTTCTACGAGTCGCTCGCTGCGCAGTTCAAAGGCAGGGGCGCGCTCTCCGATCGCCAGTTAGCCGCACTCAAGAAAATGGTTGCGCGCTATGCGGAGCAGATTCCTGACTATGCGGACAAACAGGATCAACACGGTCTGCCCGCCCCGCGTAAACCAAAGCCGAAAAAAGAAGAGACAGCGACTGAAGAGTAGATAAACACTAAGGCACGAAGGTCACGAAGCCTGTAATTTGGATACCTTAGTGCTCTTTGTGCCTTTGTGTTAAATTATGATGAACGATCCTTGTGTAGAGCATTTTGTCCAGTATCTGGAAGGCGAGAAGAACGCCTCCGAGCATACGATCAGCAACTACCTCGTCGATATCCGGCAGTATTGCGAGATTGTCTGGGGCGAGGATGCACAGCCTCCCTATAAGTGGGCTGCTGCCGACCGCTTTGCGGCGCGCAAATTTCTGGTGTTTTTCCAGAAGCTGGAACTCAGCCCCGCCACGACTGGACGGAAGCTTTCTGCCCTGCGCTCGTTCTACAAGTTTCTCCTGCGCGAGGAATATGTGGAACAGAATCCGTTCAGCGGACTAAACCTGCCGAAGAAGGGCAACTACCTCCCGCAGATCCTCTCCATTACGGAGGTTGGAAGGTTGCTAGATGCGCCGGCCAAACTTGTCGGGCAGCAACAGTCCACAAACCCGAAGCAAAAGCTGTGGCGCGAATACATGGTCGCGCGCGACTCCGCCATCCTGGAGCTGCTCTACAGCACCGGCATGCGCATCAACGAGCTGGTCACGCTTCCGGAGGAGAGCATCGACCTGCTATCCGGTGTGGCGCGCGTTCGCGGTAAGGGAAAGAAAGAACGGCTCTGCCCACTCGGTTCCCCGGCCACGCGTACGATAATGAAAAACCTCGAATTACGTGAAAATGTCTGGCTGCTGGAAGGCAGGCGTGATGCCCGCAGCCCGGTTTTTCTCAATAAGAACGGGGGGGCGATCTCCGCCCGTTCCATCGAACGGATGATGAAGAAGTATGTGCTTTTCTGTGGGCTTAACGCTGATCTGACGCCGCACAGCCTGCGCCACAGCTTTGCCACCCATCTGCTCGATGCCGGTGCTGACCTGCGCAGCGTCCAGGAGCTACTAGGCCACGCCTCGCTCTCCACCACCCAGATCTACACCCACGTCTCCGTCGAGCGCCTTAAAGAAGTTTACCAACTCGCTCATCCAAGGGCCTGAAAAAAGGTTTGTAGTCCCGCCTTTAGGCGGTCTTCCTGCGCACAGGGTGCCCCTTTTTCAAATTTCCCATTTCCCGTTTCCTCTCTTTTACCGCTTGCCATTTAAACGCCGATTCGTACACTACGCTCTTCTTTTGGTCAATCGGGGCGTGGCTCAGCCTGGTAGAGCGCTACGTTCGGGACGTAGAAGTCGCTGGTTCGAATCCAGTCGCCCCGACCAT
>JAUVCG010000011.1 GCA_030595785.1 Kiritimatiellales bacterium | reverse complement strand
GTCCATGACCTCGGAGGCGGAGTCTCGGCCCCCGCCCTACACAACCCAATCAGATAATATCCACCATCACTGGCCGGCCCTATAACGCATTCGTTGGTTTCCAATGCCTGGAATGCTTCGTTGAGATTCCTCCAATCATTGGACGGGCAGTCCGACCCGATGAGGACCACTCGTTCGGCCCCGTTTTCAAAATGCGTTTCGAATAGCGCGCTGCATCCGCTCGCCCAGTCCGGCTGTACCGATGGCGGAAATCAGGCCAGCCGTACCCGCACCGATCGCCACGAGATTATATTTTCCATTGGGCGTTGGATTCTGCCAGTCGGATGGATGGACGTTGTCGACCAATCGCCGATTATACACATACATCACGGTGCCGGGCAACATACCGATCCAAGAGGCCAGAATATCCCCGGGCACAAATTCCAACCCGTTTCGGTCCAGCACGAGAACAAACAGGTTTTCGTGAACCACTTCGATCTGCTGAACAACATGCTCCGTTACGTCTCCGACCATCATTCGGACTTTCCGTCCGAGGACTTTCGAAACTTGATCGAAGCAGAGTTGATGCAATAGCGCAGGCCGGTGGGTGGCGGACCGTCGGGAAACACATGTCCGAGGTGGGCATCGCATTTGCTGCACACTACTTCGGTGCGAACCATGCCGAGCGAGGTATCACGGTGCTCGGTGATTGCAGTGTCGTTGACCGGCTTGAAATAGCTCGGCCAGCCGCACCCCGAATCAAACTTGGTATCGGAAAGAAACAGATCCTGTCCGCAACAGAGGCAGGAGTAGATGCCCAGTTCATTGTGATCCCAGTATTTCCCGGTATAGGGGCGCTCTGTGCCTTTCTGCCGGCTAACATGGTATTCTTCGGCCGTTAACTGCGCCCTCCACTCCGCCTCGCTCTTAACCACCTTGTTCGTATCCACCGTTTTCACCTCCTTTTGAGCACACGCCGCGAAAACAGCTGTCGCCATGATTAACGCCAAACCTTTTATTTTCATTGTCAGCCTCCGAATTCAAGACCGTTTCAGTCTAGTTTTCGTTCAGATGAAATTCAACCCATATTGTGATCTCAACGTGCATACGGAGATTTCGCTGAAAGTGAATCGTACTCAAAAGCAGCAGGATCTACATTTCCGCCCTCGCGTAAGGATTTAAACTTTTCATTGCTTCGCGGGGAAACGATGATTAGTTTTCAGGGATTGGAACGGAGAACCCTGTGAGCGATGAATGGATAGACATCAAGAAGGACCCGAAGCATGTGGCACGAGAACGTGCCAAAGCCAGGGAGCTTCGAAAAAGTGCATGGTGGAAGCAGCAGCTGGATAAAGGCATCTGCCACTATTGCGGGAAAATATTCAAGCCCTCGGAACTCACGCTGGATCATATCCTGCCGGTGGTACGCGGCGGAAAGAGCGTCAAAGGTAACTGCGTCCCCTGCTGCAAGGCATGCAACAACGATAAGAAATACCTCACCCCCGCAGAACTGATTATGCGGGAGCTGGATCAGGAAAGTCCTGACTCATAACTCCGAAACCCTTATCGCGGTACTCTGCTAGAAAAGGTCAAGCTGGTCGGGTTGGGGCGCATATTGAGGGAACCGCATTTCCTCCCTGCCCATTATTTTCACCAGGTCGCTCTCGGTGCAGGGCTCGCACCTTGCTTGCAGGGTTTCAAGAACCTTTGCAAACACCAGTCCGCAATAGGCGCTATCCTCCTCCGCACGGTGGAACGTTCCGCTGGGAAATCTAAAATGGCGCACCAGCGTTCCGAGCCGGTAGTTGGGAAGTCCCGGGAAAATCCTGCGGGCCAGCGGCAACGTATCGAGCACAATGCCTTTCGGTGCGGGTGCGCGATGTAGCTTGACGTCTTCAAGCAGGAACTTGAAGTCGAACGGGGCATTGTGCGCCACCAGCGGAAGATCCCCGCAAAAGTCGGCGAATTCGCCGAGGACATCTGCAATACGCGGCTTGCCGCGCACCATGTCGTCGGTAATCCCGTTGACGGCCGAAGCGTCCGGGGGAATTGGAATGCCGGGATTAATCAAGGCGCCGTAGCCCTTCACGGCACGGTCGCCATCGAACTGCACCGCGCCCACTTCGACAATCATATCCGCCGTCGGTTTCGTGCCCGTCGTTTCCAGATCAAATGCAATAAATTTCACGATGCTGTACCCATATAGAATGGCCGGGAACCCGGCCATAAAAAAGAACAAATAAAAACCCGCCCAGCAGCACTGAACGGGTTTTTCCATCAGGTCACCTGACGCACAATCAGTTTGCCGCAGTCTGTCGCGTCAGTTCGCGTTCAGCGCTGGTCATACCTTGGGAGTCAATCAGTGTTGCCTTCACGAAGATCGTGAGGTTTCTCTTGGTGGTACGCGAACCCTCGGAGCGGAAGAGGCGCCCGAGGTACGGGATGTCACCCAGCAACGGAATCTGATCCCGGAACGTTTCGGTTCGTTCATCAACCATTCCGCCCATCACAACGGTGTGGCCATCGGCAACGGTCACCTGCGTTTGAGCAGTGCGCCGTTCAAAGAAGGGCATATTCGCGTTAAGAGGGCTTCCATCTCCACCAGAGCCGGCAGAGTTGTTACCGCCGCCATCGAACGCGTTCAAGGCAACTCTATAGGTGTCGACGCCTTTATAAACCAGGATTTGCGGTTGAAGCTCGAGGTCGATGGTGCCGCTTTCGGTATCAACGACCGGTGTCACCTTCAATGAAACACCCATATCGTAGTCTTCCCAGTCCTGCGGCTTCACGATCGGAGCCGTGCGCTGGCCGGTTTCCACAATGTAGTCCTGTGGATAGCGGTGGGTCTCCGCAACACGGATAAGTGCTTCGTTGCCGCTCTTGGTGGTAATCCTCGGTGCCGACAGCACGTCGGCGGTGCCTTCCTGTTCCATCGCGGTAATACGCAAGTCCACATCCCCATTGCCGAACATCATCGCAGCCGGGGTTCCGCCCATCGTTGCGAGCACGCCGGTAAGGAGAGGGTCAAAAGCAGATGAGTTTATACGCTGTGAGGCACCAAAGAGGTTCTGTCCGTTACGGCCATCAGGTTCCGTGATAAGTTTCTGGCCGGAAACCGGACTGGTGTAGAGCGCGTCAACTGAAGTGGGGAGGTTGGCCGAATCTACCGAATACCCGGAAGCTGCCTGGAAATAGTTGCCATCTTTCCCTTGAAAGCCCGCAACGCTCCCGTTTCCATATACGGTCCAATCAAATCCAAGCTCCGCGAGGGCGCCCTCGGTGAACTCAACGAACTTGGCTTCAATTTCAACCTGCTGCGCGCGGCGCTTGACGGCCTCTTCATCAAGATCTTCCAATACCGCTTCGAGTACCTTAAGATTCTTCGGAGTGTTCTTGGCGAAGAGCTTGTGGAAGCGCGGCTGGTAGATTGCGGAGGAACCTTCCGGGAAATCGACGACAGAGAAAAAGCCGTTAAGCTCGATCGGGCCCGTGGTGGCTTCACCGGAAAAGGAATCGCCAAACAAGTCGTCCGATGCGCTGCCGGAACTGTCCACCGATTCAAAATCCATACCGACCTCAGGATTGATATCGTATGACTTTGTGATCATCTGCGAAACAGGAACATAGTTGGCGGGCATTACGGAAACAACGTTTGGCCCGACCTCGAACTTGAGGGACGTCATCTCCACAACAAACTGCAACCCTTCGTAGAGGTTCATATCCGCAAAGGAAATGCTGACGGTGCTGTCGTCCGCTACACGCTCCATGCCTAGCAGCGCGATGTCCACATCCTCGCCCTGCTCGCTAAAGCGCCGGCCGGCGGCTGCAAGGAACAGGAGAACATCCTCAACGTTGGCATCGGTAAAGTCGAGAGACGGGATGGTAATGGCTTTCAGGCGGGCTTCCATCTGCTCGATGGCCAGCTGTCTAGGTGTCGACACGGCAGCGTCTTCGGATGTAACCACGGCACCGAATACTTTGGGCTCCGCATTCCAGGCCGCGTTAACGTCGGCGATGGCCTGTTCCCGAGTGGCACGTTGATTCCTGACTTCCTTGGCGGCAATTTTATTAGCAGCGCGCTTCTTATAGTTCGTGGCCTTAGCGTTGTAGTTGTCGATGGCGAGTACGCCTTCGAACATCCTTAAGGCTTCATCGTAGTTGCCCTCTCCATAGTGCCCAACGCCCTTCTCGAGCAACCATGAGAGCATCTCGGATTCCGCGGCCGACGGAGCCTGATCGGAGCCTTCAACGGCGGTGGTCATTTGCACTGCAGCCAATAATATGACCAGCAAAGCTGAGATATAGGTTTTAATCATTTCCCTTCCCCTCTTACTTCTATTTAAATACTGTAAATATTTTTTAGTGTGATTCTTGTTACTGCTGCGCCAGCTCGCGGTCCGCGCCAGTCATACCGTGGATGTCAATCAGAGATGCCTTCACGAAGATCGTAAGATTTTTCTTGGCGGTACGTGAACCTTCGGTGCGGAAGAGGCGTCCGAGGTACGGGATGTCGCCCAGAAACGGCACCTGATCCCGGAAGGTTTCGGTCCTTTCGTCAACCAAGCCGCCCATCATAACGGTGTGGCCATCGGCGACGGTCACCTGCGTCTGAATGACGCGCCGCTCGAAAGAGGCCATTCTGGCGAGCAAGGGACTGCCATCCCCGGCAGGTTCATAGTTGTCATTACCGCCGCCATCGTATGCGTTGATGCCGGTCAGATAATCGTCGTAGCCTTTGAACACCATGATTTCCGGCAAAAGATCGAGTGCAATGGTGCGACTGTCAGAGTCAACAACCGGAGTCACTTTCAGCGATACGCCCATGTCGAAGTCATCCCAGTCCTGCGGCCTCACAACCGGAGCTGTACGCTGGCCGGTTTCCACATCATAGTCCTGCGGATAACGGTGAGTCTCCGCAACACGGATAATTGCTTCGGATCCGCTCTTGGTGGTAACCCGCGGAGCCGACAGCACATCGGCGGTGCCTTCCTGTTCCATCGCGGTAATGCGCAGGTCCACATCCCCGTTCTTGAATACCATCTCAGCCGGAGTGCCCCCCATGGTTGAGAGAAGGCCGTAGCTGACGGGATCCAATGCGGTCTCATTATTACGCGCCGCTGAACCAAAGACGCTCTGGGCGGGACGTGGATCGGCCGTGCCCGATGGCGAAGAGTCGATCACTTTCGCGCCGGTCACCGGATCGGTGTAGAGGGGACCTGTTAAGGCCGAAGAATCATGCGTAATGGTAGATTCATACCCTGAGCCGCCTTGGAAATATTGGCCATCGTCCATCGTAAAACCGGCAACCGATCCACTTCCATATACGGTCCAATCAAATCCGAGCTCCGCGAGGGCTCCTTCGTTAAACTCGACGAACTTGATTTCGATTTCAACCTGCTGCGAGCGGCGTGTAATGGCCTCTTCGACAAGATCGCCCAAAACCGACTCAAGTACTTTGAGGTTCTTCGGGGTATTCTTGACAAACAGCTTATGAAACCGCGGTTGGTAGACCGCTGAGGAGCCTTCCGGAAAATCAACGAGCGGGAAAAAGTCGGACACGTCTGCGGGGCCCATGGCACCGGAATCAGATGTGGCGAACAGGTCCGTCCCGCCACCGGCGGAATCAGCCGCTGATTCCATATCGGCACCGATATCAGGGATGATATCGTACGACTTCATGACCATTTCCGTGAGGGGAACATAGTTGGCGGGCATGACGATAACGAGGTTTTTCTTTATCTCAAACTTGAGAGAGGCCATCTCCACCACATACTGCAACGCCTCGTAGAGATTCATGTCGTCAACCGAAATGGTTATATTATTCTCAGCCGTGGCACTCTCCATGCCAATGAGCAGGAAGTCCACGTCTTCGCCTGAACCGGCCTGGCGGCGGCTGGTTTCAGCAAAAAACTGAATTACCTCCTCAACGCCGGCTTCGGCAAGGTCGAGAACTGGGATCATTATGGCTTTCAGGCGTGCAACCATCTGCTCGGCGGCCTGTTGATCGGCATCCGCCGCGCTAGCGGCTTCAACCTCTTCAGCCGCACCGAAAACCTTGGGTTCAGAATTCCATGATGCGTCGACCTCGGCGATAGCCTCCTCTCGACTAAAGCTCCGCTTCTTGCCTTCCTTAATGGTGATGCGGTCTGCAGCACGCTTCTTGTAGTCCATGGCACCGGAATGGTACTTGTCGATGGCGAGCACGGCATCAAAGATCGATACAGCCGCGTCATACTGGCCCGCCTTGTACTGCGCAACACCCTTTTCGAACAGTGAGGCAAACATTTCGGATTCCTGCCCGTCGCTTGCAACCTCGGCAGAAGTCGTATTGCTTGCCGATGCATCATCGGTCTGGCCCGTTGCATTTGCGGCATCCATCTGGGCGAAGACGTCGTCCATGCCTTCCTGGGCAAGAGCCCCTTGTGCAAAAGCTAAAAACACGACCAACAGAGCTGATATATAGGTTTTAATCATTTTCTTTCCCCTCTACTTCTACTTCCAGCCGCTCCCTATTGGCGAGCCAGTTCGCGCTCTGCGCTCGTCATTCCGTTGACGTCAACCTGCGTGGCCTTCACAAAGATCGTGAGGTTCTTCTTGGACGAACGTGATCCTTCGGTACGGAAGAGCCGCCCGAGGTACGGGATATCGCCCAGGAAAGGAACCTGATCGCGGAACGTCTCCGTCCGCTCGTCAATCAATCCGCCCATCACAACCGTGTGGCCATCGGCAATGGTCACCTGCGTATTGACCAGACGACGTTCAAAGTAGGCCATCTTGGCAATGAGTTCGGTGTCATTGGGATCGTACGAAGGAATCGGGGTTCTAGGTGTTTGTGTATTATAGCCCACAATATATTCATCATAGCCCTTGAAGTTTACGATTTCCGGCTGAAGATCGAGGTCAATGGTATCGCCCTCAATGTCAACAATCGGAGTTACCTTCAAGGAAACACCCAGGTCAAAGTCTTCCCAGTCCTGCGGCTTCACGATTGGAGCCGTGCGCTGACCGGTTTCCACGTCGTAGTCCTGTGGGTAGCGGTGAGTCTCGGCCACGCGGATCGTCGCTTCGGATCCACTTTTGGTGGTGACCATCGGAGCCGCCATTACGTCGGCGGTACCGTCCTGTTCCATTGCGGTAATGCGCAGGTCCACGTCCCCGTTACCGAACACCATCGCGGCCGGGACGCCCCCCATGTTTCCGAGAAGCCCCGACTGAACCGCTTGGAAAGCGGCCCCTATGCCGCCTCCGCCCACTTCGCCATTGTAGCGCTGGGTGGTGCCATAGACGTTCTGGCCGGGACGGGTCGAGTTATCGATTTGCTTCACGCCGTTGATCGGACTGGAATAAAGGGTGCCTGACGGCAGAATTGCTGTGGAATCCGTATACCCCGAGGATTTCTGGTAATAATTATCGGGGGCACCGCCCATCGAAAACCCGGCAACAGATCCACTTCCATACATCGTCCAATCAAATCCGAGTTCCTCAAGGGCGCCTTCGTTAAACTCAACAAACTTGGCTTCGATTTTAACCTGTTGCGAGCGGCGCTTAATGGCCCGTTCATCAAGATCGGCCAAAACAGATTCAATCGCCTTAAGGTTCGCCGGTGTGTTTTTGACGAAAAGCTTATGGAAACGCGGGCGGTAGATGGCTGAGGACCCCTCGGGGAATTCAACAATGGAGAAAAAGGCGACAACATCGACCGGGGCCGTGTCGGAAGCACTGGAAGAGTCGTCGCCGAACAGGTCATCCGCCCCTCCGGCATCCCCGGAGAAGGATTCCAAATCGGTGCCAACTTCGGGAACAATATCGTACGACTTCATAACCATTTCCGAAATAGGCACATAGTTGGCAGGCATGATGGCTACAGCACTCGCTTTTACCTCAAACTTGAGGGATGCCATCTCAGAGACGACCTGTAGTGCGTCGAAGAGGCTGATGTCGGTAATAACCGTGGTTACACTGCGCTCACCTTCGGCGGAGTCCATGCCAACAAGCAGGATATTCACGCCCTTGCCCGCAGCGTCGAGGCTTCGGCTGGATTCCGTGAGGAAGAGAATAACATCCTCGATGCTGGTATCCTCGAAGTCGAGGACTGGGATATTGACAGCTTTCAGGCGGGCTATCATCTGCTCGATAGCCTGCTGGTCGGGATCCACTACGGCTGCTTCGGAGACTTCAACGGCCCCCAAAACCTTGGGGTCCTGAGTCCATCCCGCCGCAACCTCGGCAAACGCCTCCGCTCGGGTGGCGACCTGCTTCTTGGATTCCTTGGAGGCTATACGCATTGCAGCGCGCTTTCTGGAGTCCATGGCCTTGGTATTGTATTTATCGATGGCGAGCACGGCATCGAACGTTCTTATGGCATCGTCGTAGCTACCCGCCTTGTACTGTGCGGCACCTTTCTCCAGTAGCAGTTTAACCGTCTTGGCCTCGTCGACCACCGGAGCCGGCTCATCACTTTCAACTTCGGCTGGTTCCAGATCGCTTGTCGATGATGTTGCATCGAGTGCGGCGGCCTCGCCATCAGTATCACTGCCGGCATCCAACTCGCTAAAGACATCGTCCATGCTGTCCTGAGCATGGGCCATCTGTGCTACAGCCATAAGCACAACCAATAAAGCTGAGATATAGGTTTTAATCATTTCCCGTCCCCTCTACTTATAATAAGTACTGTATACCGTGAGTTCACCAGGGTCCACGGCCAGCATTTAAACAACCAATACCCTTTTCTTCAAATCCCCCCGAAAAGCGACTCCCGCTCCCCTTCGAAAAATCCAACACCTTCGAATTCTTCCCGATCCTATGATAAGCGCCCGGCATCTTGTCCGATGCGCACTAAAAGGCGGCTAGTCATCATTAACGTAAGGATAATAACACGCCCATAGTAGCGACTATCAAACCGCGATCAAGCATATTAATCAACTCTTGCCGCCTTTTTGGGCCGGGCCCATTTCATCCCGCGGCAGGGGGATTTCTCCCCTGCCCCGGACGGCCGGAACTCGGTTTTTCCGCCCGTCATCTATTTCCAGAACCTTTTAAACAACAACACTTTGAACGTTTAAAATATGCCTGCCAGGGCATTGCTCCTCGGATATTGCATTACTCTGGATTGCCGTTCCCCCGCAGGAAATTTTTATCCGTTCCTGGAAAATCAAGCGGAAAAATAAAACTTCTTTCGTTCCAAAAACTCATTTTGGAACGCGGCGGAAAGTGCGAGCCGCATCCGATGGCCCGGCCTCCTTCATCGGACCGAAGTTGAAGGTATCCACGACGAAGTGGCGTACCCGTATAAGGAAGAGGCCTACACCAAATGCATGAGCCGCTTGGCGGCGTCTCCCGGCGACGTTTTGCGCAGCAGGCTTTCGCCCACCAGAACGGCGTGTGCACCGGCCGCTTTCAACTGCACCACATCTTCCGGCGTCTTGATGCCGCTCTCACTGACGAGTGTACATTCCGGCGGAGCCATAGCCGTCAATTCAAAGGTGGTTTCCAATGTCGTCACAAAGGTTTTTAGATTTCGATTATTGATGCCGATGCAATCTGCCCCCGCATCGATAGCGCGCTGCATCTCCTCGCCGTTGTGTACCTCGACCAGCGACCGGAGGTCCAGGGCCTGGGCCTCTTCTATAAAGGAGACCAGCTCTTCATCCGGCAACGCCCCGACAATCAGCAGCACCGCCGAAGCACCCATCACCTTCGCGTGGGCAATCTGCCACGGATCAATCACAAACTCCTTATAGAGCATCGGCAGGCCGGTCGCGTTCCGCACGCTGGAGAAATCCTCCGCCCCGCCACCAAAATATTTGTTATCCATCAGGCATGAAACCGCGCAGGCCCCATGGGATTCATAATCCTTGGCAATGGCCTCCGGATCGAACGGATCGCGAATCAAGCCCGCCGAGGGCGAACGGCGTTTCACCTCTGCAATCAGCCCCATCGGTGTTGCACGCAACGCCTTTATAAAGTCCGGGCGATTCCCGATGCCTGACACTTCCGCCCGTAAATCTTCCAAGGGCCGGAGCTTCTTCTGCTCTGCAATTTCAAGGCGCTTATCGGCTATAATCTGTTCAAGAATGTTCATGCTAGTCTTGCCGGGTGGATTCCCACTCTCTGAATAATGGGCACGTCGGCAAATCTCCGAAGCAAATTTTTTTTGGCGGGGATCTCCACTTCTTTCGTCTCCGCACAGAGGGATGTGACCGCACTCATCACTACACGGGCCACGATCAGGGTCGTTTTCATCATTGCATGCCTCCTGGTATGTACTCCCATCACCGGTTCTTTTTCAAATACGCTTCAATAAAGGGGTCGAGGTTTCCATCGAGGACTCCCTGAATATTCCCGACCTGTTGGTCGGTGCGGTGGTCCTTTGCCATGGTATAGGGTTGCATGACATAGGAGCGAATTTGCGAGCCCCATGAAATTTCGCCTTTGTCACCATAAAGCTGGTCGACAGCCTGACGTTTCTTGTCCTGTTCGTGTTCGTAGAGCCGCGCCTTGAGCATCTTCATTGCTGTGGCTTTGTTTTTATGCTGCGAGCGCTCGGCCTGGCACTGCACCATCGTACCGGTCGGCAGGTGGACGATGCGTACGGCGGAATCGGTCGTGTTGACGTGCTGCCCCCCGGCGCCCTGCGCGCGGTAGGTATCGATCCGCAGATCGGATTCCACAATATCGATTTCTATGTTGTCGTCAATTTCCGGCGTCACATCGGCGGCAGCAAACGAGGTGTGCCGGCGCGATTGCGAATCGAACGGACTGATGCGCACCAGCCGATGCACCCCGCGCTCGGACTTCAGCAGGCCATAGGCATACGGCCCGGTAATCAACAGCGACACACTCTTAATGCCCGCCTCGTCGCCCGCTTGATAATCGAGAACCTGCGTCTTGAAATCCTTCCGCTCGGCGTAGCGTGTAAACATGCGGTAGAGCATATCCGCCCAGTCGCAGCTCTCCGTTCCGCCTGCACCGGCATGCAGCGTGAGGTAGGCGCCGTTGCCATCAAATTCGCCTCCGAGCAGCGACTGCATTTCCAGCGATTGGAAACTGCTTTCCACTTTTCCTACTTCCGAGGCCGCTTCCGCCAAAGCCTCATCCTCGCCCGCCTCGGCCAGCTCCAGCATCACCTCGGCATCGGCGAGAGCAGCGTCAATCGCATCGAACGGATCGAGCACCCTCTTCAGCGACTTGGTTGCGGCAATATTTGCCTGTGCTTTCGTCTGGTCGTTCCAGAAATCCGGTTCGGCGGCAACGACCTCCAGCTCCCCCAGTTCGGCGCGCTTCACGCCGATTTCAAGGTAGCCCTCCATCTCCGCCAGCTGTCCGCGAAAACTTTCGATCTTTGTTTTCAGTTCGTCGTACATAGTCCATCCGAGGGTTGGAAATGCGCAATATAGCCCAAGGCCCCCCGATGCCAAACCCTGCAGTGCAAAAAAAGAGGAGGATCAGGCGTCTTCTTCCCGTTGCGTCCGCCCTTTGGAGCGCAGAGCAAAAACGACGGTTGCGCTGGCGAGCAGTGCGAATTTGGCGAAGGCGTCGCTATGTCGGGTATAGAAGGTTTTTTGGAGTCCGTCGGGGCGCGGATGGATTTCATTCACAGCGAAACCGCTGGCCCGCGGTTCAAGGTTGCGCGTCACGGTACCGAAGGCATCGATCGTACAGGTAATCCCGGTATTGCAGCAGCGCGCCATGGGAACACGATTTTCGATGCAGCGAAACACGGCGTGCGCGAGGTGCTGCTCGGACTGGGAGCCGGGATCGAACCAGGCATCGTTGGTCTGGTTGACGAGCCAGCGCGCACCGTTGCGCACCGCCTTGACAGAGAGTGGCGCGACGATGTCTTCGAAACAGATGAGTACGGAAAAGGGGGCCTTATCCTGAAGCGAGATCAGCGTGCTTTCCGTTCCACGGGCAAAGTCGACCGCGATAGGCGTGAACTTTTTCATGAGCATGGGGAATGGCACGTACTCACCGAAAGGTACGAGGTGCTGTTTGTCGTATTTGACGACCGCGGCGCCATTGGTTCCAAAAAGGATCGAACTGTTGTAGTAGGTGCGGGTGGATTCCGAATACTCGAGATCCATCGATCCGACCAGCAACGGACAGCCCAGCTGCGACATGCGCCAAACGAGATCCTGGCTCGGCTCGCTGATGCGCACAAAATCGGGGAGCGCGGTTTCCGGCCAGATGATCAAGTCGAGCCTGTCGATCCGCGCAGCGGTTTCGGTGAGAACTTCGAGGGTGTTGCGAATTTGCTGATCCTTTTCCCGGTCCCATTTTTCCGTTTGCGGAATGTTGGGCTGCACGAGTGCAACCTGTATCGATTCGCTCGGTACAGGCTGGTCGAAAAAGGTATGAAGACCGTAGGCAACGGAAAGAGCGATCGGCAGCAGGCCAATCATCAGCTCCCCGTGCGGACGGTATTGCCTTGCCCGGACACCGTGGATGTATTGCAGAAGCGTAACGAACAACGCCGTGTTCATCCAGACGATGCCGGCCGATACAATATATACCCCGCCCCATTCTGCTATCTGGATGAGGACCGGGCTGGCATATTGGCTGACGCCCAGCGCATTCCACGGGAACCCGGTAAAGAGAAAGCTGCGCAGGTATTCCGCCGCAACCCAAACCATCGTGACCGAAAACATCAGCCGGACGTTGGTCCGGATACCACGCACGCCCCAGCGCTTCACACAGATTGATACCGTGATTGCGACGGGAATGAAGTACAGCGCGCAGTAGAGCGCAAGCACCGCGTAGCCCAGTAGCGCGCTTGCCTTGAGGGCGACTCCCGCAACGGTGCCGGTCAGGTTATGCAACCAACCCATCGAAAGCATGAAAAAGACAAACCCGGCCAACAATCCGAGCAGCGCAGCCTTCCTGCAGGAGACCGACTGTACCGCAAACATGAGCGGCACCAGTCCGATGAATGCCAGCGATGAGTTTCCAAACCCCGGGAAACTCAGCGCAAGCAGGATACCGGAAAGAAGACTTCCCAAAATGGAAAGACCGGGGAATTGGAATGTGGGGCGAATAGATTTTCGGGAGAGCGGGGATCCCTGGTTCGAATCCGTTTTTACCTCTTCGTTTTTCATGACTCCAACCATCCGCAAATCCATTCATCCAAGGCTTATAAATCAAGGCACAGCAGCGAGGGGGTCGCATGCCATTCCCGCCGGCCCGTTTCCCGGGCAAACAAGTCGGCAATATATTCAAGCAGATCGCCCGGTGTGGTAAGGGTCTGTTTTTTTTCTTCCACATCCACATTCAGCGCGGAAAGATTCTTCAGCCCAAGGATGCCCTCCCCTCCCGTGGCATCCCAGAATACAAACATTTTTTCGGCGAGCACACGGATGGAACGGTAGAGCATCATCTCATGCTTTTCTGCGTCGGCAAGGGCAAGCCGGCCAAAATCAAGCGTCCACATGCGATCGAGCTGAGCACCCGCCCAATCAGCGGGACGGATGATGCCGAGCGAAAAATAGGGGAGCATTTCGGGGAAGTGGTGCAGCTCGGAAAGGATTTCCAACCAGCGGGAGACGTGGCGGCGATGCGGTTCCATCGACTCCAGCACCCGTCCGGCGGCCGCGCGGTCGCCGACCGCGCAGAATGCACGGGCAATGAGCAGTTTGAGCTCAGACGATTGAAGTCCCCGGGGGTGGAACTTCCGGCAATACATCGCAACGCTCGCAGCAAGGTTGTCGGCCAGCGTACCGGGAGGAATCTCCAGGGTTTGGAACATATCCCGCAGGTGTGCCGCCCAGGCATCCTGGCGGGCATCCAAAGATGGAAAAGACATCGCTTTCATTCGCGCCCGATGAGGCGTTCAACTTCGTTCATGAACTGGCCGGCATCACGGAAGCGGCGATAGACGGAGGCGTAGCGGATGTAGGCGACTTCATCGAGTTTCCCGAGCGCCGTCATGACCTTTTTCCCGACGGCCATGCTGGGAACTTCCTTTTCATATTCCGACTCGACTTCCATGATGATGGCGTCGCTGATGCGCTCGATCTGCTCCACACTGATATGCCGCTTTCGGCAGGCGATCTGAATACTTTTGATGAGCTTGTCGCGGCTTAGTTCCTCGCGGCGTTCATCGCGTTTGACGATATGGAGCTGGGCGCGCTGGATTTCTTCGTAGGTGGTAAAGCGGTGGCCGCAGTCAATGCAAACCCGACGACGGCGAATGGAGTCCCCGTTGCGCACCTCCCGGCTATCGATTACCCGGTTTTCTTTTCCTTCACATTTCGGACATCTCATTCGAAATTCTCCTTCCCGTCGGATGGGCGGAAGATAGCCTACAACGGCGAACCCGAACAACAAAAAACGGCGGAACCATGTCCGCCGTTTTTGACCTCAATCAAACCACCCTATTTCTTTTTCTTGGTGGCTTTCTTTTTTGCGGCTTTCTTCTTAGCCGGGGCCTTTTTCTTGGCCGGGGCTTTCGTTACCGCTTTCTTTTTAGCTGGCGCCTTCTTCTTAGCCGGAGCTTTCTTGGCGGCCTTCTTCTTGGCTGGGGCTTTTTTGGCAGCTTTCTTTTTAGCTGGAGCCTTCTTCTTAGCCGGAGCTTTCTTGGCGGCCTTCTTCTTGGCCGGAGCTTTCTTGGCGGCTTTCTTCTTGGCTGGGGCCTTCTTCTTGGCCGGTGCCTTTTTCTTCGCTGGTGCCTTCTTCACGGCTTTCTTTTTAGCCGGAGCTTTTTTTACTGCTTTCTTTTTCGCTTTTGCTTTTTTCTTCGCTGCCATTGTAGTCTCCTTAGTTTGTACTCCTAACAACCACTGCCTACTCCTAACAACCACTGCCGATGCACCGTCACGGATCGGACCAAACCTGCATCTATGTAAAAGAGCTAATAATGCTCGCCCTTCCTGAAAAATGTTTATAAGCACAAAGCGAATGTTATGCAACCCGTTTAATTTATAAAAACAAATGGGTTGATCACAAAAAAAAACCGTCCTTGTGCAGGACGGTTTTTTATTTTTTGCTGCGGCGTGTTGTTAGAGTTCCTGTGTGATCTTTTCAACAAGGTACGCAACAATCACATCGCCCGGTTCGAAGTTGGTAAAGTTGTCCGGTCGAATGCCGCACTCCTGGCCTTGTCGAACTTCGGAGGCCTCGTTTTGAAAACGTCTGAGCGAACCGATTTTTCCTTCGAAGAGGATGTCGCGATCACGCTTGATGCGAATGCTGGCGGTCGCGGTAAAACGCCCACTCATGACCATGCAACCAGCGATCTTGCTCTTCTTGCTGAGTTCGAATACCTCGCGGACTTCCGCCTCGCCGATCACCTGTTCGCGCAACTCCGGCTCGAGCAATCCCTTCATGGCGCTTTCGACTTCGTCGATGAGTTCATAGATGATGCTGTACAGGCGGATTTCAACGCCTTCACGTTTGGCGGCCGCGTTCGCTCCGCTCTCTTTCCCGGCGTGGAAGCCAAGGATGATCGCATCCGAGGCGCTGGCCAGCATCACGTCGTTTTCGGTAATGTTTCCAACGTCGCTGGAAATAATCTTGATGTCGACTTTATCGCTCTTAATCCCGCTCAGGGAATGCTCGATCGCTTCGAGGGATCCCTGCACATCGGCTTTGATGATAACCTTGAGTTCTTTCTTTTCGGCCGAAGCGGCAGCACCAAACAGGTCGTCGAGCGACATCTTCTTAGGCGCGGCGGCACCCTCCAGTGTCTGCGTACGATTCGCCTGCTGCATCTCTTCGGAAATCGTCTTGGCCTCCCGGTCGTCCGACATCACCTGGAACTCGTCGCCGGCTCCCGGAACATTGATCAGTCCGAGGATTTTCACTGCAGTCGACGGCCCCACCGTACGAACCTTTTTCCCTTGGTCACTAATGAGTGCCTTGACACGTCCCCAGTACAAACCGCAAACCACGCTGTCGCCCACCTTGAGGGTTCCGCTCTTCACGAGCAGGCTGGCGGTCGGTCCCATGCCGGGTTCCATCTGCGCCTCAACCACAAAGCCGTTTGCCGGCTTGTTCGGGTTGGCCCTCAACTCAAGCATTTCCGATTCGAGAATGATGCGTTCAAGAAGACCGTCGATTCCTTCGCCGGTCATCGCGCTGACCGGACAGCAACCGATCGAACCGCCCCAGTCCTCGACCATGATTTCGTTTTCCTGAAGCTGTTGCTTCAGGCGGTCAGGATTTGCGGAACGCAGATCCATTTTGTTCATCGCGATAATGATGCAGACTCCCGCCGCCTGCGCGTGCTTGATAGCCTCGACCGTCTGCGGCATCACGCCATCGTCTGCGGCCACCACCAGCACCGCGATGTCGGTCAGGTTTGCACCGCGTGCGCGCATCGCTGTGAACGCTGCGTGGCCGGGGGTGTCGAGAAATGTGATCCTGTGGTCGTTAAGCTCAACGGTATATGCGCCGATATGCTGCGTAATGCCGCCGGATTCACCAGACACCACACGGGTGTTTCGAATCTGGTCGAGCAGCGAGGTCTTGCCGTGGTCGACATGCCCCATAAACGTGACGACCGGCGGACGCGGAAGCAAGGTGTCGGGGGAATCCGGAACCTCGGCGCCCTTCTGCATGGAAACCTTTTTCGTTCTCGGCTGCGGCATCGCGGCTTTTTTCTTCTCTTCCTTACGGACAGTAAAGCCATGCTTCGCGCCAATCTCCTTGGCGATCTTCAGGTCGATCTCTGCGTTGATGGAGGCGAAGATGTTTATCTTCATCAGTTCGGCAATCACCTGGTTCGGCTTCATGTCCATCATCTGGGCAAAGTCCTTGACGATGACCTTCGGCTTTTTTAGTTCGATGACGTTGGCGTCGGCTGACTCCTCTTCCTTGGCCGGAGCCTCTTCGTCGGGAGCAACAGGCTCTAGCCCCTCCTCGACGACGACCGGCTCTTCGGCCAGGGGTTCCGGCTCCGGGGCTTCGGCCAGAGCGTTTTCAGTGCGCGCCGCCTCGATCGAGGCATAGCCCAGTTCATCGCAAACCTGTGCAATCTGCTCGTCAGAGAGCTCGGCATCGGGACCATCAACGGCAATGTCGATGTCCTGCAGAATCTCGATGAGTTCGTCGGCGGAGACATCTACGTCTTTGGCTACTTCTTGGAGTTTCATCATTCTTCTATCTCACCATGTTCATGTGTGTATGCTGTTTCAGCGGCATGCCAGATGGCCTGCGCCTGATCGGAGGAAACATCCTCGATGGCCTTCAGGTCGGACAGGTCGGCGGCAAGGATGCCTTCCAGAGTCAGGAACCCGGCAAAGACCAGGCGTTCCGCAAATTCGTCGCCAATCCCTTCGATGGCGGCCAATTTGGTTACAGCAACCGCCACGCGCTCCTCGAAATCCATACTCTCTTCATCTTTCTGGATGTCGACACGCCAGCCGGTCAGCTTGGAGGTAAGTCGTGCGTTTTGCCCGCGCTTGCCGATGGCCAGCGAGAGTTGGTCCGGCTCCACCGTAACGGTAACGGTCTGCGTTTCCTCGTCGGCCTCCACATGCTTCAGGCGGGCGGGCGCCAGCGCATTGGTGATCAGCGTATTAATGTCGTCGCTCCAGCGGACAATATCAATCTTCTCGCCGGACAGTTCACGCACAATGTTCTTCACACGCATTCCACGCATGCCCACGCATGCGCCGACCGGATCAACGCGATCATCGTGCGAAATCACCGCCACTTTGCTGCGATATCCCGATTCGCGTGCAATCCCCTTGATCTCCATGGTGCCATCGGCAATCTCCGAAACTTCAAGCTCGAACAGGCGCCGTACAAAATCGGGATGGCTCCGCGACAGGACAATTTCCGGTCCGCGCTCACGTTCGTGTACCGCCACGATGTAGGCGCGAATACGTTCGCCCATCTCATATTCCTCAATCGGGACGCGCTCCTTGGCCGGCATAACGGCTTCAGCATGGTCAAGATCGATGATCACATCGCTGCGATCGAAGCGGATAATGCTTCCGGTAACGATTTCGCCGGCACGGTCTTTGAATTCCTCGAAAACGCGCTCTTTTTCCGCCACGCGGATTTTCTGCATAATGGTCTGCTTGGCGGTTTGCGCAGCAATGCGACCGAGACTGCGCGGGGTCGATTCGATTTCGGTTCCGTCGGATAGGGTTTTATACGCCTTGATCTCAAAGGTATGACGGTTGATTTCAAGCCGCAGATGGTCGTCATCCGACTCCGCCTTTTCCGTGGCGCTTTGCAGAGCCGACTCAATCGCCTTAATGATGACCTCGCGCTCAACACCCCGCTCGCTTTCCATATATTCAACAACGGCCTTCAACTCTGCAGGATTCATTGCCCGACCTCCTTCACAAACCTTCGACATTTTCAAATAACCGGCCCTTTTAGAGAACAAAAGAGCGGGCAGCGCCCACTCTTATCCAGAGCCAAACTTTCAACAACCGGGAGAACCTACCGATCTACCCCCACCCCGTCAAGCGGCAATCCGCGAAAATCCACGCCTGCTGCAGACATAAAAAAGCCCGGATGAATTCCGGGCTTTAGGTCATTCCGTGATGGGGTAAATTTATTGCATGCCCATCTCGTCGAGCAGATCCATCGCGGTTTTCGAGTCGGTCTTGGGCGCTCCATCATCCGCTTGCGGAGCCGCGTCAGCTTTGGGCGCTGCAGCAGCTGTTGGTGCCTCGGCTGGAATGGATGCTCCGCTTCCGAACGACAGCATGTTTTTCTTAAGCTGGTCAAAACGATTCTGCAGCTGCTCGTACTCCGCCTGGAGCTTGGCCAGTGCGGCCTCAACTTCGCTGGTTGCGTCTTGCGCCATGCCCATAGCGGACTTGGCTGCGGCGAGATCGCTTTCAAGCGCGACAACCCTGCCCTTTTCATCGGCCAGAGCTTTAGTGGTGGCGGCTTCCTTCTCGGTCAACTCCGCAAGGCGTTTAGAGGTGTCATCAAGTTGGATCCCTTTATTCCGGACTTTCCCCTGTTCGGCTTTCAGCAACGATTCTGTATCAGCAATCTTGCCTTTGAGGGTTTCGATTTCCTCCCATGCGGCATTCAGCTCCGCAACCTTGGCTTCATGCTCTTCCTTCGGCACGCCACACCCCGTCAACATACCCACCATGCACCCAGCCATTACCATCATTGCAATTCTTCTCATCGGTCTCTCCTTCTTCCTTACCAGTTAAACGAATACTACCCCTAAGAACGCGCCCACTATATAGAGCGCATATATTATTTCAACCTCTCTGAAGACAATAATTCCACATAACGCATATAGAGTTCAAGCAGGAATCAGGCCAAATCGCAAGCCTCCGGCGGCATCCAGTGCGCATCCTTTCCTTCCCACTTTACATTGCAGCCGACAGGGTTGGTGGCCGGAACCGAAACCGGTGTCCCGGTCAGCAGCTCTTCCAGCGCATCCACCAGCTCATGCGTGGTCAACTGCGTCCAATCGCGCGGGCTGTCGATCGCCCGCCCAGTGTAGGCCAGCTTGCGTGATTCCTCGAACACATAAAAGTGCGGCGTGCGCAGTGCGCCGTAGGCCTCGGCAACATCCTGCGACTCGTCATGGAGATAGATCCACGGGAACCTGTATTCCTCCATGCGTGCTACCATATGCTCGAAATCGTCCTCGGCATAGGTGTGCCTGCTATTTGAATTGATCGCTACAAACCGCACTCCCTGATCCGCAAAGCGCTCCGCGACTGCGCGCGTGTTTTCGTCCGACCCGATCACATAGGGGCAATGGTTGCAGGTAAAGAAAGCCACCAGCACCTTCGCATCGCTGAAATCTTCCAGCGCATACGTCTTCCCGTCTGTTGCCGGCAGGCTGAACGCTGGAGCCTGTTCCCCGATTTGCAGAGTAAATGCCATAACAAAACCTCCAGTCCAATTGAGGGGTTTTCGCCGAATCCCTACCTAAAGGCAAACCCTATCGAGACAAAACAACCACGCACGCATAGGGCCGCTCTTTAATTGGGCATATAAATACCTATTCACGGTGCGTGTTTTATTATTGCCATGCTTAAATATCGGCATAGGGTTCGTACATCGGGAGGAGCACATGATGGATCCATCAAAACCTCTGCACATGCCCTCGCCGCGATGCTCCATCGCCGGTTACGTGACCGAACGGTCCACCGGACACACCCCCCTTCAACCCCCGAACCCGTTTCAACCTGGAGGAATCCCATGAAAAGAAACACGACACCCTTGCGCATCATCCTGCTGTCGGCACTCGCCCTGATGGCTACAGCCTCCCGCTCGGCAGCGCAGGCACCGATAGCCGAAACCCTTCCGGCCACCGACATGCTCAACGACGCGGCCACGCTTAATGGAACGGTCAACCCGACTGGAACCACAACCACGGCCTGGTTCGAGTGGGGCACAAGCACCAGCTACGAAAACAGCACGGCAGGGGTTGATGCGGGCAACGGCGTTATCGCAATACCCATGGCCGCCACGCTTACAGGACTGGTTCAAAACCTTACCTACCACTATCGGGTCGCGGCTTCCAACAGTCACGGCATCGCATATGGCGATGATGAAACCTTCGGGATCTGGCAACTGGCCAACCTCAATCTGGCCGATAGCGGGGCCGGTTCCCTGCGCGAGGTGATCTCCGGCGCGCCCTCTGGATCAGCCATCGTCCTAACCAACAGCGGAACCCTTGTGCTGACAAGCGGGGAACTCCTGATCGAAAAAGATCTCAGCATCACAGGGCCGGGAGCGGACCAGTTGGCCATCAGCGGCAACAATTACGGTCGCGTATTCAATATTGGCGAAGGTTACACGGTCGAAATCTCCGGTCTCACGGTTCGCGATGGGCGTGGCGCCCAAGGTGCGTATGGTTCTTACCCCGGAAGCAATGGCAGTCCAGGGTCTCCGGGTGGAGGTATTTACAATGCCGGAAACCTGACCTTAAACGAATGTGCCGTCATGAATAGCCAGGCAGGCAGAGGCGGCGCAGGCAGACCAGGATCCCTAGGTAGTTCCGGAGGCTGGGGGGGAGCTGGAGGGAACGGCGGAGGAATATACAATCATACTCCCGGAGTACTGATCTTGAAGCGCTGCACCCTGAGCGGCAATTCCTGCGGCGCGGGTGGAAATGGCGGATATGGCGGCAGAGGCGCAAGTGGCACCTTTTATGGGGATGACGGCGGCCCCGGCGGAAAGGGAGGTAACAGCGGCCAGAGTGGAGGAATATACAACGCCGGAATATTGACAATCGATCATTGCACCGTAAGCGGCAATCAGAGTGGAACAGGCGGAAACGGCGGAAACGGCGGCGACGGCGGATACGGCGGTCTAGTTAACGGCGATGGAGGTGATGGAGGCGACGGCGGAACGGGCGGCAACGGTGGCGGCATATGGAATGCCGGCACCCTTTCAGTAACAAGTGGCTCCATCGCCTACAACACGGCCAGGCAGGGCGGAGAGGGCGGAACGGGCGGAGACGGTGGTGCATGGGGTGATGGAGACAATGGATCCCCGGGGGCCGATGGCATAGTTGGAGGCATCGACAACAGCGCGACCGCCGAGTGTGTCAATACCATCGTGACATCGAACACCAATCCTTCCGGCCCTGACGATGTTGGCGGTACGTTCACATCCCAAGGGTATAACCTCATTGGAATCACTAACGGCGGCTCCGGTTTTATCTCGAACGATCTGCTCAATGTGGAAGCCCTCCTGGAAGCACTGGCCGACAATGGCGGACCGACCTTAACGCACTTGCCGCAACCAGCCAGCCCGGCCATCCATGCAGGATCCACTACGAACCTGCCCGCCACCGACCAGCGGGGCTTCCCGCGCATCTTCAACGGGCGGGCAGATATCGGAGCTGTTGAGTTGCAAACATGGTGGCCGACAGCCACGACATTGCCGACCACGAATACGGTCATGCATGGTGAAGTGAATCCAAAAGGTTCGCATACCTTTACATGGTTCGAGTATGGCCTGACGATAGCACACGGAGCCGGCACCGAAATGACCCCCCTTGCCGGCGACCCCGACGCCGTCCATGCAATCGCCGACATCGCCACGGATCTACTTCCATGGATGAGCTATCATTACCGGGCGGTCGCGTCCAACCGTATTGGGCGGGTTTATGGCTCCGACCAGACCTTCACCGTGCCGGCTCCATTCACGGATCCACCGTCGCTATCCGAACTGCCCGACCTCGTTCTCGCGCAAGGCGACAGCACCCTAGTGTGGTTTGCCGCAGAACCTGCAGGCGTGGATGTTGAAGTGATGTGCAACAATCCGGTGCTACTTCCGGATGGAAGCCTTGTCATAGGAAGCTCCAGTCTTGGCATCACGCCGGACCCAAACCATTCCGGCTCCGCGCAAATCACCTTGACGGCCGGCAACGGCATGCAGTCCGACCGGCAAACCTTCACCCTGACGGTCGTACCGGTCGATCCGTCGCAGCTGCTGAACCTGGAATCCCAGACGGTATCCAACGGAATCTGGCGCCTGCGGGCGTACGACGACGGAACCGCCTCCGCCAACTATGTGGTGGAATACCGCCCGGATCTGTCGCCGACCAATACCTGGAGCACCGCCGCAAATGTGGTCGACCTCGGCGGCGGGGAATACGAAGTGGACCTCGGATCGATGCCGGGCGATACCGGCTTCTACCGGATCAAGGGCTTCCGCATGTTGCAGGCCGGATTCGATTCCGCCGAAACCTCGGCGGAGGAAGGCACCAGTGCGGCCGGCGTTTTGGTGGTGTTCAACAGCATCTTCACCGGCACGCTGGACTACACATGGACCGATGAATCGGGAACGATCCATGTCGGGACGGTGGAGGTGGACGGCACCACGGTCGTTATCCCGCTTCCCGCTGCGTTCCTCGACGACGACACCGGAATCGGCCAGCTCGAACACCTGGTGCTGGTACTGGATGGTGGATCGGGCGACTTGCAAACCGGCGACACCGAAAGCCGGATAACCATCGAGGAAAACGATGCCGACTGGCGGGGCATGATCGAAACCGATGGTGGCCGGCTGGGCTTCACCCTCACCATGCTGCAAACGGACGGCGCGTTCAACGGGCGCATCCAAAGCGAAGGTTTCGGGTTTTTCCCGACCAACGCCCTCGTCCAGCTGGCCTTCGCGGAAGACACCTTTACGGCGGTGGCCACGAACATCCCGCTACCGGTTTTCGAGGGCGATCCGGAGCAACACTTCATAAACTATCTGGATCTGCGGCTGGATGCGGCCAATCCCCCCGGCGAGACCACCGTCGGCTCCGACCGGATCGAAGGCGAGGCCACGCTGGTCGTCAAGGTGCCGGGTCAGCCGTATCTGGATGCGGCACAGACCGGCCCATTCGTTTTATTCAGGCCGCCCACCGCAGCCTCCACCAACGAAGTCCCCCTCCAACCCGTTCCCTGAAGAAAGGAGACCAATCATGAACACATTGAATTCAGAAAATCTTGATTGCCCACGGAAGAAAACCCGTACCGCCACTCTTCGCTCCGTTTCGAGTGAACTACATAGACCGGAGGAAATGAGACTCCTACGTAGTTCCATCGTAGCATGGCGGAGGTGGCTTCTTTTCCTCACCTGGCTGGCCTGTTCCGTCACCGCCTTTGCCAGCGAAACGGATGTTGCCGACAGCGTGAAGCAGAAGCTCTACTGGCCAGACGCCACAACCGCCGAAGAGCAAGACACCGCCGCCTTTCGCTACAAGGTGCTGCTCTATACCAACGAAACGGGCGGTGTCCGCGCGAATGCCGAAAACATGGGCAATCTCTACGGGGCGGCGGAACGAACCCGCGCCCAAACCGCCGAAAACGAGCTGCGCGCCGGGTTGGCCGACTATCCCAGCAGCACGCTCCTGCAAAACCTGCTGCTCGACATCCACTACGACCGCACGGCAGCGGAACTGGTGCTGGCCGAAAACATGCGCACCCCGGAAGGCCGAACCGCGGACCGGATGCGCATGGGACCGCCAACCGTTGCCACCGGCCTCGTCATCGACGACGAAATCAACCTGCACCAACAGGCGCTGGAGGCCCACGGATCCGCACTCGATGGATACATTTCCCTGCTCGGCGACAACCTGGGGACGACCCATGTTCCCCCAGCGGGATATGCGATCTTCAAGAAGCTGGTGCCTGATCGCGGTCTGGAGCCGGCCACCTACCTCGATGGTACCAACGCGGTTTCCGTAACCGGCAGCGCGGACACCCTGTTCAACGGCTACAAGGATCTGGTGCTGCTGCTCAACGGCCTGCGCGACCATGGGCGCTCGGCAGCCGCCTTGGGGAACCTCAAAACAACCCGGAACAACGCAGGCGATCTGGAAGAAGCCAAAACCCTGATCGGCGATGCCCAGCGCTTCCTTTTCCTTCAGCAGGTAAAGCTGCTTGG
>JAUVCG010000046.1 GCA_030595785.1 Kiritimatiellales bacterium | reverse complement strand
CGGCAGCGGCAGGCTATTCTGGAGAGCGTAAATGAATATGTAGTTGCGGAGAATATGCCGCTCCAATGACTGGATAAACACGTTCCCGCTACTTTCCAACCGTTTAAAGAGCCCAATGCGACAGAAACCCATCAGGCGTTTCCCGGCGCGTGATAGGTCATCCATCATTTCCTGTTCTTCCGGCGTCCGCTGGGCAACAGTCTCCTTGTTCTCGTATTGCCCCAATCCATAGCGGGGAAGCGAAAGTTTCCCAATCGGTTTTGCCACGCTGTCCGAATAGAGCTGGGCGTATTGGTCGGCCGGATTCTTTTCATCGACCGGAAACTTTAGTGTACGGGGCGTCCGCATCGGGAAATAGGAACGGGTATTGTCTGAAAAGAGCAGGTAGCGCCGCCCGTTTTCCGGATCTTCAAACGAGTGGTTCGCCTTGATGAAGCTGCGGGTGCGCCGTACCAGATAGAGACGCATCAGTTCCCGCCAATCGTCGGCATACTCACTATATTCAAATGCCCGCAAGGTACGGGGCCGGCACTCCTTTTGATTGAGGAACAGTTCGCCCTCCTCGCGGATGAGGGTTTCCGGTGCAATACCAATATCTTTCTCCGGATCGACGAACAATCGGAGCTGATTGCCCAGATCCAGAAAGGTCTTGTTGTAGGGTGTGGCAGACAACAGGATCACTTTGGAATTATTTTCCGCAAGATATTGCCGCACGAGCCGGTAGCGCTGTCCCTCCCTGTTTCGCAGGTTGTGCGACTCATCAATAATCACAAGATGGTATATTCGCATGTCTGAAAGTTTCTTTGCCTGTGTGATGGAGAGCACTTCCATCTGAACGCCATATTCGTGCGCATAGTCCTTCCACATGGAAACCAGATTCTTGGGGCAGATCACCATAATCCGAAGATGGTCGAACAGGCTGGCCACCGCAGTAGCGGTAATGGTTTTACCTAAACCCACGACATCGCCAATCAGCACCCCTCCCCGTTCCTTCAAATGACGAGCGGCAATTTTGACAGCGTCTTTCTGGAAATCGAACAGCACGCGCTCGAACTGTTCGGGCAAGACTTCTTCCGCAATACCGGTGCGTGCCTCCTGCGAAAGCGTGTAGGCCATTTTGAGGTAGATGTGATAAGGAGGAATCGGCTCTTCTCGCGCCCAGCTTTCCTCGATCACCGCAATGAGCTCTTCGGTTATATCCACGGCGAAGCGATCATTCCAACGTTCTTCAAACCATTGCGCCAGCTTGTCCGCAGCGTCATGGTCCAGAACATCGACATTCAGCTCGCCCTGCCTGCCCAGTCCGGCAAATGTAAGGTTGCTGCTTCCTACATAACCGATGGCAGGATTGTCGGCGTCATCCCGAAAGGCCAGATAGAGTTTTGCGTGCAATTGATAGCTGGTGAAAAGCTTCACCGTTAGCTTGCCGGATTTAAGCTGGCGCAAGAGGCGACGCAACCCGGCCTCATCCGCATCTGTCGGCACACCATAGCAAAGTTGATTTCGAAACGATTCAGCCAGTTTCTTCTTCAGTTTGATGGCATCGCTTTGGTCAATGCGCTTCTGCGGGGCGGCACTCAGCGCCCGCCGGAGCTCTATTTCATCGGCTAGAGCCATGCCCACAAGGAGACGACATTGCTTATCTTCACCGCCTTCAAAAGTTGCAATTTGAGCGTCTATCTCTTTCCAGCCGCGCAGGTTGAAGTAACCGACACAGAAGTCAGCCCGATGGGCATTGGCCAGGGATTTCTGAAGCGCAGCAGAAAGATACTCATCAATGTTGTCAAAAATTCGCGGCATTCCACTTCCCCATAGGCATCTTCAACATTCAACATTCAACATCGAAATACAATAGAGTTCAGTCCGTCATTCAGCAAGAGCAACCCCTTGAAAAGAAAAGTTCCCTTGCCCATCGCCATCGCTTTACCATGAAATAAGGCTTGAGCCTCTTGAAATGAAGTATAACCATGGTTGGGTCAACCAAGGAACCGGATGGAACTGCTGCTGAACATACTAAAGGAGATATGGCTGGTTACCGTAGCCATGGCACCCTACCTCCTGTTTGGATTCCTGATGGCCGGCGCACTGTCTGTCCTGATTTCCCAGAACTATGTGCGGCGGCACCTCGGTGGAAGCGGGTGGTTGCAATCGCTTAAGGCGGCATTGCTGGGTGTTCCGTTGCCTATCTGCTCATGCGGCGTTATCCCGCTGGCCGCCTCGCTGCGCAAACACGGAGCAAGCCGCGGCGCAACCGCCTCGTTTCTTGCCTCCACTCCTCAAACCGGAGTCGACAGCTTGATGATTACCTATGCCCTGCTTGGGTGGATCTATGCCCTATTCCGTGCGGTAGTCGCATTCGTCTCCGGCGTTCTGTGCGGCATGACGGTTAGCGCTGTTTCGCCTGAAAAAGAGGCCGATGCACCCGAGTGCGCGGATGAATGCTGCCAGCCAAAGAACACGAATATCATCAAGCGCATGCTCTCCTACGGATTCATCTCCCTGCCCCGTGACATCGCCCGCGCCATGGTGCTTGGCATCATTGTTTCGGGTATCATCAGCGGGTTGGTCCCGGAAAACTTTTTTGCCGACCGCATGGGCGATTCCATGGCAGCCATGTTCCTCATGCTGCTGATCGGGATCCCGCTCTACGTATGCTCCTCCGGCTCGGTGCCCATTGCGCTCGCATTTATCAAAGCAGGCATATCGCCCGGAGCCGTACTGATTTTCCTTATCACCGGCCCTGCCACCAATGCGGCGACACTGACTACACTTTGGGAAATAATCGGGCGCAAGCAACTGGTCGTTTTCCTCGTCACGCTCTCGCTGTGCGCGCTATCCGCCGGGTTCATCATGAATTCCATGGAACTGCATATGGGCATTAGCGAATATGTCTGCAAATCCGATGCACACGCCGGTTGGTTCGAATACCTATGCACGGTGGCCCTGATCAGTATCCTGATCAAAGGCATGTTACCCGAGAAACACACAAATTCCTGCTGCGAAAAGTAGGCGTGGCTGACCCCGACGGGGTGAATGTGCGCCAAAATGAATGCTTCAGGCCGGAATGCATTAACTTAAAAATGTGCTTTATTTTTTGTGATACATTGTTCAAAGTCTTGGATAAATTAACAGAAGGTGATTTCAAAATGGAAAGACCGTCATACTCACTTATGGTTGTTGATGACCACCCCATTATTCACAATGCATTGGAAACCTTGCTGGCATCTGAAGAAACCCTTTCCATAGATACTGTTGCAACCTCTGCGGCGGAGACCCTGGAGATCCTTGAGACCACGTATCCGCACCTGGTTATCATCGACTTGTCCTTAGGAGATTCAGACGGAACCTACCTGATCCAGAAAATCCACAACCAATATCCGAAAATGCACATTTTGGTCTATTCCATGTCCGAGGAAAAGCTGTTCGGTGAACGTGCGGCCAGTGCAGGTGCCCGGGGTTATGTGATGAAAACGTCCGAGCCATCCGTCCTGAAGGAAGCCATCCATTCCATTATAGGCGGGCACCTCTTCTTTTCGAGCGAGACCACCAGCCGCATCCTCAAAAAGCAGGCCGGAAGACCCGTCGCACCAATGAGTGCACTGGACAACCTCTCCAACCGCGAGATGGATATTTTCAAGCTCGTTGGCGAAGGGCTTAATACGATTCATATAAGCAACCAGCTCAACATCAGTAAAAATACCGTCGACACCCACCGCATCAACATCAGGAACAAACTGGAACTACCCAATGGAAAGGCCCTCGATCGCATGGCCTACGAAGTTATCATACGGGGGAAGCTCCCCCAGAAAAAGTAGCTGGGAAATTTTCAGTCCGGCCAATCTTATTGGCAAGTACATTTCAGGAAACTCCACGCCCCCTGCTCCACGCCACAAAAAAAAGACAGGCAGGGCGGTAAGCCGGATTCTGTTCCCCTTGCGGGGTCGATCATTTATCTAATGCGATCAACCCGAAACTCAAACGAGGCGGGCCGCCTCTCGTTCCCTATTTGATCTTGCTCCGGACGGGGTTTACCCTGCCCCCTCGGTCACCCTCGGGGCGGTGGGCTCTTACCCCACCATTTCAACCTTACCAGCCCGCAAGGCGGGCTGGCGGTATATTTTCTGTGGCACTTTCCATCCCGTGCGATATCGCACACGGATTCCCGCGTTAACCACGGGACGTCCTGCCCTGCGGAGTCCGGACTTTCCTCCCCCCGAAGATTCGGGGAGCGACCGATACACCCTGCCTGCTTAAAATTGATAAGTGAAACGTGAGGCGTGATTTAAATGCAATCACGACTCAATCGTCACGTTTCACGGGTTACGCCTCACGGCACCGGATTGTAGACAATGCGCCCGCAAAAATTGCACCCCACGATTTTGGTCGGGTTGCGCGCGTCGTTGGCCACCTGCGGCGGCAGCTTCATGTGGCATCCACCGCAATGGTTGCCCGGTTCCACCATAACGACTGCAAAGTCGCGCTTGTTGTTCAAAATCCGTGTATACTTCTGTAAAATCGATTTGTCGCACTGTTCCGCGGCGCGGGCACGATCCGATTTTACCTGCTCCAACTGCTCCGTCAGCTCGGCCGTGCGACCATCGAGTTCCGCCAGTTCACCGGCGATTCCTGCTTTTTCGCCGGCCAGCTTTTCCTTGCACTCAGCGACAATGGCCTTCCCCTTTTCCAGGGCTTCCATCAACTCGATTTCCTTGTCTTCGCGTTCGCCGATTTCGCGTTCGACTCCACCGATTTCCTTGACGAAAGCGCGGTACTGGTCGTTGGTCGTCGCCTCCATCTGCTGATTCTTATACTTGGTGATCCGTTCCTTAAGGGATTCAACCTCCAGCTCCAGCTCCTTCAAGGAGGCTTCCGTGTGCTTCCGGCTGTCCAGTGCGATTTCCAGTTTTTGAGCCGAGCCCGCAAGTTGCGCCTCGATATCGCTCTTCCGTTGCGGGATATCGCGGATTTCCCGCATGAGCTTAATGAGCCTTCGATCCTTTTTCTGCAAAGCGTAAATCGGTTCCAACGGATGCAACACGGGCAACCTCCTATTCAATTTTTAAAAAACAAGCTCCGTAAGCTACCCCTTCATTCGGGACAAGTCAAAGCGATGGAGCGCCTTATTTACTACCTGGATGTACCAGTTCCAACCCCTCATTGCACAAGGGACAATCGGACGGATCATACGTAACCGGCTCGATTTCAAGCAGGCTTACCAGCGGTGCATCAAACTGTGCCTTGCCGCCGCTGCGGTCAACCAAAATGCCGATGGCCGCAACTTCGCCGCCGTTTTCCTTAACGATATCGACCGTCTCCTGGACGCGTCCGCCACGGGTCACCACATCCTCGGCAATCACAAAGCGTTCACCCTGCTTGATCTTGAAACGACGGAGCTTAAGCACGTCGTCTTCCTTTTCAACAAAAATGAAGCGAACGTCCATCGAACGGGCCACCTCGTGGCCAATGGTAATCCCGCCCATGGCCGGAGCTATTACGGTATCCACCTCAAGGTCGGCCAGCTCGGCCTTCATCTTTTCAACCAAGGCCTCGCATAACCGCGCCGAAACACGGGGATGCTGCAGCAAATGCGCACACTGGAAAAACCGGTTGCTGTGCAGCCCCGAGCGCAGCTCGAAATGGCCATTGAGCAGTGCGCCCGTCTCCTCGAACAACTTCATCACTTCTTCTTGTTTCATAGCATCCATTCTTTAGTTGTGAGTGGTGGAGTGCGGGAAGTTGGAGGTCGTTTCCTCACCAGCATATCCCGCTTCCTACATTCTATTATCGACTTTCCACAAAAAAGCCCGTCGTTCAGGACGGGCTTTTTGTGTGAAGCGGATTACATCAATTCGCCTACCTTTTGCATGAAGTTCCAGCGTTTCTTCGCATCTTCCTCAGCAAGCTGGAAGAGCCCCTCGGCTTCGTCCGGAGCGGTCTTCAGGAGCGCGGTATATCGGCGCTCGTTCCGAATGAAGGCCTGGAAGTCGCCCTTCGGCTCGCGGGCATCCCAGGTGAACTTCTTGCCTTCTTCGCCTTCTGGGTGATAGCGGTAGAGTGGCCAGTACCCGCACTCGACGGCATTCTTGGCGATGGTCTGCGTCTTCATCATGTCGATGCCGTGCGCAATACAGGGGGAATAGGCCATGATGATGGACGGGCCGTTGTAGGCCACGGCTTCCTGGATCGCTTTCTGCGTCTGCACGCGGTTGGCACCCATGGAGATCTGTGCAACGTAAACATTGCCATAGCTCATGCACATAAAGCCGAGGTTCTTCTTGCCCGCGCGCTTGCCGGAGTTCGCGAACTTGGCCACTGCGGCGATCGGCGTGGCCTTGGAGGCCTGACCGCCGGTATTGGAGTAGACTTCAGTGTCGAGTACGAGGATGTTCACGTTCTTGCCAGAGGCCACCACGTGGTCGAGTCCGCCGTATCCGATGTCATATGCCCAACCGTCACCGCCGAATATCCAGACGGCCTTATCGACGAAGTAGTCCTGCAACTCGATGATCTTGCGGACAATCGGCGCAGCTTCGGCGGAAGCTTCTGCCAGCGCACCCTGCAGCAGTATCTTGACGGCGTTCTGTGCGGCAACGGCTTCGTCGCTGAGATCGTTGTCAACGCAGATTTCGATCGCCTTGTTAAAGGCGGCTGTCAAGTCGGCCGTAGTTCCGAGTTCGAGCAGGGCAGCAACATTCTGGCGCAGCAGCGCACGGTTGTTGTCGACCGCAAGACGGAAGCCCATGCCGTATTCGGCGTTATCCTCGAAGAGCGAGTTCGCCCAGGAAGGTCCACGTCCATCCTTGGTTTTGCAGTATGGAATGGTCGGGAAGGTGCCGCCGTAAATGGAGGAACAGCCCGTGGCGTTGGAGGTGATCATGTGCTCGCCGCAGACGAGAGTGACCAGCTTGACGTACGGTGTTTCACCGCAGCCTGCGCAGGCACCCGAAAACTCGAACAGGGGCTTCTTCATCTGGATGCCCTTCACAGTCGCAACGTTCACTCCGTCGAGTATGCCGTCGGGCAGGTCTTCGAAGAAGTAGGTGTTATCCACTTCGCCGGCGGCGCGTTCGTCTTCGAGCGTGGTGAATTCCAGCGCTTTGGTCTTGGCCGGGCAGGTTTCAACACAGACGCCACAACCGGTGCAGTCTTCGATATAGACCTGAATCTTATAGTCAAGATCCCTGTCGTTCTTGGACTTGGATTTGACGGTCACGAAGGTTTCCGGAGCACTTTCCAACTCGGCAGGCACGATCTGCTTGGCGCGGATAACCGAGTGCGGGCAGGCCATGATACACTGGTTGCACTGGATGCAGTTTTCGCTCAGCCATTTCGGGACGCGCGGGCCAATACAGCGCTTTTCGAGCTTGGAGGTGCCGGTCGGCAAGGTACCGTCGAAGGTCATTTTGGAGACCGGAACGTCGTCGCCCTTCTGCATCATCACGGGAAGGATAACATCCTTTGCAAAGTCTGACGCATCGGACGGAATCAGTTCCGGCAGCACGTAGGACTCGGTGATCTGAGCAGGAACTTCAACCTTTTCGATGGCGGAAGCGGAGGCGTCGATGGCTTTCCAGTTCATTTCGACGATGTCCATACCCTTGGCTTCAAAGGTCTTCTTGGCGTAGTCCTTAATCAACTGGATGGCTTCGTCTTCCGGCAGTACACCGGAGAGCTTGAAGTAGACCGTCTGCATGACCGTGTTAATGCGTCCGCCGAGGCCGACGTCCATCGCGATCTGCAGGGCGTTGACATTGTAGAAGTTGATCTTGCGGTCGATAATGATCTGCTGCTCTTCCTTCGTGAGGTGATTGAATACCTCCGACGTCGGGATTTCGGAGTTCAGCACGAACGTGCCGCCTTCTTTAATCGCGCCGAGCATATCATAGCGACCGATGTAGGACACGTTATGGCAGGCTACATAGCCGGCATGCTGGATGAGGTACGGATAGTTGACGGCGCTGTCGCCGAAACGCAGGTGCGAAACCGTAACACCGCCGGACTTCTTGGAGTCATAAACGAAGTAGGCCTGTGCGGTCATATCGGTATTGTCGCCGATAATCTTAATGGTGTTCTTACATGCACCAACGGTACCGTCCGAACCGAAGCCCCAGAAAATGGAGCTCTTGACGTCGGCCGGCTCAATCCCGAACTCTTCACCCACCGGAATGGAGAGGTTGGTAACGTCATCGATGATACCGACGGTGAAACCGTGCCACGCGCCATTATCGATATGGTCGTAGACCGCCTTGACCATGCGCGGAAGGAATTCCTTGGAAGAGAGGCCGTAGCGACCGCCGATAATCTTGCAACCGCGACCCTCAAGGGATGCAACCACGTCGAGATAGAGCGGCTCGCCGATGGCGCCCGGCTCTTTGGTGCGGTCGAGAACGATGATCTTTTTGGCCGATTCCGGAATGCAGGAGGCAAAGGCCTTTGCGGAGAACGGACGGTAAAGGCGAACCTTGAGGAGTCCCAGCTTTTCGCCGTTGGCATTAAGCTTTTCAATGGTCTGCTCGATGGTGTCGCAGGCGGAGCCCATGGCCACGATGACCTTTTCGGCATCAGGTGCGCCGACGTAATCGAAAAGGTTGTACTGACGACCGAACTTGGCGGCGAGCTTGTCCATGTATTCCTGAACAATTTCAGGAATCGCGTCATAGTATTTGTTGCTGGTTTCGCGTCCCTGGAAGTAGACATCCGGATTCTGGGCAGCAACCTTAACGGTCGGGTTTTCCGGCTTCAGGGCGCGGGCGCGGAAGCGCTCGATGTATTCCGGCTCAACCATTTCCTCGATTTCGTCGAACGTGATGTTTTCCACCTTCTGAAGTTCGTGGGATGTACGGAAGCCGTCGAAGAAGTTGAGGAAAGGAATCTGCGCCTTAAGCGTAGCGAGGTGGGAGACGATCGCCAGATCCATCGTTTCCTGAATGGAGTTGGCTGCCATCAGCGCCCAGCCGGTATTGCGTACACACATCACGTCGGAGTGGTCGCCGAAAATGGAGAGTGACTGCGCCGCCAGTGAGCGGGCGGAAACGTGGAAAACAGCCGGCAGCATCTCGCCGGCGATCTTGTACATGTTAGGGATCATCAGCAGCAGACCCTGCGAGGCGGTGAAAGTGGTCGTGAGTGCACCTGCGCTCAGCGAGCCATGAACTGCACCGGCCGCACCGGCTTCAGACTGCATTTCAACAACGTCGACTTCTTTGCCGAACATGTTCTTCATACCTTTGCTCGCCCACTCTTCAGCCAACTCCCCCATAGTGGAAGAAGGGGTGATCGGATAGATGGCCGCAATATCGGAAAAAGCGTATGCAACGTGCGCCGCAGCGGTGTTGCCATCGATGGTTACCATTTTTTTGCTCATTGTTCAGTCAACTCCTTGTTAAGCATCCCTGGATTATAAAAAATATACGAAAATCACACCTGTTTTGAATTCCTCTAGCCGAGGTATTCCGTAAAAAGGCGCACATACTCCCAGAATCATTAAAAATTAAAAGTTTTTTTGCACCGAATTTTACAGTATCGGATCGCATGTCGTCTATTGGAACTGCGTTCAAATAAGAAATTTACAAGAATACGGCTCTATATCGTATGGCCCCCGGAATCCATGGTTTTGAAATCGCGGATGAAAGAGTTGAACTCGTTCCATGAATAATGGATAAAGGGCGCGGTTTTTCCAAAAGGTTGGAAATTACCAGATCGACATAATCACAATCAAATCAACTGGAATTCAGGCAGAATGATTTTGTGGCAAAATAATTTCTTCAAGGGACCGGCGAATACGAAAAATCATTCTGCCACTCAATTATTCTGCCCATAAAATTCTACGAAACGAATTACGAGTTACGCCCATGAAAATAATAAACAAACCATCGGACAATTTCATTCACGACATCATCAACGCCGATCTTGCCGCCGATCTTGCCGCCGGCAAACGTACCGAAGTGGTAACCCGCTTTCCACCGGAGCCCAATGGCTACCTGCATATCGGCCACGCCAAGGCCATCTGCCTCGACTTCGGAACCGCCGAAAAATACAACGGCCGGTGTCACCTGCGCTTCGACGACACCAATCCCGAAGCCGAAGACGAAGAATATGTACAGGCCATCCAGAAGGACATTAAATGGCTCGGCTTCGACTGGGGCGACCATGTCTACTGGGCATCCAACTATTTCGACACCATGTATGAATATGCCGTCCGCCTCATCAAGAAGGGCAAGGCCTATGTCTGCGAACTGACCCAGGAGGAGTTCAAGAACCACCGCGGCGTTCCCACCGAACCCGGTACGGAACCGCCAGGCCGCGACCGTTCCGCCGAGGAAAACCTCGAGCTGTTCGAAAAAATGAAGGATGGCGAATTCGAGGACGGCTCATGCGTCTTGCGAGCCAGAATTGATATGACCTCCCCCAACCTGCACATGCGCGATCCCGCCCTCTACCGCATCAAACGGGCCACCCACCACAACACCGGCGACAAATGGTGCATCTACCCGATGTATGACTTTGCCCACTGCATCGAAGACTCCATCGAAGGCGTCACCCACTCCATGTGCACACTTGAGTTTGAAGTCCACCGCCCGCTCTACGACTGGATTCTTCAGGAACTGGACGTCTTCCAGCCGCAGCAAATCGAATTTTCGCGCCTGAACCTGACCTACACCGTCATGAGCAAACGCAAGCTGCTCGAACTCGTTAACGAAAAGCTGGTTAATGGCTGGGACGACCCGCGCATGCCGACGCTCTGCGGTATGCGACGCCGAGGCTTTACCCCCGAAGCCATCCGTAAGCTTTGCGGCATCGTCGGTGCCACCAAGGTCGAAAGCATCTCCGAAGTCGAACTGCTCGAAAGCTGCGTGCGCGACGACCTTAATGAAACCTCGCCTCGCGCCATGGCCGTCATCGACCCGATTAAAGTCATCATCGAAAACTATCCCGCCGACCTCGTCGAAACCTTCGACCTCCCCAACCACCCCAAGAAAGAAGAGCTCGGCACCCGCACCGTCCCCTTCAGCCGCGAGCTGTGGATTGATGCGATGGACTACACCGATGTTCCCCTTAACAATAAATATAAGGGTTTCGCTCCCGGACGCGAGGTTCGTTTGCGCGGTGCCTACCTCGCCACCTGCGCCGCTGTCGAAAAGGATTCCGACGGCAACGTCATTTCCATCACCTGCACCTACGACCCCGACTCCAAAGGCGGCAGCGCCCCCGATGGACGCAAGGTTAAAGGCACCATCCACTGGGTTTCCGCCCAGCACGCCGTCGATGCCGAAATCCGCAACTACGACCGCCTCTTCACCGAAGAAAACCCGCTGGCCAATAAAGAAGCCGACTTCAAGGATCTCATCAATCCCGACGCCCTGCAAATCACCACCGCAAAACTCGAACCCGGCCTCGCCCAGGCAAAGCCCGGCGACCGCTACCAGTTCGAGCGCGTCGGCTACTTCTGCGCCGACCTCGACCACACCGAAGCTGCCCCCATCTTCAACCGCACCCTCACGCTGCGTGCACCGAGGAAGGTTTAAAAAAGTTCGCAGTTCCGCCTTTAGGCGGCCAATCCGCAGAACCGCCTGAAGGCGGAACTACATACCATTTCAGAGTATACGGGGAAGGAGAAAACTCAAAGGTAGGGACAGACCGCCGGGCTGTCCGCACGGTGGAACGGCACGGAGCAAATGGCTTTGCGAACGTGCGAAGAGGGGTCAGCCAATGAATCTTAGAATCAAGGTTTTTGCGCGAGAAATAAAAAGCGGGCAGATGTGCGCAAATAGGGGTAAGCCGATAGATTTTAGAATTGGCGATCCCGGCTACAACTTGTACTCGCGCCATTGAACGTGGCCCGCACTTAATATTCCTGATAGACGGCGTGGCCGGCGGCGATGAGAGCGTCGTTGACGTTGATCCAGCACTCGTCCTGCTGAATCCAGATTTCGGCGAGGTAGCGTCCATATTTTCCGCGCCGATCCTTGATACTTTCAATGATGACCTCCTGCCCGTCGATGAGCTCGCGCAGGAAGTCGCGCGCCGCCGTGCCGAGCGCCTTGTCGGCCCCCGTCATTTCGGGGGCGTTGATGCGCACGAGCCGCAGCTTTTCGTTGCGGATCCAAATGCCAAGGCCGAGGTCGATATCCACGCGGCAGGTGTCGCCGTCATAGACGGATTGGACGACCGCGTTGTAGTGGAAGAGTTCGGCATCCTTTGAGATGAGGTTCAGTTTTTTCCCGAGGGCATCGACATAGCTTTCCAGCGTCTTGATGCGGAAGTCGGAATCGCCACTCTCAAGGTGGCTGACCGTCGTCTGCGTGAGACCCGATTTCCGGGCAATTCCATCTTGCGAAACCCCCGCCTTCCGCCGCTCCAAGAAAGTAGCGGAGGCATCCTGCCTCGTTTCAGAGAATCCGATCAGACGCATCGGGCGTACGCAATGCGGCTAGCGATTGTGCGGAGTACAAGCAATCTCGCGTCTACATTTCCGCCCCTGAGAAGCAACCCGTACCGCAGGCGGCCCGCCTGCCCCGCCGCACGGCCAAGTGGGCTTGTCGCTCGAATGTTCAGTGTGCAGACCTGACACCGACTCTGAGACCCCGACCCCTCCTTGCCCCCTTCCTTGGCTGAAAAAAACGGGGAATATTCTGGTCTTTTATGAGTCTTTTGGAATGTTGTTTGGATGTCTATGAAAATAAAAAGCTTGGTTGGTGTGTTCCTGCTGTCGATCTTTTGCTTGGGTGCAAGAGCTTCGGAGGAGGCGCAGAATATACGTGTGGTTTGGTCCACTTCCCCGCAAACAGAGGCGGTGGTGGTTTGGGATGGTGAAACCGTCGATGAGGCCGCCGTGTTGTTGTACGATACGGTTTCGCGCAAAGACGGCAGGCGGAACTATGCCTCTACCAGTCCGGTCGCCGAGGCTGGGCTATATAAAGAAGAGGCGCCAGACCCGAATTCCGAGAAGGTCGAACCCGTAACGCCCGACCTGTTTTATCACCACGCCAAGTTGACTCGCCTCACGCCGGATACTCTTTATTATCTGGCAGTTAAGACGGCGGAAGGGATCGGGCGCGAATTCCATTTCAAAACTGCGCCTCAATCCGACAAACCCTTCAAGCTGATCTATGCCGGAGACTCCCGCTCACGCCTCAATGTCACAAGGGCAATAAGTGGTCAAATCAGCGAAATGATCGCGGAAGACGATACCATCATTGCGCTTCTTCACGGGGGCGACTATGCGGGAATGCCCAAGCGCGATATGTGGAAGGCTTGGCTTGAGGCCTATGCACTCACCACGACCGACGACGGCAAGCTCCTGCCGATTATCCCAGTGGTTGGAAATCATGAGAGGCCATCGAAAAGCCCGATATTCCGGCAGGCCTATGGCTATCCCGGCGGCGAGGAAGACTACTATTTGTGCCGCTTGACCCCCTCGGTCGCGATTCTTTTGCTCAACACGGAAACCCGCGCCGACGGAGCACAACGCGATTTTCTCCAGAAGGCATTGGCTACGCTGAAGAAGGAAAAGGTTTACTGGCAGGTTGCCGCCTATCACAAGCCCTTCTTTCCCGCCATCAAGGGCCCCGCTGCCGCCAAGGCTAGCTGGGTGCCACTTTTCGAAAAATTTAATATCGACCTCGCGCTTGAATCCGATGGCCATTGTATTAAGCGCACCGTGCCGATTCGCGGCGACAAGGAAGCCGACGACGGCATCGTCTATATCGGCGAAGGTGGTTATGGCGCGCCCCAGCGCGCCCCCAAGCTCGACCGTTGGTATATCCAGGGCGATAATGCCTTTGCCTCCAAGGGTGACCATATCATGATGCTCGAGTTCACCCCCGAGGCTATCAACTATTCGGTCATACTGAACACCGGCGAGATCATCGATTCGGCATCATTCAAGTCACATCGCTAATGGCCAGCTTCATTTTCCCGATATTCTTGGGATTTAGGGTCAGGTCTGCACATTGAACATTCAGATGATTTTCCAATGCTTGGAAATTCCAAACACAGGAAACTTCCGCAGCTCCGCGCCCCGCGAAAGGTGATGTAGTTCCAGCCAAAGAGTTGTAGGTGGGATCGAGCGTGAACCCCGTTGAGGGCAACGCCCCTCTCACGGGGCGATCCCGCCTTGCAGGAAAAGCCTCGTCCGCCGCATCCGGGATCGCCGATCCCGGCTACAACGAGCTCCTGTCTTGCCTGCTCCACGAAATTAATATTCTTGATAGACGGCGTGGCCTGCGGCGACGAGGGCGTCGTTGACGTTGATCCAGCATTCATCCTGCTGGATCCAGATTTCGGCGAGGTAGCGTCCATATTTCCCGCGCCGATCCTTGATGCTTTCAATGATGACCTCCTGCCCGTCGATGAGCTCGCGCAGGAAATCGCGCGACGCGGTGCCGAGAGGTTTGTCGTCTCCCGTCATTTCGGGGGCGTTGATGCGCACGAGCCGCAGCTTTTCGTTGCGGATCCAAATGCCGAGGCCGAGGTCGATATCCACGCGGCAGGTGTCGCCGTCATACACCGATTGGACGGCGGCGTTGTAGTGGAAGAGTTCGGCATCCTT
>JAUVCG010000133.1 GCA_030595785.1 Kiritimatiellales bacterium | reverse complement strand
GGCGCGATTATTTGTGATGGCCCGCAAGCAACTGAGCAATACCACCAAACCGAAAACCCCAATGCCCTTATCCAGCAGACCCTGCTCAGCAGGAATCAACGGAAGCACCAGAAACATGAGAACAAAGGAGAAAAGCAGCAAAGAGAACCGCCCCTTCACGATACCTTCGAGTATGGGATGTTTTTTGCTCATTCCGTTGAATCTTCTTCGGGCGGAGCCCAGCCCCCTCCGAGTGATTTATAGATGCCCACCAAATCAAGGCTGATCAGCCCGCGACTGGAGGCCAGCGCATCTTGCTGAACCAAAAGCGCCTGCTCCATGTTGAGTACGTTCTGGAAATCGGTCAGGCCGGACTTGTAGAGTTCCGTCACCAGCGCCACGGATTTCTCTGCGGCGACGGCGGCGGCTTCCAGCGATACAACGCGATCCTGTTCGTTGGCATAGGCCGCCATGGAATCCTCGACCTCTTCGAGTGCCAGCAGAATCGTCTGCTCGTAAACATACAACGCAGCTTTGGTGCCGGCTTCTTCGGCGGCAACTTGGCTACGGATGCGCTTTCCATTAAAGATATTCCAGCGCAGCTGCGGACCAAAACCGTCGGTCACATCGCCGCCACCGCTACCCAGTGATTGGACGGACAATGTACCCGGCAGGGTGAGCGTGGGATAGAGTTCGGCTTGGGTGGCCCCGATCTTCGCATTCTGCGAAGCCAGCTCGCGCTCGGCGCGACGAATGTCCGGGCGCTGGCGCAACAGGTCGGCGGGAAGGCCGCGGGCAATTTGTTTTCCCGTCGAGCGGGGAATCTTCGAATCCTGTGTTTCAAGTTCCTGAAGCAGGGCATAGGGCATATCCCCCGTCAGCACACTGAGCCGGTTGATAGCCTCGATAAGCGATTGTTTCAACGGCGGGATCTGCGACTCGGTGCGGAAACGGTTCAACTGGGATTGTGAAACATCCAGCGCGGGAACTAGTCCGGAATCAAAACGGTTTTTCGTCAGCGTCATGGTTTTCAACTGCGCCTTGAGGTTGTTTTCCGCAAACGTGATCCGCGCCTGCAAGGTGCGCACATCGATATAGTTTCTGGCAATATCGGCATAGAGTACCACCAGGATGTCGCGATAGTTTTCAATGCTGGCCTGCAAGGTCGCGTCGGCGGATTCCACCGAGCGGCGAACACGTCCCCACAGGTCGAGTTCCCATGCCATAGACAAGCCGGCTTGATAAAGGCCGCCTTCATAATCTCCCTGTACCGGGGTAGTCTTTACCGCAGAAGCAGCGCCCCCGGCGACGATATCCGGCCAATACTGGCTGGCACTCACGCCGCGTAGCGCGGCGGCCTGCTCGATGCGGGCGGCGGCGGTTTTGAGAGTGAGATTGTTGGTGGAAGCCTTGGTGATGAGGCCGTTGAGCGTTTCGTCGCCAAAGACGGTCCACCAGGTTTGCAGATCGGGGTCGCCGGACTCGAACTCCTCCTGTACCGCTTCGTGCCAGGCATCCGGCATCGGGGTCTCCGGTTGTTCATAGTCGGGCCCCACCGAGATGCAACCATTCAACAAGACGATGCCGGAACCGACCAAAAGGAACGAAACCAAATGCTTTTTCATGCGGACTCCAAATTGTGCCTAACCATTAAATTGAGTAGGGACAAACACTAGAAATCCCCTTTGCACAAGTCAAATCCTTAAACCGGTTTTACCCAGCTATTCCTTCTGGACAGATTTATATAACCTAGAAATGATCCCCCCTCCCCTGAAAGCCAAGGGCGGTTAAATTCTCTTGGTAATCTGTTTCCCACTATCTAAAATCCCTCCAACATTCAGGGGGTTACGATATGAGAAAAGCATGGTTCATTCTTTCACTATCCTTCGCCACCAGCCTGCTGGCCGACGAATCCGCCGAAGCGCTTCGCAAGGAGTTCGAAACCTACCTTGAGGCCACGGTTGACAACAACGACTTTGACACCACCACATCACTTCGGGAGGCGTATGCCGGCGGACGCGGAGTCTGGGATGCAAAGAAAGAGGCCCTGTTCTGGGCCGGCAACCGGTTCTATGAACACCGTGATATGGCCGGATTCGGCGGGGGTATTGAAGATGTAGCCATCGGCGATGAGATGAAATGGGCACTGGCATGGCTGGGCGGGTCGATTGATGATCTGGACTCCAGCGGAACCGCCTTCGCCAACGACTATCACTTTAATAAAAACACCATCGACGCAAGGCTCTATGACATTGACGCAGGCGTAGGTAACCTGGCTCTTTCATTTGATATAGCCGATTTTTCCGGCGACACATTGGATATCAACACTCCGACCGATGTCGTGATCGAAGACAGTCTGGGCTGCGCCGTGGGAGCCATTCTAAAATCGGATCTAACCGATACACTGGCCAACAAGTTTACCGCCCAATCCTAACGGACAATTCTGATTCATTACAACGAAGTGAGTTGCGGTTCACAGATGAAAAATCGCTACAAGCAATCATGAATAGCATTTTTTCGATACGAAGCAACCCGAAGGCACTCCAACAATCTCATTGCAATGAAATTGCAATATTCAGCCGACTTTTCTTTGCATTTAATGCCGCTATTGCCTTTTATTGCCTCATTGCACGCAGGCATGAAAAAACCCCTAAACCTTTAAGGTTAAGGGGTTAAGAGTGGTGGCGAGACCCAGAATTGAACTGGGGACACGCGGATTTTCAATCCGCTGCTCTACCAACTGAGCTATCTCGCCGTAAAATTGAAGCGCGCAGTATACGGGATCGCGCCTTTCCGTCAACCGAATTTAACTTCGGAAACACGGTCTTTTGTGCACAGCACGTCCGCCTTCGTACCGATGTACGAAGCAGAAGTGATCGGATTGATGAGTGGCTATCGCATTACAACTTCACACAGCCCCATCAAGGCAAGGAAATTGGCAACAAGGTTCTTAACGTTGATTTCACACCCACGATTGAAGGTAAAATTAAATGCGAACAGCGACTCGGCGGAGTCATTTCGTGGTACTACCGCGACGCTGCATAGCTCTGCTCCCTCCAGCACCATCAACTCTTTCCTGCCGATAATTGTTCATTCGCCAAAAAGAATCTGGCATAGTTGCGCACTCAAAACAATAGAGTGGGCAAGCGTTCGTTACCTATCAGCGCACAAAATGCCCGGCTTGTATGGCTCCATGGCAAATGGGCCACGGAGGAACTAGATGACAGCATATTTTATCCGAAGACTCCTGTTGATGATCCCGACCTTCATCGGGATCACCTTCGTGGTGTTTTTCACGATGCGCTCGGCACCGGGCGGTCCGATCGAACAGGCACGCCAGGCCAAGATGGCGCAGATGCAGCAGCAGGGTGGTGCCGGCGGCGGCGGGGGCGCGGCGGCAGCCGGACAGCCGGATGGTGATGAGGCGCTCTCTCCAGAGGAAGAGGCGCGCCTGATGAAGGAGTACGGCATTTCGGACAACATCCTCGCGGACTACGGCCGCTGGATTTCCAATATGGTGAAGCTGGATTTCGGTGAATCAAACGTCTACGGCGTGAATGTGATGAAGCTGATTCTCAGCAAGATGCCGATTTCAATCTTCTTCGGCCTGATCTCCATGTTTGTGATCTACGCCGTCTGTATTCCACTGGGCCTGATGAAGGCCATCAAGCACCGCGGGTTCTTTGACAATGCGAGCTCGCTGATGGTCTATTTTGGCTACGCGATCCCGGGCTATGCATTGGGAGCCCTACTGGTGGTATTCGTGGCTTCCAACTGGCAGCTACTTCCCCTGGGGGGCTTTGTCAGCGAAAACTTTGCATCTCTGAGCTTTGGCGCACGGGTGATCGACCTGATCAAGCATGCGATCCTGCCGATGTGCTGCTACCTGATCGGCAGCTTTGCCTTCATGACCATGCTGATGAAAAACCAGCTGATGGAGCAGATGTCGGCCGACTATGTGCGGACGGCGCTGGCGAAAGGCGTTTCATACAAGCGCGCCATCTTCAAACACGCACTCGACAACAGCCTGATTCCGATCGCCACCACCTTCGGCAACCAGATCAGCCTGCTGGTCGGCGGATCGTTCCTGATCGAATCCATTTTCAACATCGACGGGATCGGCATGCTGGGCTTCATGTCCGCGCTGAACAAGGACTATCCGGTGGTGATGGGCGTGCTGGCCATCAGTGCCATCCTGCAGCTGCTCGGCAATATTCTCTCGGACCTTTGCGTGGCTGCGGTGGACCCACGGGTGAAATTCGGCTAACAGCCCAAACCCTTTAATTCCCGGAACGACCCAAAATGAAACGACCCCAATTCAGCCCGATCACAAAGATGCGCTTCGCCCGCTTCAAGTCGATCAAACGCGGCTATTATAGTTTCTGGATCCTGCTGGTGCTGACCCTTCTTTCGTTTGTGGGTGAGGTCTTCATCAACAACAAGGCGTTGATCGTTAAATACGAAGGGAAAGTTTATTTCCCGATCCTGCGGAGCATTCCCGGCATCAGCAAGCAGTATAAGGGCAAAGACTTCGGAGAGGATTATACCTACGAG
>JAUVCG010000009.1 GCA_030595785.1 Kiritimatiellales bacterium | reverse complement strand
GACGCGCGCGCTCTTCACCACCTGCGGCAGAAACATCTTGCCCGATCCAAACAGGTCTCCGACCACGCCCATGCCAGCCATCAGGGGGCCCTCAATTACATTGATCGGACGGCCCAGTGCCTGGCGCGCCTCTTCGACGTCTTCGTCAATATGGTCGACAATGCCTTTCACCAGCGCATGCTTGAGCCGCTCTTCAACGGTTCCGGTGCGCCATTCCTGCGTTTCGACAGCCTTCTTTTCGCTGCCCTCGGCCTTGATGGCCTCGGCATGCTCAATCAGCCTTTCAGTGGCATCGTCGCGCCGGTTGAGTATTACGTCCTCGACGAGATCCATTAATTCCTTCGGCACTTCGTCATAGACCTCCAGCATGCCGGGGTTGACGATGGCCATGTTCAGGCCGGCCTCCATGCCGTGGTAGAGGAAGGCGGCGTGAATGGCCTCGCGCACGCGGTTGTTACCGCGGAACGAGAATGAGACGTTACTGACGCCGCCGCTCACCGATACACCCGGCAGCGTTTTTCGGATGACCTTCGTGGCCTCAAAGAAGGAGGTTGCATTAATGCGATGCTCCTCCATGCCGGTGCCGACTGGAAAGACATTCGGATCAAAGATAATGTTGGTCGGATCAATGCCCAACTCGTCCACAAGAATGTGGTAGGCGCGGGTACAGATGGAAATACGCTTTTCAGTGGTATCGGCCTGCCCGTTTTCATCGAACGCCATGACGACCATCCCCGCACCGTAGCGCTGGATCTTTTTCGCATGCTCTCGGAAAGCGTCTTCGCCTTCCTTCATGCTGATCGAGTTGACAATGCCTTTGCCCTGGATGCACTTCAGTCCGGCTTCGATCACCTCCCATTTCGAGGAGTCGATCATAATCGGTACTTTGCAGATATCCGGCTCGGAGGAGACGAGATTGAGAAACCGGACCATCATCGCTTCCGAGTCGATAAGGCCTTCATCCATGTTGATATCAATCAGGTTTGCACCACTCTCCACCTGCTGGCGGGCGATCTGCAGCGCCGCTTCCAGGTCACCTTCACGGATGAGCCGCGCAAATCTGGGCGAGCCGGTAATGTTAGAGCGTTCGCCAACCATTGCGAGATTCATTTCCGGCGTGATCCGCAAGGGTTCAAGACCACTGAAATGCGAGATTCCTGAATTCCCGGACTGACCCCTTATCTGACCCCTTATCCCCCTTATCGGGCGCGGAGCATGCTTTTTGACCGCTTCCGCCATGGCGCGGATATGGTCGGGCGTGGTGCCGCAGCAACCGCCGTAAATATTGGCGAGGCCGTGTGCGGCAAAGTCGGCGTAGATTTTGGCCATATCCTCGGGGGTGTCGTCATACCCGCCAAAGGCGTTGGGCAGCCCGGCGTTGGCGTAGATACTGATTGCGCATGGTGCGACCTCAGCGAGTTCTTCAATGTAGGGGCGCATGTCTTCGGCACCCAGTGCACAGTTGACTCCGACGGAAATCGGTTTTGCGTGTTCGATGCTGTACCAGAATGCCTCGGGCGTCTGGCCGGAGAGGGTACGGCCGGATTTATCGGTGATCGTGACCGATATCATGACGGGGAGGCGTACGCCGGCGCGTTCAAACACCTCTTCGATGGCGAACAGTGCGGCCTTGGCATTGAGCGTGTCAAAGATAGTTTCTACGAGCAGGATATCCACGTTACCTTCGATCAGCGCTTCGACCTGTTCGGTGTAGGCTTCGACGAGATCGTCGAAGGTGACGGCGCGATAGCCGGGATCGTTCACGTCCGGGGAGATGGAGGCCGTACGATTAGTCGGACCGACGGAGCCGGCGACAAACAAGGTGCGCGAAGGATCTTTTTCCAGCATACGTTCAACGGCACGGTGCGCCACTTTGGCGGCCTCGATGTTCAACTCCCGCACAAGCGGTTCGAGTCCATAGTCGGCCTGCGAGATGCTGGTGGAGCTGAAGGTGTTGGTTTCTATGATGTCCGCACCCGCTTCAAGGAAGTCGAGATGGATATCTTCGATCAGCTCCGGCTTGGTGAGCACCAGCAGGTCGTTATTCCCTTTCAGGTCGGAAGGGTGGTTGGCCAGGCGCTCGCCACGAAAGTCAGGTTCCTCCAGCTTATGCCGCTGGATCATGGTGCCCATGGCCCCATCAAGCATCAGCACCTGCTTGCCAAGCAATTCGGCAAAGTGTTTTCCACTCGTCGTGGTATATTCCGGAAAATAAGTATTATTGCCCATATTTAAGTACCCTGTTTCAGTTGGCGGGAATATATATCCGTATATCCGGATATTGCAATATAAAACTGCATCCCTTTAAAACAGGGTGTTTTTAGCAAAAAAAAGCGGTGCAAGGAAGGGGAATAACTCCTTGCACCGCTAATCCGACACACCCGGTCCGATTATTCTTCGCCGGGGGGCGGCCCTGGGCGTTTGGACGCGTTACCGGGTTTACCGCGCTGACGCTTTTCCATGGCCTCCCGGACGGCTAGGCGTTCTTCTTTGGAAAGCTGTCCGTCCTTGTCGGTATCAAATTTTTTGAGCATAGCCTGCTTCTTTTTTTGATCCATTTGCTGAAACTGCTGTGGATTAGGCCTGCTCTGTCCTTGTGATCCGCGAAACTGCTGCCGCTGTCCTTGGTCCTGTGGACGGAACTGCGGAGGAGCCTGCCGTCCCTGGAACTGCTGCTGTGGGCCTCGGTGCCCTTGGAATTGCTGTGGTGGACCTTGTCGTCCTTGGATCTGCTGAGAACGCCTGCGTCCCTGTTGCTGCCGTTGACCCTGCCGGCCCTGAAACTGCTGCTGTGGGCCTCGGCGCCCTTGGAATTGCTGTGGTGGACCTTGTCGGCCCTGCCGCTGCCGTTGGCCTTGGTTCTGCGGTTGCGGGTATGCTCCCGCTATCACCGTGCCGGCAAGAAGTGCCGTGAGGATGGCTGCTGGTTTGGTTCCTGTCTTCATTCGTCTGTCTCCTGTTGTTGATATCCCGGTTCGTTTGAATAACGGGATGGAGGCGGATTTATTGTAGACGGAACACCTTGTTCATAAACCCAGCCAATCTGGCGCAACGAAGCCGGAAGCTTCGGTTACATTATTGATTAAATGCGTGGTGCCAGATGGAGGTGCCGTTGATCTTAAAGAAGAGATGTTCCGAGTCGGTACTCCACTCGAGGGATTCGGTGGCGGTTGCATGAGGCACGTTGGTGTAGCTCGGCAGATAGAGCAGGTTGAGCCATGTACGATTGCCGGCTTCGCGGCAGTAGATTTTGTAGGAGGGCTGCGAGACATAGTAGAACTTCCGCAACCTCGCAACTTTGCTCCCATCGGGAGAGGCGACCACAGCCACTTCCGTGCTCGGCGGTGTCAGGATCTTGAAGGCGACATAGACGATGAAAAGCGTGAATATTCCGATCCCGATCCGTTTGCGGTCGAACGACGGTCCCTTCCTATATCTTCTTTGGTTCACAGAAAAAAGAATACCGGATTATAGACTTAATGGAATCTTTGATTAATCTGTCAAAGGGGGTTCGGCGACGGTTCCCTCTACCGGGGCTTTCTTGAAGAAGCGGCTGACGTTCCAGTTGCGGTCGACGTCGCGCCAGGAAAGGAAGAGCATGGCGGAGATGAGCAGGACCGCGAAGATGTTGACCAATGTACCGATCACCTTCGGATGCACTTTACGGCGGGTAATGCCTTCCCACAGGGCGAAACAGATGTGCCCGCCGTCGAGTACCGGCAGGGGCAGCAGGTTGAGCACGGCCAGGTTGATGTTGATGAAGCGGATCAGTCCGATGGCCGTAATGAGACTCATCTTGAGCGAGATCCAGATCATGGTAAATATGGCGACCGGTCCGCCCAGACCGCTCGCAGCCTGTTTGGATTCGCCGGGGGTGGTGAGGGCCTTGAGCAGACGGAATATCGAAGAGGCATCGCTGTTAATCTGTTCAAAGGGGTTGCCGGTCAGTGTCCATGGCAGGGAAAGCGAACCGCCAAAATAGATGCCGATCATCACCTTGTCGTTTTCTTCATCATATTTCGGGGTGATCATGACGGACATGCTTTCGTCCTCGCGCTCAATGACCAGAGACACCTCTGCATCGGGGCTGGCCTGAACGAGCTCGATAAAATGCGATGTTCCCTGAATCATGATCCCGTCAAGGCTGATAAGAACGTCATCGGGCAGGAGTCCGGCTGTTTCAGCAGGACTCTCAGTAACGACCTGCATCACCTGGCACGGGGAAGCCTGAAAAACACCGTCCATTAAATCATTGGATTTATCCGGATGGTTTACCGGAACTCTCACCTGGCGGTCTCCGTCTTCGGCATTGTAAACCGTCAGGTCCACCGCTTGATCGTCTCCTCCGCCAAGCAGGCATTCCACACGGGTCTGGTACCAACTGGAAACCGAGTTGCCATTGACGGCCCTGATTTCATCTCCGCCGCGCAGGCCGGCTTCGTAGGCTTTGCTGTCCGCCTCGACCTGTGCAATAAACACACCGCGTTCCTCAATGAGTTCGTCGGTGGGCGACCACATCACAATGACGGCCAGGAAGAGGGCAAAGATAATATTGAATAATGGGCCGGCGACGGCGACGGCAATTTTTTTCCAGGGAGAGACATCGGGAAGCACTTTGCGGTCGGTCGAGTTGTCGCCCTGGACTTTTTCCATGCCTTCCGGATCGAGCTGGGGCAGAGAGACGTAGCCGCCAATGGGGAAAGCGCCGATTTTATAGACGATGCCGTCGATCTCTTTTTTCCAGAGGGCAGGCCCCATTCCGATCGAGAAGGCTTCGATCACGAGACCGCATTTTTTGGCCACGATGAAATGTCCCCATTCGTGGACGAAAATAGTGATTCCGAACAGGAAAAGCATCATGGCGACAATGTAGAGTATTTCGAGCATAGCGGGGTCCTTTAGCAGTTATTTGAGGAAAAGTTCAATGTAGATATAAAGCATGGGTGCGGCGAACAGGATACTGTCGATCATATCGAGGATGCCGCCGAGGCCGTAGACCATGGTGTTGGAATCCTTGACATCGACCGCACGTTTAAACATGGATTCGACCAGGTCGCCCGCGGTTCCAACGATCGGGAAAAGGAGGCCCAGGATCAGCGCGTGTCCCAGAGAAAATGAGATAGAGCTGTTGATACGGCCGCCGGAAATGATCCACCAGGCTATGTTCACCACAACGCAGAAAACGAGCCCGCCGAACAAACCTTCCCAGCTCTTTTTCGGTGAAATGACCGGGGCGAGCTTGTGTTTGCCGAAACGCATGCCGAAGAAGTAACCACCGGAGTCGGCCATCTTCATGCAGAGGATCAGGTAGAGCGCGGCCCAGCCGGGTTTGGAAGGATCGCCGCTCAGGAACAGGCGAACCACAAAGCTCCAGAGCAGGGGGACGTAGACAATGCCGAGAATGGTTCCCATGCAGCTATCAAGTCCCTTGCGCAGGTTCGGATAGGCAAGGATCCGGAAAAAAGTCGAAGCAATAACGATCAGCAGGATGCACCACAGAGCGTTATCGGACAGGCTGAAGCCATCGTAGGAGGCGTGTTTTCCCAGTGCGTTGAACCAAGTGGCTGTAACAAATACAAGGCCGCCGCCGATGCCCCATTTTGTTGAGGTTTTCACTCCGCCGGCATTAAGCAGACCGAAGAATTCCCAAGTACCGACCCCGGCGAACAAAAGCATACCCACCAGTCCGACCAGCCAGCTGCAGGGCACCAGGCAGAAGGCCGGAATGAGAACCGCTGCAATGCAAAGTGCTATGATGATCCGTTTCTTATCCATTGTGCATCCCTGTTACCTGACTCCACCATAGCGGCGGTCGCGCGCATTGTAAGCTTCCAATGCCTTGAAAAAATGTTCTTCGCGGAAATCCGGCCAGTAGGTTTCGGTGATGTAGAATTCGGAATAGGAGAGCTGCCACAGCAGGAAGTTGCTCAGCCGCAGTTCGCCGCTGGTGCGGATCATCAGTTCCGGATCCGGCACGTCCGGCAGATAGAGGTGGTCGGCCACGGTCTGTTCATCGATCTTCTTTGGGTCTAGTTTGCCCGCCTTGGCCTTTTCCGCAATCCGTCTGGCCGCATCGGCAATCTCTGTCCGCGAACCATAGCTGAGTGCAACAATGAACGTGTGATCCGTGTAGTCCGCCGTGGCATCGATTGTTTTTTGCAGGCGCATCCTGACGGGAAGGGGGAGGCGTTCGAATTGACCCATCACGCGCAGGCGGATCTTATTGTCGTGAAGTTCCTGTTCGTAGGAATTGAGCGAGTTGATGAGCAGCTTCATCAAGCCGTCGACCTCCTGCGGTGGGCGCTTCCAGTTTTCCGTGCTGAAGGCGTAGACGGTGAGATACTCAATGCCGGCCCGGGCGGCAGCACGCAACACTGAGCGGACCGATTGCGCCCCCTCCTTGTGCCCTTCGATCCGCGAAAGGCCATGTTCCTGGGCCCACCGCCCGTTGCCGTCCATGATGAGGGCAACGTGTCTGGGGATGTTTTCCAGGTTTTGGAGATCAACGCTCATTGAATTTAAATCCTAATATCTAATTTCTAAATTCTAAACAAATTCCAATTCCAAACTTCGAATTTCAAAACGAGCTGTTTCGAGCTTTCTGTATTGTTGCTTCGAAATTGTTTGGGATTTAGAGCTTTGGATTTAGGATTTCCCTAAAAGAAGCGTGCTGGAGCGCTTGGGGCCAACGGAAAGGATCGAAACCTTCACGCCGGTCAGTTTTTCCAGATACTGGACATACTTCTGCGCCTGATCGGGCAGTTCATCCCAGCTGGTGCATCCGGTAGTCGGGGTGTTCCACCCTTTGAAATCTTCGTAGACCGGTTTGCAGCGTTCCAGCTTGCGGATGCTTGCCGGCACGGTGGTGAGGCGCTCTCCATCGCATTCGTAGGCGACGCAAACCCGGATGGTTTCCACGGCGTCGAGCACGTCGAGCTTCATCAAAGCCCATTCGTTGATGCCGCCGACCATGGCGGAATAGCGGGCAACCACGCCATCGAACCAGCCACAGCGGCGCGGGCGTCCGGTGGTGGCACCGAATTCGTTGCCTACCTTAGCGATGTGCGCCCCCATTTCATCGTGCAGCTCGGTCGGGAAGGGGCCGCCGCCGACGCGGGTGGTGTAGGCTTTTACGATGCCGACCACGCGGTCGATTGCGTTCGGCGGGATGCCGGAACCGGCCGGTGCACCGCCTGCGCCCGTGCTAGACGAGGTGACGAAGGGGTAGGTTCCAAAGTCGACGTCGAGCATAACGCCCTGTGCGCCTTCGAAGAGGATTTCATCATCGTTCTGGACGGCTTCGTGGAGCAGGGGAATGGTGTCGCAGATGAACGGACGGAGATAGTCGGCCGCTTCCTTCACCTGATCCTGAAGTTTTTCTATATCGACCTCTTTCGCGCCCATCCCTGCAAGCACTTTGTTCTTGGCTTCCGCCTGGGTCCTGACCATTTCGAGGAAGTCGTCTTCAAGGATGTCGCCGAGGCGCAGGCCGATGCGGTCCGCCTTGTCGATGTAGGCCGGTCCGATACCCCGCTTGGTGGTTCCGATCTTTTCACCCTCCCCGCGATTGCCTTCCTTCGCACCGTCGAGCTCTTTGTGGTATTGCAGGACCATGTGTGCGCGGTCGGAGATGAAGAGGCGGTCGTCGAGCTTGATGCCGCGCTCGACCAGTTCGCTCAGCTCTTCCACCAGTCCGATAATGTCGACCACGAGGCCGTTTCCGATGACGCATTTGCAATCCTCACGCAGGATGCCCGAGGGGGTGAGATGGAGGACATATTTCTGGTCGCCGATCTCCACGGTGTGGCCGGCGTTGTTGCCGCCCTGGTACCGCACCACCCAGTCCACGTTGGCGGTGAGTACGTCAATAATCTTGCCTTTGCCTTCGTCGCCCCACTGCGACCCGATCAATACTGTTTTGGACATGCCTGTTAGCTCTCCGGTTACATGGTTATCAACTGTCGGTTATCGGAAGATCCGCATCTGTCCGCCTTTTTTCAGATAACCATTAACGAATTACTATTCACTTTTCCGGCTTTGCCGGAACCATATAAAAAGCCCGCTTTCATAAGGGGGCTTATGAAGACGGGAAGTTAGGGGAACACGCTTGGATCGTCAAGTTTTCAGGTCGGCTAAGTCGGGCCCGTCCAGCCATAAGTCGGTTCGGACGCCTGCGCCCACCCCTCCGGTTAAATGACAAAGGGAAGGCGGACGTAGCAGAAGCCCTCGGTCAGGGAGGGGTATCCTTGCAAGAGGCAGGGTGTTAGTCCTGCTTTTCTTCAGGGAGTTTGCGGTAGAGGGTGGCCAGGCTGATGTCGAGTTCCTGAGCGGCTTTTGCCTTGTCGCCCCCCATAGTATTGATGACGTTTTTGAGGTATTCCTTTTCCTTGGCACGCAGGAAGGCCTTGAGCGATTTACCTTTTTCGAATTCACCGGTGAGGGCGGCGGTCTGGGCGCCGGGATTTTCCTCGTAGGAGACGATCAGTTTGGAGGGAAGGGTTTCCTTGGAGATTTTTCCATCCTTCATGAAGGTCAGGCAGTGCTGGATCACATTTTGAAGTTCGCGGACATTTCCCGGCCATGCATAGTTTTGCAGGATTGAGAGCACGGCATTGTCCATTACCGGAAACTCGTTGCCTTCCATCTCCAGCGAAATAAAATGTTGTGCGAGCGGAAGAATATCCTCCGGTCTAAGTTTCAGCGGGGGGATATCGATGGTAATCACGCTTAGGCGGTAGTAAAGGTCTTCACGGAAAGTGCCGTTTTTAACCAGGGTTTCGAGATCCTGGTTCGAAGCGGCGATGATGCGCACGTCTACCTCGAACTCCTCGGTTCCGCCCACTTTTCTGATCTTCTTGTTCTGGATGGCGCGCAATAGTTTGGATTGCAGTGCGTGAGGAATAGAGTTGATTTCGTCGAGAAAGATGCTTCCGCCCCTGGAGGCTTCGAACAGGCCATCCTTGTTGACGTTGGCGCCGGTGAAAGCCCCTTTAACATGACCAAAGAGTTCGGACTCAATCAAGGTTTCCGGCAATGCGGCGCAGTTGACGGGAATGAAGGGGGCACTGGAACGGGCGCTGAAGCTGTGGAGCGCCTCGGCAACCAACTCCTTGCCGGTTCCACTATCTCCAGTGACCATAATCGTGGTTTTTGTAGGAGCGACACGCTTGATCATTTCGCAGACGTTCGCCATGCCGTCGCTTTCAGCGACAATGGTGCCGAAGTATTTCTTGGCCTCGATGTGCGCATTTCCGCTGATTTGTTCGGAAAGCGAGTGCTGGTAGTCGAGTGCGCGCTTAACGGTTTCAAGCAGTTCGTCGATTTTGAAGGGTTTGGGGATATAATCGAAAGCCCCCTCCTTCATCGCTTCAACTGCGGTGGAGACCGTGGCGTAGGCGGTAAGCATGATAACCCCGACAGAAGGACGCATCTGCCGCGTATTCCTAAGCAATTGCATGCCGTCGACCGGTTCCATTTTGATATCGGAGATCAACAGGTCAAATTGCTCGGATTTGAGCAGTTTTTCCGCGACGCCGCCGTGTTCGGCGAGTTGCACGTCATATCCTTTTGAAATCAGTATTTTATTCAATAAACTTAAGATGGTCGGATCATCATCCGCGATCAGAATTTTGGCCATGCTCGAACCCTTTTGCTATGGTGTTTAGACGGCCTATATAACCCTGATTTTCGTGAATAGAGTCAAGCTTAATGATAGAGAGAAGGTCGGCGGGGGAGAATTCGGCGAAATCAACGAAGTTCTGAATGACGATGTCCATTTGTTCGGATGCGCCCATAATATGGTTGAACAACTCCATTCGGTCTTTTTTTCGCGGGCTGTTGGGAAGCCAGTCCGCACTGGTTGTGTTTGTTTCGTAATGGTTGAGCAGTTGAATGGATGCGGAAATGGTCGTTAGCGGTGTACGGATTTCATGCGCCATTTCGCCGGCGATTCGGGTGGCTGCGGTGATCCGCTTCACCTGGGAAAGCTGCCTTTCAAGTTCCAGGGGACCGGACAGGTCGGACAAAACAATCAGTGTGACTTCGGCGGTTCCCTCCCTTTCTTCAGGGCAGGGTATTGCAGTGGCTGGAAGCTCGATATCCGCTCTACGATACGCCACCGGAATGGGTGGGGCATCCGTTCGTTCAAGATAGGTCGATGGGCCGTAGTGCTCGGGGAGGGGGCGAAGATCCGAAACACATAGTTTCGGGAACGTTCGAGTTGATAGATTTTCCGCGGTTGCATGCAGCAATTCGCAGGCGGTCGGATTAGCCGACAGGATTTGTCCCTGCCCATCCAGCAGAAGGATGCCGGCACCCAGGTTTTCCAGCAGCGTCTGCGCGGTATTCAAGGTGTCCTGATCGTGCTGATTGAAATAGCTGCAGCGTTTTGAAACATGGATGCTGGCCGCGCCAAACAGGGAGAAGGTGAACACGTGCAGGAGAATGGTCGGGTACATGGCTTGCGTCACGGTCTCCTCGCCCGCAGGAAGATATTCCGCCCGCATGTTTTGCGAGAGCAGGGCGATCGTCAGGATGTAGACAAGAATGCCCAGCACCGTGATTTCAGCGGCTTGTCGTGGAGGGGCTACGATTCCGGCCGAAAGAATGACCAGCGGATAGAGCAGGGTGAGGTCGCTGTTGATTCCTCCCGTAAAGTAGATAAGACCAGAAACCAAAACCAGATCCGCCAAAAACTGCAACGGGGCAAACCGGTCTGAATGAAGCTTGTTGCGCAGCCACAGGGAGTAGGGGATAGTGATGATAAACGCGATGCCCATGAAGGCATAGAATACGAAGCCATCATGGGAAATCGTCAGCGACATCAGGATGAGCAGCCAAAGGACGCTGAGTCTGGCCAGTAGAATCGCCGTCAGTTCCGGCCACGAAGCGGTATGGTAATGACGGCTCATCACGGACTTTTCCCTACATCACAATTTCGCTCATCTTGAAGATCGGCAGGAACATGGCGACCACGATGGTGCCAATGATCATACCGACAAAAACCATTAGCAACGGTTCGATCAGCGAGGTAAGGCCGGCGAGCATGGTTTCCACTTCGTTGTCATAAAACTCGGCCACCTTATCCATCATCTCTTCGACCTGGCCGGTTTGTTCGCCGGCGGAGAGCATATGGACCAGCATGCGTGGGTAGTATTTATTCGATTCCAGCGCCCGGGAGAGGGGCTCGCCTTCTTCGATGGTTTTTCGTGCTTTCAGGAGAGAATCTCCGATCACGCGGTTGCCCGTAGCCAATCCGACGATTTCGAGCGATTCGATGATTTGAACCCCGCTGTGCATCAGTTGGGCAAAGGTGGAGGCAAAGCGGCTCACGGCGATTTTTGTGGCCAGCTCGCCCACCCCCGGAGCTCTCAATTTAAGTTCATCAATCCTGTATTGCCCTTTGTCGGTCTTATAGTAGCGCTTGAAGGCATAGATGCTTCCGGCAACAAGGGTTATCGCGATATACCAATACGCCGTCAGCAGATGACTGAAATCAAGCAGGGCCTGTGTGAGTCCCGGTAAATCCGCTCCGAAGTCGGCAAACATATCGACGAAGACCGGTACGATGAACATGATTAAAGCGGTTGCCAGAAGCAGGGAAACGATGATCACGACCGTCGGATACATCATGGCCGATTTCACCTTGGCGCGCAGCCTGTTGCTGGATTCAAGAAAAGTGGCCACACGGGCGCAGGTGTCCGGCAGGATGCCGCCGACTTCGCCGGCCCGCATCATGCTCACATAGAGCTCATCGAAAATGGTGGGATAGTAGGCCAGGGATTCGGAATACATGGCGCCGCCCTCCACGTACGTACGGATGCCCTTGATAACCGGTTTAAAGTTTTTGTCGTCGGTCTGCTCCTCCATGGCGATCAGCGTTTGCACCAAAGGCATGCCGGCTGAAAGCATGGCCGATACCTGGCGGGTGAATACCGATAGTTCTTTGAGCCGGATTTTGCGGGCACCCCGTACAATAGGGAGTCCACCCTTCGTTTTATTTTTTTGCTTTACCATAATCGTTCCTAGTGTTCGCTGGTTACGCGCATGATTTCTTCAAACGTGGTGACTCCGTTACGTACACGATCCAATCCTGCTTCGCGCAAGGTCCGCATTCCGTTCTCGACCGCAATCTTGGCAATCGCATCGGCTTCCTGGTTGTTCAGAATGGTTCTGCGGAGAACCTCGTTCACCAGTAGAATTTCCATAATGCCACCGCGGCCTTTGTAGCCGATGTTGTTGCATTTCGGACAACCTGCCGTTTGGTAGAATTGGGTGTCGGCAAACTGGTCGGGGTCAATGCGGTTTTTCTTCAGGGTTTCCAGAGGAATATCGATTTCCTTTTTGCAGACCGGGCAAAGTTTGCGGAAGAGGCGCTGTGCCTGTGTAAGCAGCAGCGAAGAGGAAAGCATGAAGGGTTCGATGCCCATGTCGATCAGGCGGGCAATAGCGCCGGCGGCATCGTTCGTATGCAACGTGCTCAAAACCATATGTCCTGTCAGCGCGGCCTCAACGGCAATCGTTGCAGTTTCGCCGTCCCGGATTTCCCCGACCATGACCACGTCGGGGTCCTGACGAAGAATCGAGCGGAGCGCAGCGGCGAACGTCAGTCCTACGGCGGGGTTAATCTGCACCTGGTTGACGCCGTCGAGCTGGTATTCCACCGGGTTTTCGGTGGTGATGATGTTGGTGCCGATCTGGTTCATTTCCTGAAGGCACGAGTAGAGTGTAGTGGTCTTGCCGCTTCCCGTCGGGCCGGTTACCAGAATCATGCCGTAGGGTTGAGCGAGGGCGTAGGAAAAATTGTCCAGCGAAAGCTGGTCGAGGCCCAGTGCGCCCAGATTGGGTGCAAGGGCGGACTTGTCGAGGATACGCATTACAATCTTTTCGCCATGTACCGTTGGCAGCACGCTCACACGTACATCTACCTCTTTGCCGAGCGCCTTGATTTTAAAGCGGCCATCCTGGGGAATACGCCGTTCGGCAATGTCGAGGTTCGACATGATCTTCAATCGCGAAATGATGGCGTTCTGCAAATTCTTCGGGGGACTTGGAGTTTCATAAAGCACGCCGTCGATACGGTTTCGCAACCGCACCGTTTTTTCCATCGGTTCCACGTGGATATCACTGGCGTGCTTACGCAATGCTTCGATGAGGATTGAGTTCACAATACGAATGACCGGAGCTTCGCCGGCATTTTCCACCATCTCGTCCAGGCTGGCGTCGGCAATTGCGTCCTGGCCAACCTCAACCTCGCCCTCTTCGGCCATATCCTTGAGAATATCTTCCAAGGCCTGGGATGAGTCGTTCGATATCGACTCAATGACATCCTCGATTTCTTTTTCCAGCGCAATAACTGGAACGATCTCCATGTCGGTACTCGATGTGATTTCATCGCGGGCCACAATGTCAAATGGATCGGCCATGGCCAGTGTCAGACGGGATCCCCGCTTGCAAATGGGCAGGGCCTTGAGTCCTTTCCATTTATCTTTGGACAGCAGATCGATAAGGGAGGGATCAGGCGTAAAGTTGGAAAGGGAAATGGGATGGAGGTCCAGATATTCGGCGGTGGCCAATGCCATGTCGGTGTCGGATACTATGCCCTGTTTAATCAACAGCTCTTCGAGAGGAACTTGGGTTTGTTCCGATTCTTTTTCCGCCTCTTCGTAGATATCGGCCTCAATCGGGCGGATCTGCTTCAGGCAATCCATCAGGCTTTTGCTGCTTGTACTCATATCGATTTTCGCACTCCGTAAAAAATTCTGACACAGTGGAAGCATTGTTCATGCCGACTGACTGCAAAAGGTAAAGGTTATCGCGGGAATTAATAAGGAATAATGGGGGCGGAAAAAGAACTGGCCTGTATTCTGCTTAAACCCTGATCGGTTTATATTCAGGAGAAAAGGTAATGGGAAAAGACAAGCATGCGATTGACGGTGATCTGGCTGACAGTGTTGCGATGCTGGAGCAGATACTCGAAGTGATGCCGCAGGACCTTATGACGTTAAGGGCTCTTTACAATGCCTACAACCAATATGATCGTCGCGAACAGGCCTTCGATTATCTGGTACTGCTCACCGACGTAACCTACAGTAGCAAAGATTCCGAGACGGCGGAATTTATTATGAAGCAACTGCCCGGTTTTGAAGAGGAGTTTCCGTCCGAGGTTACGGTTCAACTTGCACGTCTCCAAACCGTTATGGGCCATGATGTGCCGTCCGAGCCCCCTGTTTCCGAAGAGAAGTCCACACCGGCCGCCGATGCTGAGATTGGCGAGGAACTGGCGCTGGCATGGAAGCTCTACGAAGAGAACCAGCTCTCGCAGGAGGAATATTCAAGCGTGCTGCACGACCTGACGGAAGTCTCCTCCAAGGAAGTCGATGTTCCCGTAAGCGTACTGCATGTGCTTAATGACCGTGGTTTCAGTCAGATGAATCGCATCATGAACCACATGTCTTCGCGCTCAGGTGTCCCTTGTGTTTCTCTGCTCAATTTTGAATTGTCCGAACAGATGGATGGGGTTCTTCCGTTGGAGGTTTCTGCACGGGACGGTGCTTTGCCGTTTGGTTTTTTTGGCAACGACCTGCTCGTTGCGGTCCTCAATCCATTTAGCAAGGTGCTGATCGATAAGGTGGAGAAGAGCGGCGGGCACCGTTGCCACACCTACCTCGTGTCGGCCGAGGAATACGACATTGCACTTGGCAAGTTGCGGGGGATGGCGGCTTAGCGGACGGACTCGACCGGCAGGATTTTCTGTTCGCCCTTGTATTCAACCACCGCACCGTGGGTGCGGATTTCAACCAGCTTCACTTCGCCAATAAAGGTATTCACAAGAACGTGCTTTCCGTTGATGATTGCGAAGCCGCCCTCGGCATCGGCAGATGTCCCAAACCCCGTAACTTTCAGTTTCGGCCAGCGAACGGTGCCGTCTCCTCCACCTCCTCCGGAAAAAAACTTCTTAAACGACGAATCCGAGGGATTGGATCCGGTCGATGCAGAAGGCTCGGTTTCAGCCCCGCTTTGTTTGTTGGCGGACTGGGCCGTCGCTGAAAATTCCTTTCCTTCCTCCATCGCAAACTGCTTTGCGAAGTCGAAAAAAGAATTCCAGGTCGCGCCTTCTTTGCCATCCATGGCGTAGTGCACAAGCATAGCGCTCGAGAGAATCAATCCAGAGATCAGCAGAAGCATCGAAATGAGCATCACCCAGGGTGAGGGCGGCTCCGGCGTCATCTTGTCGTTTTCGGGAATCGGGGGCGGGGCACTTGCTTCTGTCACTGGAAAATCCTCAGTCAGCTGATCGTTACATCAATATACATAAGCACACAGCTTCGATAATGAGGCGGTTTTTGGCAAGCGGTAAATCAGGACATAATCATGGTACGGATACTGCTTAAAGGGTTGCGTGCTCTGTATTCCGGCAGGTGGAAACCGATGCAGATGCCGTATAACCGCGCGGATGAATAAGAATATGTACGATATAAAAAAAGCAATACATGGAAGCCGGCTGCAAAAGATGGCTCCCAATCTGATCGGGATTGATTTTTCGACCACGGCCACCAAGGTGGTTCGTCTGAAAAAGAACAAGGCGGAGCTGGTCCTGATGGGTATCGATCAGTTACCCGCCATTGATTTCGGAGCAGCGGCGCGGCGAATTGAACTGCCGCGCAACATGGCCGCACACTATGGTTGTCTCGCATACACGGGAACATCTTCTGTGGTGCGGATGGTCAACGCTGTACTGCCGGAGGGGCAGACGGAACTGCCAGAGCAAAAGCTGCGGGAACTGCTCAATGTTGAAGATGACTACCGTGTTTCGGCCACGCTCGCGAAGAGGGGGCAGGGTCGGCATGACTCCAGTTTTCTGGCTGCTGCGGTTCCGGAAGACGATGTGCAGTTTCTGCTGAGCATGTTTCCTTCCGGTCCACCTGCTCCTGCTTCAGTCGAGGTGGCAGGTCTCTCGTTTGTTCCGGCGTTTCTCAATGCCCGTGGCGGTGAATGCCGGGACGAGGCCGTATGTTTGATCGAAGCGGGCGACTCGGTCAGCCATTTTGTGTTTATCAACAAGGGTGTTGTGGCGTTGGTTGGCAAATTTGGTTTTGGCGGGAGAACCCTGCGCGAAAAGGTGGCTCAGGATCTTGGTGTGGACGACGAACTGGCGGGTACAATCCTGACCGACCAGTCCATTAATATCTCCACTACGATGAATGAGGTCATGACCCCGTTTTTCAAGCAGATCTCCATTTCCAAGGATTTTATTGAACGCCATCAAAATTGCCGGATTTCGAAGATGTATGTGTCGGGCGGTTTAAGTTTGCTGCCGCACTGGGCGTCGCTCGTAGAGCAAACGCTGCATGCAGAAGTACTGTTTTGGAGTCCGTTTGAGAATATGCAATATGACCATCCGAATATCATTCCGGAAGATCTCGCTCCACAGGCCACCCGTTTTGCGGCGGCGGTGGGAGCTGCGATTGGAGGGCTTGAGGAATCATGAGCTATCCAAGAGTCAATTTGCTGAAGAAGTCCGAGCGACGCTACCAAGGTGCCGTGAGCCGGCGGTTCATGCTGGTAAGCATCGTCGTCACGCCCATTTTGTTCATTGCGCTTCTCAGCGGTGTAAAGTTGATCCAGTACGGCGGTGTACAGGCAGACCTTAAGGCCAGTCGGGAAATCTGGAAAACCCTGGAACCCAAACTCGCAGTTGCCCTTGATCGGCAACGTGGATTGAAAACCAATCGGCAGGCGCTCTCTCTGATCAACGGATGGAAGGATTCGCAGGTTTCAATGGAAGGGTTGCTGCTGGATGTCCAGGAAGTCATTCCTGAAAATGTCAGGCTTATGCGTGTATCGATCCGGAGCGAAGTTACAGCATCGCTCTATCGCGATGCGGATGAACTGGATCTCGATTATCGCCTGGCCCTGCAGGGGGTGTCGCAGGGGGAACAGGCTGAAGATACGGTGATGAATCTGCGCAGGGATCTGCTCAAGAAAGAGCACCTGTCGGCCATATTTGATTCAGTCAAACTGATCTCGATGCGGAAACGCAGTGGGGCGGATGGCGAAAACATGCGCGAGTTCAGTTTCGAGGGGCTGGGCGCAGAGGTTGAGGAAAAATAATGAGCCTCCTGGATTTAAGTAAAGAACAGAAACAGTATCTGATACTTGGTGTTGTCGCTGCCGTGATCCTTGCCGTCCTGATTGTATTCGGGATCAAAGTCAGTTTGTCGTCCATTTCGGAAGCCAGGCAGGAGCTCCATGGCCTGACCGAAAAGATTGAGTCGGCAGAGAAAGCCGTATCGAATAACCATCGGGACGATGCGGAGTTCCGCTCAACTATTGCGGAATTAAAAGCGCATCTAGCGAAGATTCCGCCTGATCGGAACTATTATTCATGGGCAACCGAAATCATTTACAACGAAGCGCGAATGGTCCATTTCGAAATCGATACCATCGATGAAAACACCATTGCCGCGCCTGCTGGTGATCCCAAAGAACAGGACGTAGTGGAGTTGGAATCGTATTCATTACGTATCAATGCGCATGGAGGATACGAGAACGTGAAGGGATTTCTCGAGCGGATCGCAAGCAACCATCCGTTGGTCCGTGTAACCGGGATCGAAATCAGTACGGGTGCAGAGCCCGATGTCCATAACGTGCAATTGTTCATCGAGTGGCCATTCAATCTAGGGTATATCGCTGACTCGTGGAAGGGCATCACTGCACAGCCGCCGGCGAGCGTCAGCCCGGCCACTCAGACCGCCAAATCCACTGCGCCGTCGGAGACCGGAGAATTCGACCGGAAGAAACAACCGGTTCCTCCGCCGTCCCGTCCCGCACGTACAGAGCCGGATGCATCAGATCAATCCATGGAACCCGATATCCCTGTCGACGGGGAGGAATCCGATAGAGCGGAAAATAGCGAAAACCAACCGGAAGCAATGCTCAAGCAATAGATTTCAGACGACACATTTCCGAATCCACAACGGAGAAAACTATGACAGACCATATGATTAAACCAGCCCTGGCCAAGAAGATCGGCAGAATGATCCTGCTTGCGTTTCTCGTCGGACCAGGAGCCGTTCCGGCCGTCAATTTCCAAACGAGCCAAGCAGATGGCATAGATGATGCTAAGGACAGCATAGTTGCAGTGCAACGCGATCCATTCTGGCCGGTCGGATACACGCCAAAATGGGTGACTGAAAAAAAACAGCAAGAGCAGGGAACGGCAGTGGTTAAACGGGCAGAAAGTATCGATTGGAACAGAGCAATGGAACAGGTCGCCATACAAGGAGTCAGCAGCCGGGCAGGGAATGAGTTTTATGCGGTTATCAACGGTATGGTTAAGAGTACTGGCGAAGCCGTGTCTGTTCAGATTGGCGAGGTAAGCTACACTTGGATGATTGAAGGGATATCGCCGCCCAGTTCCGTGAAACTGCGCCGTGTATCAGCCGGACAACAGAGCAATTTTAGCACAATGAATAAGGAAGGTAATGGATATGAAAACAACTAGTTCAATGAACATCTGGGGATCCTTAATAGCTACGTGTTTGGTGGCATCGCTATCCGTTGCTCAGGAGAAAATTGCTGATGACGATTTGCTGAAGATGCTTGAAAGCGCCAATTCAGGTGCGTCTGAAGCGGTGGAAGAACCGACAGAGCCCGTCGAGGAGAACAATCCGGTTGCCCGTGCGGCTGTCGTTGTCCAGGAGACCGAGGAACGGGCCGCAGAAACCAATGTGGTTATGGATGCAGCGGTCGAGGATGAACCGGTTGCCGAAATTGCCGAAGTCGCTACAGTCGCCGAAACACCCGTCGAAGTCGCTGAGGTCGCCGAAGCACCCGCCGAAATACCCGCCGAAGAAGAGGTGATCGATGACCTCGGCATGGTGACCTACGACGAGGAAACCGCATACAGTACCGATGAGTTGATCTCCGTGCGTTTGAACAGAGTGGGCCTGGAAGAGGCCATTAATCTCTTTGCCCAGCTTTCCGGCGCAAATATCATTGTGCCCGAGCTGTCGGAAGCTGCACAGATTTCCGTTAACCTCAAGGATGTCGAATGGCGCCCGGCGCTACAGTCGATTCTTGATGCCTATGACTATGAGCTTTATCAGAAGGTGTCCGGCTCCAATGTATTCAGCGTTCGCCGCCGTCCGCCCGGCGCGCCGGAGCCCCAGGTCGTTGAAACCTTCACGCTCCGCTACGCAACCGTTCCAAATGTCGCTAAACTTGTACGCGATTTGCTGCCGGAAGATGCCAAGGTTACCGAATTCGCTTCCCGCAACATGCTGGTGGTAAGGGGCACGGAATCCAGCCTTAGCGAAATCCGCTCGGTGCTCGAGACCATCGACACCGTCCGGCAGCAGGTCTTCATCGAATCCAAGTTCATGGAGCTAAGTGATGGGGACCAGAAGGAACTCGGTTTTGACTGGAAGCAACTCGGGCTTGATGAAGAAGGCAAAGGCGGCCTTCAAGCTTCGGTTGGCGCATCCTCACAAACCTACAATGATGGTCGGCAGCTGACCGATATCGGCCCCATTACGACTCCGATCCCGATGGGCGATTTCTCCGACCATCTCTTCACTAGTGTGCTGGATGTCGATCAGTTAAGCGTAGTCCTGAATGCCCTTGAGGCGGAACGGGGGGTTAACGTGGTCTCCAATCCGAAGATCATCGTGGCCAATGAGGAACAAGCCAACATCTCAATCGTTCGCAAAGAGCCGAACCTTAAGCAGGAGCGTCAGCAAACGGCAAGTGGTATAGGTGGAGCGGCGATTGATAACATCACCTATTCACTTGATCCGGAACTGCCTTGGTTTGAATACGGTATCAGACTCGATGTTACTCCATCCATCAATACAAGTAGCAACATTACCGTCAGTATCAAGCCTTCGCTGACCCGTAAGTACGCCGACAAGGCCGCAGGAGATAATACCTATCCAATCATCGATGAAAAGACGGTTGAGACCGTCTTTAATTTGGCCAGCGGCCAGACGGCGGCAATTGGGGGTCTTACTGAAGATAAGGAGAGTACAAAAGAACGAAGAGTTCCCTGGCTTGGAAGCATTCCTTTCCTCGGAAGGCTTTTCTCCTGGACGCAGGACATTCATGAGAAGACCGAAACCATCATCTTTGTGACCGTTGGGCTGGCAAACACTCAGGAGATTGCTCTTGAAACCGGACTGCCGGAAGATTCCGAGCTGGCTCGCCGCCGGCTTATCCGGGAAAGCAACCAAAGGGTGTTGCGTGAAAAAAGCCGGAAATACTATCAGTCCCGGGAAGAAGACAAGGTTGATGATTCGATCAGAAAGCTTGATGAACAAGAGGCCAGGCGCTTGGAGCAGCGTGCCGAGAGACTGGAAAACGAACAGAAGAAAGCTTCGAAGAACGAGGTGGCCTCAAACTAACCGATTTCTCCAAAACATCCAGATATTGGAAAAAGGAATCCTCCCGCCTTTTCCAATATCTGGAACCTTTTAAACGGGCCTTGTGCCCGTTTTTTTTATGGGATCTCTGTCTGTTTTGATCCGTTTTTTCCTGCTCCAGTCGAGAAGAACGGCCGGTGATGGTATGGATAATGCTTTGCTCGTAGGGTGTTTTTAGTTTTCGCATAGTAAACCAGTCATACAAAGGATGTGTTCATGAAGATTTTGATGAAGGGGTTTGTTTGGGGTTTGATGCTGGTTGGAGCCGTCTCGATTGCGGCGGGAGCCTCAAATCCGATAGAAGGGGGAGCTTCCGAAACGGTGACCAACTATTGGGATGCCGGATTTCAGCTGATGGTGGGGAAAAGCACTGCAAACAACATGCTCTCCATTACGAACGGGGGCGCGGTTTTTGACGGCGTCGGAATCATTGGAGAGCTGACGGGTTCTGATGGGAACAGTGTTGTTGTGACTGGCAATGGATCGTCCTGGTCCAATGTTGCGGATCTTGCCGTCGGGAACGGCGGTTCGTCCAATACCCTGACGATCGAAGACGGCGGGTTGGTCTATAACGCGAATGGGGTCGTCGGTGTCGAAGAAGGTTCCGCCAACAACTCGGTCGTTGTGCGCGGCACCCATTCGGTGTGGGAAAATTCGGACACCTTGGTGGTGGGCCGCAAAGGCGATGACAACAGTCTGACCATTTCAGACGGAGCCACGGTCAACAGTCGTTTCGGAGCGATCGGTTTTGAAAATCCGGCGGTTGGGAATACGGTGCTGGTGGAAGGCGCCGGATCCACCTGGAACAACAGTGGAGATCTGCTGGTTGGCTCCGTATTGAACGGCACGAACAGTCTTTCCATACAAAACGGCGGCAAGGTAGTTGTTGGTGGGCAGCTGGATATTTATAGCGACAACGATCTCTACCTCAATGATGGTGGGTGGTTGAAAATAGATGGCCACGCGGATTTGGACTACAGCGATACGTTCCACTATAACGCAGGATCTACGCTGGAGGTTACGGGTTCGGTCTGGTTCGACGGCCGTGTCGCAGATCGCAACACGTTGATCCTCCAGGGGGAGAATGCAACCTGGTTGGCATCCGGGATATCAACCCTGAATGTCGGGGAAACAGGGGATAATAACACCGTTATTATTTCGAATCGGGCCGATATCTCCACCATGACCACGGTGATCGATAATGACGGCAACCGGATACTGGTCACCGGAGAGGGAAGCCGATTCGCGGTCAGCACCAATCTGTATTTCATGGGTTCTGATAACGAGATTCTTGTAAAGGATGGTGCAACGGCTTCGGCCGTGACGGGGTATGTCGGATATGCATCATCGGCGAATAACAATCGGATTGTGGTCGAGGGCGAAGGCTCCTCCTTTGTGAACGAAGGTGCAATCTTCCTCGGTTATGACGGTGGTGAAAGCAACCGTATCGAGGTGCTGGACGGTGGCAATGCTACTCTTGGTGCCACCTATGTTGGCTTTACCAATGCGCTGCATAGTTCCCTTCTTGTGGAGGGATCGAGTTCCACTTTTTCGGCAGGTGAATTACACATTGGGGAAAGTTCCCGGTTCAACACTTTTTACGTAACAAACGGGGCCCAGGCTTCGAGTGGAACCTCGACCATCGGGACAGGAACCAACGGAAATGATAACACTGCGCTCGTTATCGGTAATGGATCGTTCTGGGATGCAGGAAGCCTGAGCATCGGTGATTCCGCAGCAACCAATTTCAACAATACACTGACCATTGCAAGCGGCGGCAAAGTGCTGGCGAGCGACCTTGCGATTTCTACAAACGGGACGGGTAATATTTTAGATCTTAAAGCCGGGGGCTGGTTTACCGTCGCTTCCGATATGGATGCTGGTATGGATGGATTCAACTGGGACGCTTGGTCGACTCTTGAGGTCCAGGGATCCCTGACCAACATGAATGGTGTACATGACGGCATGAACACACTGATTTTAAGCAATGGCGGCATCTGGAGCAATGATGTCACTGTCGTTGTTGGAGAAAATAATTCCTCCAATCAACTAAAGCTTATCGATGGAGGAACGATTGTCGATTTGGATGGCAAGATCGGCGAATATGCGACTTCTGATTTCAATACGGTGGAGGTTAGCGGATCGGGATCGAGCTGGAGTAACTACTCGAATTTTATCATCGGAGAATATGGTTCCGACAATGTTTTAACCATTGCCAATGGCGGTGCCGTTTCCAGCTGGGATGATACCGTTATTGGTGCCGGAGGTGGTGCCGACCGCAATACGGTCGTTGTTCAAGGTGCGGGATCACACCTCCATAACCCGTTTGGAACCGTTGTGGTGGGCTACAATGGTTCAGGCAATACGCTGTCGGCGTTGGACGGGGGCTCGATTTCCAGTGGTGGCGGTATTATCGGTTTAGATTCTGATTACAACCAGGTGTTACTCGATGGTTCCGGCTCAACATGGACCATGAGTTCGTCATTGCGAGTGGGCATGTGGGGAACGAGCAATGCGTTCACGGTTTCAAACGGCGGTGTTGCGTCCGTTGCAGGAAATACATATATCGGTGATCTGACCGGGGCCGATGGAAACAGCCTGGTTGTTGATGGTCCTGATTCCCGGTTGTATAACACGATCAACATACACGTTGGGCACCAGGGTTCCGGAAATGAACTGATGATCCTCAATGGCGCCCGGGTCTACGATGACATCGGTCTGCTGGGAACGGATAACGGGGCGGATAATAACCGTGTCATGATCGATGGCAACGAATCCTTGTGGTACAACCGTCACACCTTCTTCGCCGGCAATTCCGGCTCTTCGAATACCGTCACCGTCCGGAATGGTGCACAGCTTGTTAATACCACGGGGTACATCGGCTACCACACCAACGCGATCGGTAACCGCGTGGTCGTAGACAATGCCACGTGGGGAAACAGCGATGGCCTCTTTGTCGGGTTTAACGGATCCGGCAACAGCCTTGTGATCACCAATGGCGCGGAAGTGTTCAGTGGTGAGTCACGCATCGGCGCGGAAGGGTTTGCAAATGACAACCAGGTTCTGGTGACGGGCGACGGATCCGTCTGGAATATCAGCAAATCACTATTGGTCGGGAACAATGTGAGCAGCAACAATACGCTGGTTGTTGAGAACGGCGGCAGGGTTGTCGTGGATGAAAATATCAGTGTGGGGTTGGGCTGCTGGTTGAACGTCAACGACGGCGGCACCATGACGGTTTATGGCAACACCATCTTTACCGATGGATTCAACGTGGGCTCGGGCGGCACCTTCGAAACATACGGGGGCATCAGCGGGCTGGGCGGCGTGCTTGAAAGCGGCCGCACCCTGCGCCTGGCCGGATCCGGTGCCTCCTGGAACGAGCCCGGGGATATTCTTCTGGAATCCGGCGCGATGCTGGATATCGGAGCCGGTGCAACGGTTTCGACTCCCTCGAACTATGTGCAGCAGGCTTCGGCAACGTTGCGCTTTGGTATGGAAACCAATAGTGCCGGTGCTTCAGTTTCCGGACGTTTAAATGTCGGACAGGTGGCCGATTTTGCCGACGGAGCAAACTTTATCTATGCAAGTGATATCGGGACTATCAGTTTCGACAAAACCTATACGAATACTCTGGTGTCGGCGGAAACGCTGGTAGTCGGCGGACAAACCAATGCAACAACAGCCGATCTGGTCAACTACCTTGATTCGGCCGGAACATTGGTCGGGGTTTCGTTCTTCGCAGAAGACGAGGACATTGTAGCCATCGTCAACCGCATCGGACTCAGCGGCGGGCTCAACCCGGAGAATGACGATCTCAGGGCGGTTCTTGATGAAATCGATGACCGGGCTTCCGCAGGAGATCCGCTGGCCAACCGGCAACTGGGCATCATCAACTCGCTGTCGCCGGAGCAGGCGCTTGCCGAGGTTACACAATTCTATACCCGCGGAATTCCGACTTACCAGCATATGGATGGCGTATTGCTGGGTCTCAGGCAAATAGAAAAGCGGACCAGCGAAATGCTGATGGAAACGGGCGACTATGTGAAGCCGGTCGGCGCATACGGCCCGGCGGATGCTAATGGCCAATGGCGTGGCTGGGTTAGTGCGTACGGCAGCCATGGTACGCGCGATGCGTCGAGCGACCTGTCCGGCTACGATGCGGGTACATATGGAACGGTACTGGGCGTCGATCGAGCATTTAATAATATGATTGTCGGACTCTCCGGAGGCTTGGCGGGATCAAGCATCGATCAGGAGGACGGCGATACGAGTGATGCATCCACGGCCTACGGGGCACTCTATGGAACGGTCCGGCTGAAAAATTTCGATCTGGATCTGATTGGAAGCTACGGTGCCAGCTCGGTTGAGAGCGAGTCAGGAACGATTTTCGGCTCCGATGCGGAAATGGACGCTTCCACCATGGCATTCTACATCGGCGCAAGCGAAGAAGCGTCGGCCGGCTCATACACCTTTACGCCGGTGGCGGCCCTTCAGGCAGCCAACTACAGTCAGGACGCGTACGACGAGGTGTCGACCAATGCAGTCGGCCGCGCGGTGGATAGTTATGACCGCTGGAGCTTCAAGTCCATTCTCGGTGTCAATGTCGGTTTTGTGAAGGCCATGAAAAGCTTTGACCTCATCACGCGCGTGAAGGCGAGCTGGCACCATGAATTCAATACAGATATCGATACATTGAATTATACGTTGATTGATGGAACCGACTCGCACTACTTCACGATCCAGGCCCCGGCAGCCGACTCCCTGGATCTGGGAGCAAGTATCGGTACGCTCTTTGGTGAGAACCTTGAGATCAGTCTTGGCCTTGACGGCCGATACTCAGAAGAGTTCACCGCGATAAGCTATAACGGAAAGATCCAGTATTCCTTCTAGTCCTGTTGGCCTCCACGAGAGTCACGTAAAACGGGGGGCTCTTGTTTACGATTCATGTCCTGAAAGCCACACCCTAAGCATAAGTTCCTCATGATCAGGGAGCGGCTCAGGCGTTCGCTGGGAATGAGACACAAACCACTTTTGCGATAAATGGGCGGGGAAGCGGTGAATTTTTCCAAGTTGTAAAAAATACTAATCCGGCAAGCTTGACCGCTCGCGGAATCTGGTGCAAGGATGCCGGTTTCCTGATCAAACCCGACACATAACCCGAGGACGGTATGTAATGAGCGATTGGATCGGCCATGAGTGCGGTATTGCCGCAGTGCGGTTGTTGAAACCCCTGAGCTACTATGTCGAAAAATACGGCACACCGATGTATGCGGTGAACAAGCTCTCCCTATTAATGGAAAAACAGCACAACCGCGGCCAGGACGGCGCGGGCGTTGTGGCCATCAAGCTCGACATGCCCCCCGGCGAGCCCTACATCTTCCGTACCCGCTCTGCGGACAAGAATCCGATCATGCAGGTGCGTAACCGCATGGTGCGCGCATTTGCCGAGGCCCGGGAAAATCACCCGGATAAGTATCAGGATGCCGAATGGGTCAAGCGCAACGTCCTGTTTGCCGGTGAACTGCTCCTTGGCCATCTGCGCTACGGCACCCACGGCGCGTCCGGCGAATCATTCTGCCATCCCTTCCTTCGCCAGAACAACTGGATGACCCGAAACCTCGTGGTCGCCGGCAATTTTAACCTTACCAACAATGACGAGCTGTTCGACATGCTCGTCGAGCTGGGTCAGCATCCAAGCAACAAAGCCGACACCGTCATGGTCCTCGAAAAGATCGGCCACTTTCTTGATGAGGCCAACGATTTCCTTTTTCGGAAGTATCGCAAGGAGGGGCTGTCCCGCGCAGAGATTACCGAACGCATCATCAGGGAAATCGACATCTACCGCGTCCTCAAGAAAGCCACGCGCTCGTTCGACGGGGGCTATGTGATGGCCGGGATGATTGGCCACGGCGACCTGTTTGCTTTGCGCGACCCCGCCGGAATACGTCCGGCATTCTACTATCAGGACGACGAAATCGTCGCGATTACGTCTGAACGTCCGCAACTCCAGACCGCCCTGAATGTTCCGATTGACTCCGTTAAGGAGATCAAGCCCGGGCATGCGCTGGTGGTTAAGCGTACCGGGGAAGTGCAGCACAAACTGGTAAACGAGCCAGCGGAGACCAAGCAATGCTCCTTCGAGCGCATCTACTTCTCGCGCGGAACGGACAAGGATATCTATCAGGAACGCAAGGATCTCGGCCGTTCACTGGTACGCCCTGTACTCGATGCTGTTGACTACGATCTGGAAAACACGGTCTTTTCATATATTCCCAACACGGCCGAAACGGCTTTTCTCGGATTGGTCGAAGGCGTGAAGGACGTCGTGGGGGAACGCATGAAGTATCACCTTCTCCAGGAAAAGAACCTCACGAGCGCGCGCGTTGACGAGCTGCTTTCCTTCCAGCCGCGCGTTGAGAAGATCATGACCAAGGATGCGAAACTGAGAACCTTCATTACGGCCGACGCCGACCGCGAGGATCTTGTGGCGCAGGTTTACGATACCACCTATGGCGTCATCAAACCCACCGACACGCTTGTGGTGCTAGACGACTCCATCGTGCGCGGAACCACCTTGCGCACCAGCATCCTGCGGATTCTCGACCGGCTTGGCATGAAGAAGGTGGTGATTGTTTCGTCCGCCCCGCAAATTCGCTTCCCCGACTGCTACGGCATCGATATGTCGAAAATGAAGGACTTCATCGCCTTCGAGGCTGCTGTGGCGCTCGCGCACGACACTGGGCGCGATGCCATGCTAGACCAGATCTATAAAGCCTGCAAAGCCGACGAAAAGAAGCCGCGAGCCGAGGCGCAGAACCAGGTGACAGGTCTGTTTGACCCTTTCCCGGCCGAACAGATCTCCAAAAAGATTGCCGAAATCCTTACGCCGGACGATATGAAGGCCAAGGTGCAGATCATCTACCAGAGTATCGAAGGCCTGCGCGAAGCCTGCCCCAACCATACCGGCGATTGGTACTTGACCGGAAAATATCCAACGCCCGGTGGCCACCGCGTCGTCAACCGCTCCTTCATTAACTTTATTGAGAAGAGCGATGCGCGCGCCGATTAGGAAAGGCTTGTAGTTCCGCCTTCAGGCGGTCTGTGCCGCTTGCCGCCTGAAGGCGGAACTACGAACATTTTCCATCCTACCTCAACCTCAGTTGAGATAGACACCGCTTAAAAT
>JAUVCG010000100.1 GCA_030595785.1 Kiritimatiellales bacterium | reverse complement strand
GCCGGTCGGTTGGCAGACCCGTTGGATGGATTACTCCCCGGCCAAGCCGGCTGAAAAAGCCGAACCGCTCGGAATCAAAAAGAAAGCCTATTCGAAGGAAGTGCCCGTTCCAGTAACCGGAGAAGATAATGAAAGCTTCGCCCTTACAGCTTGAGTCCTACGTATTCACACGTATCCACATGGATGCGTGCGAAGATCCGGAATGCCTGGAGATGAAAAGTACCGGGCAGTTTCAGGTCAATACCCAGTGCCAGCAGCATAACGAAGAGCCTTCCCGCTGGATGGTCACGATCAGGGTATCCGTAAGCCAGAAGGACGGAGAGCCATGTCCTCCCTATATTTTTGACATCGAGGTGGTGGGGTTTTTCCAAGTTGCAGAAGAATATCCCGCCGAAAAGAAAGCACCCATGGTAAAGGCCAATGCGCCCGCCGTTCTCTTTGGTTCCGTCCGGGAAATGATTGCCAATATCACGGCACGAGGGCCCTATCCAAGATTTGATCTGCCGACGGTGACCTTTATCGATGAAGCGCAAACCAAGCCCGCACAGGCGGTTGAAAAGAAATAATCGATTCCCGGTATGGAGAGCACCCGTCATATCCAATTGTTCGATCAGAAGGTTGCCTATGTCGGTAATGCCGACCTGCTGGAAAATAAAAAGACGGGCCTCTTGTGCTCCCGCAAATGCCCGGCGGACAAAATCCTTGAAGCCTATGACCAATTCAAGGAATGGGCGGCCAACCCGGAAACAACCGTTATCAGCAGTTTCCACTCACCCGTTGAAAAAGAGTGCTTGCGCCTGCTACTCAAAGGCAAAGCCAACATCATTCTCTGCCCCGCCCGTGAAATTGAACACCTCCAAATTCCCAAGGATTGGAACCCCGCCATCGAATCCAATCGGATGCTTATCCTTTCCCCGTTCATCGAAAAGCGTGCCGACCGCCATATCGCGCAAGAACGCAATAAGTTGGTTCTTCAACTAGCCGACATCCTCTATGTGCCGTTTAGCACGCCCGGCGGAGCGCTTGAAGAGTTGGTGGGCGAGGCGGGGTGACGGATCCATGGAACTTTCCAAATCCATCAAGGAAAAGCTGAAAAACCTGCCGGACGAGCCTGGTTGCTATTTGATGCGCGACCGGGACGGGCGGATTATCTACATCGGCAAGGCGGCCTCGTTGCGCAAGCGGGTGCAAAGCTATTTCCGGAGCCACACGAAGCGCACGGCACAACCGAAGATCCGCAGTCTGATCAGTTCCATCGCCGATTTCGACCTAGTGGTGCTCAAATCCGAAGCCGAAGCGATCCTGACTGAGGGCAGGCTGATTAAGGAATACCGCCCGCATTACAACACGCTTTGGAAGGATGATAAGCGGTTTGTAATGATTTGCGTCGATGTGCAGCACCCATTCCCGACGTTCAGGAAATGCCGCATCAGAAAAAAAGATGGTGCACTCTATTTCGGTCCTTACACCTCCGGCATGGCCGCCAAGGTGGCTATCGAATTTCTGGAGCGGTACTTCGGCATTCGACGTTGCAGACCACGTATGCCGGATGCAGATACCTACAAACACTGCAGCAACGACATCATCGCCAATTGTTCCGCCCCATGCATTGGAAAGGTTTCCCAGGAAGAATATCGAGGGAAGGTGGAGGAGGCCTGCGCCTTCCTGCGCGGCGAGCGCATGGAAATGCTTAAAGAGCTTCGCGCCGCAATGGAACAAGCCTCCACCGAACAAAAGTTTGAGGAGGCCGCCGCGCTGCGCGACATGCTCCTGCATCTGCACAATGCCGTGAAGGAAAAGGCCAAGGTTCGAAAAACCCCGAAGATGAAACAGACCGAGGCCCGGCTTGGATTGAAGGAGCTGAAAAAGCAGTTGAAGTTGCCGAAGGAGCCGCGCGTAATCGAATGCTTCGATATCTCCAACATTTCCGGCACCAGTTCGGTAGCGAGCATGGTCTGCTCGGTCGATGGGGTGCCATATCCCAATCGCTATCGGCGTTTTCGCATCAAAACCGTGGAGGGCGCGGATGATCCGCGCTCGATGGCCGAGGTGGTGCGCAGGCGCTATGCACGCCTCCTTCACGAAGAGAAGCCCTTGCCGGGGCTGGTGATGGTTGACGGCGGCATTACCCAACTGCGTGCTGCAAAGGCTGAACTGGCGGAACTCGGTCTGGACAACCTTCCAATCGTTGGGCTGGCGAAGCGCTATGAAGAGATGGTCTGGGACTACGAATATAATTCCGGCAACCTTGTGCTGCCGCGCCACTCCCCCGGACTGACGGTGGTAATGCGCCTGCGTGATGAGGCGCACCGCTTTGCCATCACCTACCACCGTGACCTGCGGCGGCAGCGCATCATGGAGTCGCGCCTCGACGAAATACCCGGCATTGGGAGCGCGAAGAAGGAGATGCTTTTGAAGCAATTTGGATCGATCGCCCGGCTGAGTCGCGCTACAGTCGAACAGATTGCTGAAGCTCCAGGAATCGGAACAAAGACGGCGGAACTCATCCGCAGCGAACTCGGCAGGAAATAAATGCAAACTTAGAGTTCTTTGTGTCTTGGTGTTTGATTAATTGTGTAAGGTGCAGAAATGAAGGTGCCGACAAAACGATTTGGGCGAACGGAAGTGCAGATGCCGGTGCTGACCTGCGGGGGTATGCGATTCCAGCAGGGCTGGGAGGATCTCCATGCCGAAAAGATCGATCGGGAAATACAGGATAACGTCGAGGCCATTATTCACCATGCGCTGGAATCGGGGATCAACCACATCGAAACGGCACGCGGCTATGGCCCCTCCGAGATGCAGTTAGGCTGGGTGTTGCCCAAGATTGACCGCAGCAGGATTTTGGTGCAGACCAAGATCGGCGTGAAGGAGTCCGCCACGGAGTTCCTCGAAGACTTCGAGACGTCGATGAAATATCTTCAGCTCGAATATGTCGATTTTCTTGCTATCCATGGAATCAACCTTCCGGAGCATATCGAAACCTGCCTGAAGAAGGGCGGATGCATGGATGCTATCCGCCAGCTGCAGAAGGAGGGGCGCGTACGCTTTTGCGGATTCTCCACCCATGCGGGGCCTGACGTAGTGGTGCCGACTTGCGAAACCGGTGAGTTCGATTATGTGAACCTGCACTGGTATTACATCTACAATCAGCTGCATTGGCCAATGGTCGAGGCCGCTGCTGCGCAGGATATGGGCGTGTTCATTATCAGCCCCAACGACAAGGGCGGCATGCTCTACAATCCCACCAAAAAGATGGCCGCGCTTTGCGACCCGCTGACGCCCATGCAATGGAACGATCTCTATTGCCTCGCCCGCCCCGAAGTCCACACCCTGAGCATCGGTGCGGCCACGCCGTCGGATTTCGATGAGCATGTCGACGTTGTTTCCCGCCATTGGAACGACCGGGTTGCACTGGCTGGAAAAATCGAAAAACGGATTTCCAAATCGCTGGAAAACGATCTGGGTGCGGATTGGGTGCGCCACTGGTACGCAGGATTGCCGCATTATACCGAAACGCCCGGTAACATCAATGTGAAGGAAATCGTGCGCCTGTGGACTTTTTATAAGGGGCTGGATCTGATCGAGCTTGCCAAACTGCGCTACAACCTGCTTGGCAAGGCCGAACACTGGTTTCCCGGGCAGAAGGCAACGGATGTGGACGACCGGGACTGGTCGTGCCTGGCCGGAAGCCCTTTTGCCGACCGCATTCCGACTATTTTGAGTGAGGCCCACGACTTGTTCCATGCCAATGAGGAAGCCAAGCGATTGAGTGAATCGTAGATAAACATAAGGGTTCCAGATGGAACCCTTTGAATGTAAGAAAGTGCCTGAGGCTACTTCTTTTCCTGCAACGTCAGCTTCTTCCCGGAATTAAGCCATTCCGTTAGAATCACCTTGCAGTATTTACTGGTGGAAAGGTGCATCGAGCTTGCGCGTTTTTCAAGTTCGTCAGCCACCTCTTTAGTCATATTGATGCCAATTGTTTTTGTGTTCTTACCGATAGGATTCGTACCCATGATTTACCTCGTTATTTATTAATCACTTACTTTTAAATGAAGCTCCTCAGCTGTCTAGTAAAAAATACTAAAAAAAGGCAGTTGATTTCCTTTGCCGCCAGGGCGCTCTTTGAAAGAGTATTAAAAAATATCGGGGTCAAATTGGGCAAATGTTGAGCGAAAGGGATGACATGCGGTGGTTTAAAAAAAAGAAAAAAGAGCAGGTTGAAGAGGAATATGTCAGTATTTGGAAGAGTGATTTTTCCGATTGCGTCGCGGCGGACTATCTTCCCAACTATTCCGTGTGCCAGAACAAGAACAACGCCAGTTGCCGCTATGTCGCCCACTATGCTGGCATGACACTTTGCTCCAATCCGATCCACAAAAACTTTATTCCCGAAGACGCCGAGCCGTTCAATCCGCATGAGGGGCGGTTTTCGGATTAACCGCACTTGTCATCTGCGTGGACTGACTCTATGTTCCGCGCATGTCGAATAAAGACCAAGACCGTACGAAAGGCCGCGTGGCCATCGGTATGAGTGGGGGAACCGATAGTTCCGCCGCTGCCGCAATGCTCGTTGACCAAGGCTACGAAGTCATTGGGCTGACCGCCCACATGTGGAAGGATGGGTCGCGCTGTTGCTCACTGGAGGATGTCGAACGCGCCCGGAAGGTCTGTGCCTACCTAGGCATCCGCCACTATGTGGTCAACGCGCAGGAAATATTTACTGACAAGGTCGTCGATCCTTTTGTACGGGAATATGCCGCCGGCCGCACGCCATCGCCCTGCATCTACTGCAACGCTTTTATTAAATTCGGGTTTCTGGTCGACCGCGCCGTGCAACTCAACTGCAACCATTTGGCGACCGGCCACTATGCGCGGGTCGAAGAGCGCGACGGGCAATACCACCTCTTCTGCGCCAAGGATCCCCGGAAGGATCAATCCTACTTCCTCCACCGCCTAAACCAGAAGCAACTGGGCTTCATCCTCTTTCCGCTGGCCGACCTGCCCAAGACGGAGGTTAAAGCCTATTCCGACAAACGAGGTCTTCCGGTCATTCCCCGCGGTGAAAGCCAGGATCTGTGTTTTGTAGAGGAGGGAAAGCTCCCCGACTTTGTCGAGCAGCGCGACCCCTCCGTCGTCAAGCCGGGCGAGATCCACGATCAGGACGGAAACGTGGTTGGAATGCATAACGGGTTGCATCGCTTCACGGTCGGGCAGCGCGGTAAGCTCGGAATTGCCCTGGGCGAGCGCATGTATGTGACGCGGTTGGATAAGGAAAACAACGTTGTAAAAGTGGCGCCACGGCCCGGTACCATGAAATCCGAGTGTGCCCTGGCCGACATCCATTGGATTCTCGGCCAAGCCCCTGCAGACGAACTGCACTGTGAAGTACGTCCGCGCTACCGCAGCGACGGCGCTACTGCAACGGTCAAACTTTCCGCAAGCCAGGACGCAACGGTCGTTTTTGACGAACCCCAGTTTGCGCTTACACCCGGACAGGCTGCGGTCTTCTACAAGGACGGCGAAGTCCTTGGCGGCGGCTGGATCGACCAGGTTTCCTGAGCAAGCTTTCGAGTCTTCTTTTTCGTTTCAAGCCTGAATTATGTATATGCGCCTTTACACATGAGTATAATGATCATATTGTCATAATTTACGAGAGTGGTGAGGATGCTATGAAAAAGAACCAACGGCTTAGGGGTGTGCGGATAATCATTTGGGCGATGGGGTTGGGGGGGCTGGCTGTGATGCCGGCCTTTTCGGTGCCCGTGCCGCCCGTTGCGGTGGATTTCGAGTCGGGATCCTTGAATCCGATCATTCCCCTGTCGGGTACGGAAGGTCGGATTACGGTTGTTGGGGACACTGCGAATGTTGCGACCGAGCTGATCGGAGACCAGAACAATGCGGCCGGGGGTACCGGCGGCAACCGGATGCGCGGCAACTATTATCAATGCGATGAAACCGTGGCGCTCTACAAGCAAAGTATGCACTTGGGCCGGTCTCAGCAGACGGCGGTAACCTTTGTGGTGTATGAAAGCAGTACCAGCGGCGGAACCTATTCCCTGATTGCCTCGAATGTGGTGAGCGCCAGCACGGGAACGAACTTGGTTCAATCCGGCGAGATCAATACGCTCCTGCATGCAGGGAAATACTACATGATAGGTGCCGCGTGGGATCAGTCCTCAACCTATCGGTATTATGGGAGTCCACATCCGGTCACGACGAGCTTCGGGCAAACGCTCTCTGGATATGGAAACAATGTTTATCCCGCTCCGCAAACGACCTCGGGTTCGACCAGTACGCTTCTATATCCGCAGCAGCTGACCCTTGCTGACAATCTAGTGGCGCGGCTCGATGATTGGGTCGATGCCTCTCTCTCTTCAATCAACTCCCTGAATTTAGTGGCGGATCTGGGGGGGTATTCCGATGTCTTCCTATCCTTCCGGTATCGGGATGGAGGGGACGAACAGGATCCTGAAGATGGGGTGTTTCTGAGCACGGACGGCGGAAGCTCGTATTATCTGATCGACGGTCTAAGCGATAGCACACTGACGTGGAAGACCAAGACATTGGACATTGCCGCCTTCGCGGCAAGCGAGGGTCTAACCCTGTCCGGTTCGTCGGTGATCCGCTTTCAGCAGAAAGACAACTATGGCTGGCCAACGGACGGCCGGGAGTTCGATGATATTAAGCTCTATTCCCTGCCGGATCTGGAAGCGGTTTCGTTGGAGTCGGGCGGAAGCACGAGTGTGACCAGGCTCTGGAAGGGGTTTACTGTTGATAAGCAGATTTCGCTTGAATTCGAGGTGCAGAGCCGGGGCGGAAATACGAGCCTATCCGCCCCTTCGGTTCGGTTTGGCCGCTATCTTTATAATTCCGGCGGAACTCTACAATTGAATGCTTATGACACGCTGCCGTGGAGCATTGGTGCGATGGAGATAAGGACGGATACCTTGACGCCGGTCTTGACGATTCCAGCCTCGACGCATTTGCCCGATTTGAACTACACGGTTCGCGCCTTTGCCGATGCGTACGGCGCGATCACGGAAGAATTTGAGAATAATAATGACGATACGATTTCCGTAACGGTCAACCACTATTCCGGCACGCTTTGGTTCGATGATATTGAGACCGATATC
>JAUVCG010000031.1 GCA_030595785.1 Kiritimatiellales bacterium | reverse complement strand
GAACATGCCGCCCTCGCGGAGCGGTGCAACGAGCTCCAGCGTCAGATCGGCACATTCAACAACCAGCTCGAACAAAACCAAAAAGCCGTCGAGCTTCATCAAAACAAACTGGGCGATATTGAAAAGCAGCAGATTGAATGCTTCCGCTGGAACCAACTCCACGAACTCATCGGCTCGGCCGACGGCAAAAAATTCCGCAACTTCGCGCAGGGACTCACCTTCGAGCTGATGGTCTCGCATGCCAACCAACAGCTTGCGAAAATGAGTGATCGCTATCTCCTCGTCCGCGACAAAAAGCAACCGCTCGACCTCAACGTGGTCGACAATTATCAGGCAGGCGAAGTCCGCCCCGTCAAGAACCTCTCCGGCGGCGAAAGCTTTGTGGTGAGCCTATCGCTCGCGCTCGGCTTGTCGCGCATGGCCAGCAAGCATATCCGCGTCGATTCGTTATTCCTTGATGAAGGCTTCGGAACGCTCGACGAAGATGCCCTCGAAACCGCGCTCGAAGCCTTGGCCGAACTTAAGCAGGACGGCAAGCTCATCGGCGTTATCTCGCACGTCGGTGCGCTTAAGGAGCGCATCGGCACGCAAATCAACGTTCACTCCGCCAGCGGCGGGCGCAGTCGGCTTTCCGGAACCGGCGTCAAAGCGCCGGCTTTAGCCAAAAGGGTCAGTCCCGTAATAACGTAATAACATGGGGTTTACTAGATTAAGGGACTGACCACAGGGCAGGGGTCAGAGTACCAGCCTATAAAATGTTGTTTTTCGCGGATTGGAATCGCGGTGAATCAAAAGAAGCAAGGGAGTACCTGTTTTGAGAAAATTCATTAATTTCTATCTTATTCTATTTTTGGTCGATGGCTTGCTGTCGTTGGTCAATTCGATGGGGGGACGGCTTGGGGGAATTCAACTGCTTTCGGTTGTCCAGGCGCTCGCGGCCTTTGTGGTCTTGCTTACCTCTTTTGTGCTCTACTTCCTGATGGGCTGCATGCGCGGGTTTCCGAAAAGGGTCGTGTTGCCTCTTATTGTGTTTACGGTTTGGGTAGGTTTTTTTGCCGCGCTGCCTCTTCCCATTTTTCTGGGCATGAAAAACACGATGGTTGTCTTGTCGCTGCTTCAAACCGGCTTGGGAATCGGCGCAATGATCTTGTTGCGGGTTTCGGTCGATAATAGGCAATGGCTCTATGGAAATACCCTGTTCGATCAGCTGGCTTTTCGCTGGAAGAGATTGGTGGGGTTTCTGGCGTTGAATGTTTTTCTGATTGGCCCCTTGTTGGGACTTTATCTGGTGGGCTCCCTGAGCCTAGCGGTTTCCCATCGTTCGAACGGCTTTATTCAGATTGGCTTCCAGGGGGTTTCGGTTGAATCCCGTACATACCATCATATGGGGAAAAGCGTTCTTCTTTTGCCGACGGCCCATATTGCGCAAAAAGGATTCTACGACCAGTTGATTGATTCTTTACCCGCAACCAACTCGGTGATTATTCCAGAAGGAACTACGGATCGGAATAAATTGCTCTCGGGAGGATTGGGCTACGAAAAGCTGGCCAAAAGCATGGGCTTGGAGGCTCAGGATAATAAGCGCATCCTTGCCACCCGAAACGAAAAGCGATGCGATGTGGATATCAGTGAGTTTTCAGAAGAGACGATTGCTCTTCTCCAAGCCTGTTCCGAACTCTTCCGTGGTTGGCCGGATGGAGACCGGGTCGTGCTGCTGCAAAACTATCTATCCATGCCCGATCCCGATATCAATGTGCTGCGTGAAGACCTGTTGACCAAACGTAACCGCCGGGTTACCGACTGCATTGCCGAGTGCGTACAAACCTTCGACCATATCGTGGTGCCTTGGGGTGCGATGCATATGCCGGGCATTGAACGCACGATGCTCGAACAGGGGGCCACGGTTGAATCCCGCAAACGAATCCTGGTTCTGGGGTGGCGCCCTGAAAAAAATGAGCTCTCCCGCTAGCCCGGATGTTGCACGAGCGGTTTATTAACCGCGAAAGAACGCAGAGAACGCGAAAGACGCCTCGGAGATGGGTCAGAGTACCAGCCCGTGAAGTGTAGCATTCCCGTTGTTTCGAATAAGGCCTTGTCATGGAAAGACCTTGCTTTCAATATATCTATTACTATATAAATTAACCGTTTTTGGCGCTTAAAATGCTATATTTATATCCTGTACTATATGAATAAAGGAGAGTTATGGACGGTGAAAACAGTCAAAAAATCGGGCCGTTGCTGAAGATGGAGCGGCGGAAAACAGGAATGTCGCAGGACGATGTTGCGCTGAAGGCGGGGATTACGCAGGCCACCATCAGCCGTTTGGAAAGCGGCGATCTGAACTTTCGCATCGGTACGATGGAAAGCTATGTGGCCGCACTGGGCAAGAAGCTTAACCTGATTGCAAAGGATGCGGAGCTTTACCACTACACCGCGCAGGTGCAGTCGGTCTATGATGGCGACACCTGCCGCGTGGACATCGATCTGGGGCTGGGCATTTGGATCCGCAACGAAAAGCTGCGGCTCGTGCGCATCAATGCGCCGGAGATGACGGGGCCGGACAAGGCGCTGGGCATGGCTTCGCGCGATTTCCTGCGCGGGCTGATTGACGGGCGGGAAATCATTATTGAAACGGTGAAGGATCAGCGCGGGAAATATGGGCGCTATCTCGCGGAGATCTGGGTGGATCAGAACGGTATTTGGCAGAACGTGAACGACGCGCTCGTCGCCGCCGGCCACGCCGTCTATCAGGCGTATTGATTGTTGCCGCGATCCGTGATCGCGGACCGTGCGCAATCGGCGGGGTCGCCGACCCCACCTACAGTTTCCTGATCAGCCGGCCGGGTGTTGCCGGCAATATTCATACATGGCCATCGAGGTGGCGGTGGCGACGTTGTAGGAATAGGGTAAGCCCCAGACGGGGATTTCAACCACGGCATGGAGCAGGTCCAGGCATTCCTGCGAAAGGCCTTCTCGTTCGGAGCCCACCACAATAACCGTCTTTTTCGGGAAACAATAGCGGGATAGTTGGGTGGAGTTGGTGGTTTGTTCCAGGCCGACCAATGTATAGTCTTCCTGTTTAAGTTTCTTGAGCACAGGGATGAGGCTGTTCTTCGTGGTCAGCCTTACATGCTCCGCCCCGTCGCGGGCGATTTTGCCGATCAGTTTGGCATTTCCGGTGGCAATGATTTCCCGCACACCGCAGCAGCCGGCGGTTCGGAATATGGTGGAAAGGTTGACGTGGCTGCGCAAAGGGCTGCAGGCCACGATTAAGAGGCGTTCTACCTTGAGCTCGGTCGGAGGCTTATGGCGTACATGTTCAAATTTATACATAAGTGGTCAGTCCCGTAATTCAGTAATGCTTGCCCGCTTTTCCTTTCTAGGGTTACCCGTTCATAAGGCGCATGATATTACGCATAAGAAAACCGAGGTCTTCGGGCGCATGGGCGATGCAGGCATCGAGCGAGGTGTGGCCGGCGGAAATGCTGAACGCATAGTCGAACACATCGAGGAAGACATTCATCTCACCTTGAAGTGCCCCGGAAACCAGCAGGGTTTTTACTCCCCGCTCCCGCGCCATCCCGGCCAGAACGGAACACAATTTCCCGGAAGCGGTCTGTCCATCCGTGCGGCCCTCCCCTGTAATCAGCAGATCTGCTCCTTCGAGCGCCGCTGGCAGCCCCACCGTTTCAGCAATCAGGTTTGCGCCGGATACAATTTCCGCATCGCAGAATGCGCGCAATCCATATCCCAGCCCCCCGGCTGCGCCATCGCCGGGAGCCCCTTCTGTCCCGGAAATTCCCATCAGATTTGAAAGGCCTGAATTGAGCTGTTCGACCATCTCGGGCGTTGCCCCTTTTTGCGGTCCGAATATCGCCGCCGCACCGTTCGGTCCCGTCAGCGGGTTGGTTACATCGCATGCCACACGAATGGTTGCCCCTTTCAGTCCCGGCTCACTGCTTGCGGAATCAATGCGGCAAATCCGTTGTAGCATCTTTCCGCCCCGTTCGGTGATTTCCACTCCATCGCAATCCATGAACCGATAACCCAGGGCCTGGGCCATACCGGTTCCGCCGTCCACGGTTGCGCTGCCGCCAATGCCCATGACGATGGAACAGTGTCCTTCCTGGAGCAGATGCCGAACCAGTTGCCCGGTCCCATAGGTGGTGGCCTCCAGCGGATTGAGCTGATCCGCAGAAACGAGTTCGATACCGGAAGCAGAAGCCATTTCCATAATGGCGGTGCCATCGGGCAGAATTCCGTATTGCGCAGAAACCGGATCGTTCAATGGCCCGCAGACGTCCATGTTACGGAATTCGCCGCCCGTCGCCGCAACCACCGCCTCAACCGTTCCCTCGCCACCATCGGCCATCGGGAACGTCAACACCTCGGCATCGGGCCGCTCCTCAAGAATGGCCTGCCGAATGATCGCGCAGACTTCAGCGCTACGCATGTTGCCCTTGTATGAATCGGGCGCAACCACAATCTTCATGATGAGCTCCTGATGACCCTTTCCTCTACCCAAGGCGTCCGAACGTTTATTCCATCATTTATTCTTCAGCGGATAGGGCGTTCCCAATAACCGGGTAACGGCCCTGTTGAACGCACTGCGTTCTTCGCGGACCGTTTTCATAACAGCGGAGGTGCGGGCTTTGAAGTAGTTCCAGTCAAGGCCAAGCGGCGCGCCGAGATGGGTTTTAAGCCGGATCGCCTCGGTCGGGTCAATGTTTTCCAGTTCATGGAGATTTTCCTTCACATGGTGGTAGGCATCGCGGAACGGCATTCCCTCGCCCACCAGCTCCAGCGCGCGGTCGGTGGCAAAAACGTCGGGCGTAAAACCGGCGACCAGCGCCTTTTTGTTGACTTGGGTCGCCTTGATCATCGGTGCCATGATGCGCAGGCAGGCGCGTGTGGAGGCGATGCCGTCCATGAACAGCTCCTTGGCTTCCTGCAGGTCGCGGTTGTAGCCGGTCGGAGAACCTTTAATAAGGTCGTAGACGCCCAGTTCGGCGGTCTTGACGCGCGTGGCTCTGGCACGTACCAGTTCGCACACATCAGGATTCTGTTTTTGCGGCATAATCGAGCTGCCCGTACAGAATTCGGAAGGCAGTTTGAAATAATCGAACTCCGGCATAGTGAAGAGCATAAAATCCTGCGCAAGGCGCGAGAGTGTCAGCATCACCTGGCTCATGGCGGAAAGGACCATACTCTCCATCTTGCCGCGACTGTTATTGGCATAGAGCACGTTATGGGTCGGGCGGCTGAAACCGAGCAGATCGGAGGTCAGTTGGCGATCGATCGGCAACGGCACGCCGTAGGAGGCAGCGGAACCGAGGGGACACTGGTCGTTCAGCCTGTAGGCGTTGATAAGCGCGACACAGTCGTCCAGCAGGCTCTCGGCATGGGCCGTCGCCCACAGACCGACGCTCGACGGCATGCCAGGCTGCATGTGGGTGCGTCCAACCATTGGAACCGCTTCGTGTTTTTTCCCGAAGGCGGTCAGTGCGGCAGCCAGCGCGGCGGCTTCTTCCAGTGTACTGAGAACCTGCTCCTTGGCGTAGAGACGCAAGTCGACCGCCACCTGGTCGTTGCGGCTGCGGCAGGTATGGATCTTCTTGCCGAGATCACCCAGTTTTTTCGTGAGCGCGCGCTCGATGGCCAGATGCACATCCTGGTCCGCCAGCTTGATTTTAAACTTGTTTTTCTGCGCCAGGCCGATGATCTCCACCAGCCCTTCAATCACCTGCTTGCGCTCGGCCTCGGTAATGAGCTTCGGCTTAACCGGCATCTTCGAGAGCATGGTCACATGCGCCGCCGTTCCGATGCAGTCGACCGTGATCAACGCATGGTCGAGTTCCACATCGCGGCCGGCCGTAAACGCCAGCACTTCGTTATTGATGGTTCCAACCGTCGTCTTTTGCTTTGCCATAATTCCGTCCTCAAAACATCAATGATGATTAATACCCTTATTCCAGAGTAAATACCCTCTCGCCATCGAAGAGTACCTAATAAACTACCCATTACCACTACCTATTACCTAATAAGCTCCAACGCGCCAGCTTTCCCCTTCCCTTGCAGAGTATCTCGCCGTCTTTTTTCATGCGGCCAAGAACCTTGCGAATCAAATCTATACTGACTTCGGGACATCTTTTTTGCAGTTCCGTGATATGGAAATCCCCAGGGAAAGAGTTGATGGCATTCAGTACGGTTTTCGTTTTTTCCCCGAAAGGCAGCGCCATGTTTTCATAGCGTTCTTCAAACTCCTGGTACAGCTCCTTAATGGTGTATAGCAGATAGTTGATATAGGGCCACGGATTGTGCTCCGCCTCATGCCACCCCTGCGAACTATCCCGCAACGTGTCGTAATAGCGCTCCTTGCTCTGCTCGATGATCCGCTCCAGACTGATGTAGCGCCCCGCCTCGAAACCAAGATGGTACATCAGAAGCAAAAGCAGTAGGCGGGAGACACGCCCGTTCCCATCGCGGAACGGATGGATGCAGAGAAAATCAAGGTTGAATGCGGCCAAAAGCAACAGGGGAGGAACCTCTCCATCCCGCAATAGGCGCTGAAGATCAGTACAGAGCGTCTCCAGAGCCTTTGGGGTTTCCGCTGCGGACAACGGCTTGAAGCGCAACGTCACACGCCCATCGGGATGCTTCTCAATAATTTCACCGTCATCCTTCTTAAAGCACCCGCTATCCCAAATGTTCGGTCGGGTCGTTGCGTGCAGCTTCAGAATGGTTTCGACGGAAAGCGGAATGGCGGTGCCACCGGAATGGATCCACGACAAAGCCTGTTGATAGCCGCGAACCTCCTCTTCATCGCGATCCTGCAAGTGTCCCTTGCCGAAGAGAACGGTTCCGATTCGCTTCTGGTCGACCTCCACCCCCTCGATCCGGTTGGAACAAACAGCGCTCTCGATCAAGGCATGCTCGCGAAGCGCCTTGAGCCTTTGCGGCGATTGCCGGGTGAAAAGCTCCTGCTTCCCGCGATATTCCGAAAGGTCGTTGAGCAACCAAACGGAACCCATTGGGATTTTCGGCAACGTACTCTTCCATTGGGAAACAGTATTCATCTACATTCCTAACCTAGCTCTTTCTGCCCGTGCTTTCCAGAAGCAATGTTACGGGGCCGTCGTTGAGGAGTTCAACCTGCATGTCGGCGCCGAATCTTCCGGTCTTAGCGGGACGGCCGAGTTTTTCCAAAGCGCGGACATATTCACTGAAGAGTTCCTCACCCTGCTCCGGGCGGGCGGCAGTGATGTAGCTGGGTCGGTTGCCCTTGGTACAGTCACCGTAGAGCGTGAACTGGCTGACGGCCAGTACTTCGCCGTCAACGTCTTCGACGGAGCGGTTCATCTTGCCATCATCGTCCTGGAAAATCCGGAGCCTGGCCGTCTTATGCGCCAGGTGGCGGGCGTCAAATGGGGTGTCGTTGTGCGACACCCCTGCAAGAACCAGCAGGCCGGGCCCGATTTCGGAGATACGCACCCCGTCAACGGTAACCGACGCCTGCTTAACGCGCTGGACGACCAATTTCATTTAACCTTGAAACTTGGAATCTGAAACCTGAAATAAGTGAGGTGCAGTAGAACCTTTCACTTTTCAAGTTTCAGGTTTGCCTGCGCCTATTCCGTGATGTGTGAGACACGGAACGCCGGGAGGCGGTTCAGTGTGGCAGCCACTTCGTAGCGACGCGGACGCGCAAGGTCGCCGCGCAGGTCGCGCGCGAGGGTGTTGAGGCCCTCGTTGCTAAGGTCGCGGTCGACGAGGTCAAGAATCTCGCGGATCGAATAGCCTTCATCCATGTAGCGTAACTTCGCGTAGTAGAGGACGAAGCCGATGGCCCGTGTCTGGTCGGCGGAAGCGATCTGGCTTATGGCATCGAGATCGATCAGGGAGCGTCCGAACTGCAGGAAGTCGGCGTCCTCAGTTTGAATAACGAGGTCTTCGCGGCCGATGCTCGGATCGATGGAGCTCGGCATGGCCCAGCGCGAGCGGCTGAGCATGGAGCCGAGGTTTACATTGTCATTCACAACGGTGGATGGAACGATATCAAGCGCCTTGGCTTCTTCGGTAATATCCGTTATGCGGAAGTCTTCCACTTTCAGGATCTTGTCGGCGATCGGGATAAACTCCGCAACCAGGCTGCTTCCGGAAACGATCATTGAAATACCCAGTTCGTCGACCATCTGACGGGCCCGGGCCGCCAACGTGTTGCGCGATGACTCGCCCAACAGGGGACTTACGCGAGTGTCCGCCGAAAGAAAGGTGGAGGACGAAGTATGCTCGTCGAAGACCAACACGCGTGCACCGGCCTCGAGCGCCTCAACGGATGATGCGGCCTGGGAAGTAAATGAGCCGGCGGAATGAGTCGAGTAGGAGGCCGGATTCCCTCCGTCAGGAAGCTCGCTGGCAAAGGCGGAAATATCCACCTGCTGGATGGAACGCCCGACTTCCGAACGGATGTTTACGGCGTCGGCCACGGTCACGACGTGTTCACGTCCATCTCCGGGAATGTGGTTATAGATGCCCTGTGAGATGGCATCCATCAGCTCAATGCGGCCACTGCTGGATTCGCCCAGAATCAGCGTCAGGCCGTTCGGAATGCCAAGGCCGCGCACAGCGCCGCTATGCGGTACTTCAACTTCTTCCATCAGGTCTTCATCGATTTCAACAGGGGCGAGGTGTTCGTAGTCGGGCAGGTCTTCGCCGGCCATACGGGCAACCAGCGCGCCTTCCGCAATAAAACTGACCTGACCGCTGGCACCAAGGTGTTGACGCAAACGATCTGAGTCTTCCATGTTATTTACAAACTGGTCGGCACCAGCCGTGTCGATATTGCAATAGAGCAGGCTGTTGCTGACGATTTCCGGCAGGTCGTCGAAGAAAATATGCTGCGCCATTTCACCATCGACAGAAATCACAGGCTCGCCATCAATAATCACTTGCTGAACCGGCAAGGTTACCTGGATATAGACCTCGATGTATTCCGTGGTAAGCAGCAGTGCGTTGCGAGGGAGAATCTTTTGGTTCGGCGTGGCGACATGGATATGACGGCGGGCAATGCCGTTGTGGTCATAGTTGGCAATCGCTTCAATGTTGGAGGACAGGCGCCGGAGCAGCAGGTCTTCCATGGCCGTGCGGCGCACCGGGGAGTCGAAAAGGTATTCGGGGATTTCGGCGATGGTCTGCGGAATACGGATGCTGAAGACGGGATTTTCCGTTTCAGTGGAATCCAGATCAATTTGGGTGCATTTGATAACATAGCGATTAAAGTCGAAATCACCGACCAGTTGCTCGTACTCGGAATACGGGTTCCCATCCAATTCAGCCAAGAGGCTGTAAAATTCCTTCTTATCTTTCATATCCAATATTCCTCAGTTTTACGTTATCCTGACCGCTCAAACGAAATTCGCAATTGACCGGCTACTGTGCCTTTTTTGTTTCCTTTTTGGAAGCGGACTTTTCATCCTTTTTAGCGGGCGCTTTCTCCGGCTTATCCGCCGACGCGGCTTTGTTATACTCGGCGCTGCGGTAGTCGGTTTGATAAAATCCGGAGCCCTTGAACAAAATACCCGCCCCGGTTCCAATCAGGCGCCGTACCTTTCCGCCGCATTCCGGGCAGACCGAGACTGGATCGGCAGACATGCTGTGGAATTCCTCAAAAGCATGTCCGCAGTCGGAGCATTCATAATCGTAGGTTGGCACTCAAATATCCTCTCGTCATCAAAAAAAGCAGAAATTACCCGATTTCGCCTTATTGTCAAAATGATTCTGGACAAGAGCTTCCCCCCGATTAATCTAACCATCCAACTTAGGAGCGCCTGTCCATGAACTTTGAATTCGCCACTGCCCAGCGCATTATTTTCGGCCCCGGTAAACTGTGCGAGCTACCGACCCTGGCCGGGAGAATGGGCCGGCGGGCCGCTCTTGTAACCGGATCAAGCGCTGAGCGCATCATGCCCATCTTCCAAATCCTGAAAAAAAGCGGTGTCGATTCTGCTGCCTTCAGCATAAAGGGGGAACCCACCACCGACCGTATCGCCGCGCTGGCCCGCCAGGCCCGTGAGCAGGAATGTGACTTTGTCGTCGCCTTCGGCGGCGGCAGTGTGATCGACGCCGGCAAGGCCATCGCCGCCCTGCTCACCAATACGCGTGACCTGACGGACTACCTCGAAGTCATTGGCAAGGGCGAACCCCTGGACGAGGATCCTGCCCCATGCATCGCCATCCCGACCACCGCCGGTACCGGCGCAGAGGTTACCCGCAACGCCGTCCTGCTCTCCCCGGAACACCAGGTCAAGGTCAGCATGCGCCACCCCAAAATGCTGCCGACCGTCGCACTGATTGACCCCGAGCTAACCGTCTCCATGTCGCCGGAGGTAACCGCCAGCACCGGGCTCGACGCCTTTACCCAGCTCCTGGAGGCCTTCGTCTCCATCAAAGCCAATCCGCTCACCGACGGCATCTGCCGCGAAGGGCTCCGGCGGGTTTCCCGTTCGCTCTACCGCGCCTACATCCACGGCGACGACATGCATGCCCGGACCGATATGGCATTCGGCAGTCTTTGCAGCGGGCTCGCTCTGGCCAACGCCGGGCTCGGCGCAGTCCACGGATTCGCCGGTCCCATCGGAGGAATGTTCAATGCCCCTCACGGCATGGTCTGCGCTGCCCTGCTCCCCGCTGTGGTCCAAACCAACCTTGAAGCCATGAAACAGCGTGACCCTGAAAATCCCGCCATGGACCGATACGGGGAAGCTGCGCGCATCATGCTTCAGGACGATGCGGCAACTATTGACAACGCCATCGAGCGCCTCATCGGTCTCTGCACCCAGATGTTCGTACCCGGCCTCGGCGACCTCGGCGTGAGAGAAACAGATATTCCTGCCATCGTGGAAAAGGCAAAAAACGCCAGCAGCATGAAAGGCAACCCTATTGTCCTGACCGATCAGGAACTTGCCGATATCCTGGAAGAATCGCTGACTCCCCCCGTCGACGGAAATTCAACACTTTACCTTTAAATAAGAAGAGGCCAACGCCAACTGAGTTCAACCAATCGGAAATCGGAAATACGTTGTCGAAGCGATTGAGAATGGAAGCAACTAAAGCCCCCTGTGCACTGTAAAACTATGTCATTCGGCACACTCAACTACACGATTCTCGGCCTCTACCTCACGGGAATGCTGCTGATCGGCCTGTTTTTTGCGCGACGACAGGAAAGCAGCGAAATGTTTTTCCTGGGCGGGCGAAAGCTGCCGTGGCTGGCTGTGGCGATGAGCATGTATGCATCGCTCACCAGCGCCGTCACCTACCTCGGCCTGCCCGGCACGGCCTATTCCGAAAACATTGCGCTCATCATCGTATGCGTCATGAGTCCCATCGTTGCGCCATTCATCCTGCTGCTGTTTTACCCGCTCTACCACCGCCTGCACGTCACCACCTCGTACGAATACATCGAAAAGCGGTTTGGGCCGGCAGCCCGCTACGGCGTCGCCGGACTGTTTGTTCTCGCGCGCCTCGGCTGGCTCGGCACCGTCGTCTACGCCCCCGCCATGGCGATGTCGATCGTGACCGGGATCCCGCTGTGGGGCTGCATTTGCATGATGGGGCTGCTTGCCACAGCCTATACCGCGCTCGGCGGCCTTGCCGCGGTCGTCTGGACGGACGTCGCCCAATTTATCATCCTCATCGGCGGCGCGATCTGGGTGGCGGTCAGCCTGGTTCATGGAGTCGACGGAGGAACGGAGACGATCTTGGCCCTGGCGAAAGAAACCGGGCGGTTGCATATTGCCGACTGGAAGTTCGATCTTTTCGTCCTATCCGGCCCGATCGTCGCGATCTCCTTTTTCTTCCAACTGATGCAGGATTACGGCACCGATCAGGTTACCGTCCAGCGGCTCATGGCCACCGGTTCATTACGCAAGACCATCAAAGCGGTTAGCTTCAACGCCTGCACCGACTTCTTCATCATTGGCCTGCTGCTCTTCATCGGGCTGGGTCTGTTCGCCTTTTTCCAAGGAATTGGGCTCCCAGAAAACATCACTGGCGACCAAGTCATGCCCTACTACATCATCCACTACCTCCCGCAAGGCATCTCAGGCCTGCTCATCACCGCCGTCTTTGCCGCGGCCATGTCCAGCATGGACTCCGGCATCAATTCCATAACGACAGTCGTCGTTATGGATTTCAAATTTCATATCTCAGATGTCTCAGATGTTGCACTCGCCCGCATACTCACCATTGCGCTGGGTGTTCTGGCTACGGGCCTTGCTTTCTACGTGTCAACCATCGGCGGAATCATCAAGGCCTTCGCCACGTTTATGAGTCTGTTCAGCGCGCCGGTGCTGGCGCTGTTCCTGCTCGGCGTGCTCACGCGGCGCGGGAATTTCTTCGGCTGGCTGGTCGGCCTTACCGTCTCGGTGCCTGCCACGTGGTGGCTGCAAAAAGGAGTCGAAGCCCACTGGGTCTACTATTTCCCCTTCTCGTTCTTCATCGCTTTTGGAGTTGCCCTGCTCGCCAGCCGGTTCTTCAAAGCGGAGCCGAAAACATAGCCGATGCATCCAGTTTCGCGACTGGGCAGGCAGGATGCCTGCGGTACGTACCGCCCGCATTGGAGTGCGGATGGCTATTGAATGGCAGGAAGAAGGTGGACTTCCCTGCAAGCTTGGTGGTCATCTGCACTTCAAACTGACTCGCCGCAAAATGAACCAAGGCGCCCCGTTTAAAGGTCAGCAGCGGTTCAGGTTTGCCATTGGTGGCCTTCGGCTTGCGATCCGTCTTATATTGCCACACAGCCCGCTCCACCGACTGCTTAAACTCCGACTTCAACTCAAGCGTCGCCACAGGGATTCCATTGACGAACAAAGCCAAATCCAAACGGCCTGTGTAGTCCGTCGGGGAGTAGGAAAGCTCAGGAACCACACGCAGGCGATTGGCGGCATAACGAGCCTTCGTTTCGGGATTCAAATCATGGTCAGGCTTAAACTGACATAGGCGAAACTTTGCACCCCGATCCTTGATCGTGTTGCGTAGAACATGAAGAGTTCCCTTCTTATCCAACTGGCGCGCCACCGACTTGAGCAGAGCCGTCTCTGCCTTTGTGAGCTTTTTAGATTTTTCTGCACCGCCTTCGATATTGGACATTCCCTGTTCATCGGTTCGATATTCCAAACCAGCCGAACCGGCTGTTTGGCCGTGTATCCGACTAAACTTATCCCACTGCTCCGGCTGGGTGTCGCTTAGATAGCCGACAAGGTCTTCGGGATACAACGCATGTTTTCGATCATAGGCATCGGATTGTCCCAGTTTCCATCCATTGGAAACGAGGTGGTCGATGATGTCTTGTTGAAAGATTTTTTCTCGTGCGTCTTGCATAATGTGTTTCCTGTTATTGACGACGTTCGTCGAATCCTGCTTTCAGAGAGATTAAAATGGAACGAGCCCGTGCAAATTGTCCCTGATGATAGCCTGCCAATTCGTGAGCAATAGGGCATCGGCTTCCACTTGTGGTTTCCTGATCAAGGATTTTCGACAGCTCAGCAGCAGCATCCGAGCAGACGGTACCCGCAATATCCCGCCCCGCAATTCGGGCCACGGCTTTTTGAAGATCCCCGCTTTCAAGTTCCATCACATCCACATCACTTCCACCTGTCCGCAGGCGTTTTTTTCCGCTCACATCCAGATAATGCTCCATTACAAAGTCGATGTCCTGTGTATCCTTTTTGCGCCGAGCACCGGGGCGGTCGTACGTGGAAAACATTTTGAGATAGATCATGGCGCAAGGAGGAATAACCCGACACTCCATTTCGTCGATCCGAACCAGCCACGCCTGATCATGCGCTTCCTGAATGCCCAATATCGTCCACGGGCTGCTGTCAGCCTGCCATGTGATCGTTTTTCCGTCTTCCGAAAGGCTGCCAAACGGAAGTAAATCTACCTCCTGTCCGTTGGTATCGTACATTTTTTCAGGGTGATCGGGGCCATCTTCACGAAAACCGATGGCTTTGAGCCGTTCACAGGCGGCGTTGAAATCATCCCAAGAAGCCATCTGTACACAGGTATCAATATCCATAGTTGCGCGAGGAACCTCTATCCCGTGGATGTGGTAGAAAATGAGGTCGCGGGCAAATGCGCCCAGCAGCACGACGGGCATCGAACCGACCACCGAATACAACCGCTTCAGGGTCTCCGCTTTGGCGGGATTAAGCGGATTCAACAATGCTGCGCAGGTATCGGTCATAAATCCTCGTGGCGGTTTCAGTATTGCGATCGTCGCTGGAACAGGTCAGATCAGCATAAACGAGGAGCGGGTTCACACAGCCCTGCATCCCTTCGGTTTTGAGAAAGGGTTCGACAAACTCGACATTGCCTCCTGCTGGAACTTGATGCAAATTGCCATCCACCACAAAATCATAGAGTGGTTTATCAGTGTAGATAGTCAGCTTTTGTGGACGAAGAAAGTCATCCGTTAGAACCGCACCCGCAGGCTCGCCGCCCCAAAGAAATCCTTCGCGATCCGGATTGCGGTTGTTCCACCACGAAACAGTCTTGGCCTCAAAGCATTGCTTCTTTACCTTGAAGCGGTAATCCATGTAGCCATGCAACCATTGGTCAAACAGCAGCTTTCGGTTAACCAATCGCCTGAACCGTTCGTCTGCTAAAAGGAATCCACGCTCCTTCATTTCGGAAAGCAGTTCGGATACGCTACCTGTAGACATGCGGGCTTTACCGGCCAGTTCACGGACGGGAACATTCAGCAGATCATTCCCCCAATCCTCATCCAGCCGAGGATCGGTCAGCAACGCATAGACCAAGCGTATGCCTGACCGCTTGAACAATTTACCTCCACTACCCTTGGAGTTGGAAGCCGACTGCAACCCTCTAATATAATCCATTCTTCCGTCCACAACCTCACGGTCATACAGCTCTGCCGGATCAATCTTTAAAAGCGCGCTTAATTGAAGCAGATGCGAGCCGCGTGGATCACGCCCGGAAAGCCAGTTATAAACCGTTGGGCGGCTGACCCCCAGCCGTTCGGCCAACTCGCTCGGAGAAACTCCTTGCTTGCCGCACAGGATATTTAGTTTTTCGCCGTTCCAGTTCATTCTAAGACCCCTTGGTTTGCTACTCATGTGTTAACGTTTGTTTACATCACTCTGTAACGTTTTGTTTACACATACCCCCTCCTGACTGCAAGCCTAACTGCGCAAACAACGAACATTCCGCACATACTGTTCATTTTTCAGGCGTGTTCATTTTTCATGAACAAGGGAAAATAATGAATGATATCTTCTATTTTAACGAGAGGGCAAGGCACCGTTCCTTCATTAGATCGATGACCTTGCTCCGCGCCCTTCGGATGCATTCGGCTAAACTTCTCCCACTGGTCGGGCTGGGTGTCGCTCAGGTAGCCAACAAGATCTTCGGGGTACAACGCATGTTTTGGGTCATAGTTTCCCGACCTCCCCAGCTTCCACCCATTGGAAACCAGATGGTCGATAATGTCCTGCTGGAATACCTGTTCTTTTGCGTTCTGCATATAACCCTCGATCAGTATCGGCTAAAAAGGAATATCATCTTCGTCGTAGTCTTCTTCTGCCTCTTCTTCGGCATCTCCCTCAAACTGTTCTTCTATAACCTGATTGAAAGACTCGATTATCTCTTCAACTACCTGTTTGGCGACAATCGCTTTCTCAGTTGGCTCCACGCCTTCATCCCATGTGATTGAGATGCTAAATTCGCGTTCAATTAGATGGGTCAAATGTTTAGCCAGAGAAGTGAAATCCACATCTCCAGCCAAAGAAATCGAAATCGCTGTACCATCAAAATCAAGTTCAATGGATTCGTCGGACATGGTTGCTGTACAAGTTGTTTCACTCATGGTCTTGCCCCGCTTCAGTTAGGATGCGCTTGATGTTATATTTCTTGGCTCGCCGATCAAAAATGTATTCACCCCCATCTAAGATCCTGCACACCTCTTTTTGTGCTTGCCGATCTTCCAGTACGATTTGCTGGTAGCTAATTCGTTGGTTGTCGTTGCTTGCAACAATAATGGACTCGGCATCTCCATAAACAACAATGGCGGGATTATGGGTTACAAGGAAGACCTGACCTTTAAACTTCTGCCTTCGGATCATTGCTACAAGAGTCTCTGCAATAAAGTTGTTCCCTAGATTATCTTCCGGTTGGTCTATGAAGACCAGCTTGCGGTCAGCTTGAGAAAGCAGTATCTCCAAATACTTCTCGGAGTTAAAACCTGGGCTGTTTCCCTTTGATGTGGACGAGTCTGAATATTTTAGCGACTCATCGGGTTTGCTGTAGCACCCATAAAGCGGAGCGAGCAGAGTCCCAAGCTTCCGCCTCAACGCATCCGGAGCATTCCCCGTAAGGTTTTTCACGCTTTTCTCTCCTGAGATGAGAGAAAGTAGATTGTTGTATAGAGTCTGATTGCCATCTGCGCCTCTGATAGCATCAAGCACAGCTTCATGCAGCGTGATGTCTGGTGCCGCCTCGACAACAAATACTGTATCACCATGCAGATTAAACTCCTCAACCGCATGGCACGAACGAGCATTTATTTGTTTGCTGACTGCCAGCAACCGCGAAGCACACTCAAACTTCTGTTTAACATCAGCTGCGATGGCTCTGATCTTTTGCTTTGCAATGGCCTTGTCTCTTGCAGCGTTCCCAAGCTCGCTGTTTTGCCCTAAAAGCACCTCCTCAGTCCTGTTGAGGAAGGTTACTTTTCTCAATGCAACCAGTCCTGCACTACGATAATAGATCCTTTTACGCTCAACCATTTGTTCAAAAGCCGTAATAACTTGCGACTCATCGTCGTCAAACTCAACGAATTCATTTTCCTTCAATATCCTGACGGACTCTAAAACGGCCTGAAATTGCTCTTCTGCCTCTTGCAGAAGTTCTGTTGAATCTCCGATTTCTTCCTGAATCGATTCCTTATCAAACTTGACTGTATATTCATCACTCAAGCTTTCAGCGATGGTCTGCCCATGTAGCACGAAGCTTCTTTCGTTGAGACTTTCATGAGCCTCGCCGTAAGCATCCAACAAAGCATCGATCTCTTCTTCAAGCTGTCGGCATTTTTCAATGAGGTTTCTACGAGCTTGGTCACGCTCTTCTTTCTTGCCCACTTTGTCGGCCAGCTCATCGAGATGTAGCTGCTCGAAATACCGGATAATATCTCCCTGCCTTATCCAGATAGGTTCTACGTCCAACGTGGATTCAGCAGAATATTCAGCTTCGCGCTGTGTCTTGGTTTGCACAGATGCTCCCTC